>NHDG01000065.1 GCA_002167285.1 Planctomycetia bacterium TMED53
CGCAGCACCCGCGGGTAATCCTGGTAGGAGATCCAGCGGCTTCCCTGCACGGGCGATGACGCTCCCATCCGATTCAGGATCAAAGATCAGTCCTTTGACGCTTTGAGTGCCGACATCCAGTCCCAGATAGTGCTTTTGGCCCATGTTGCCTCCCGGTGTGCCAGATTAGCTGCAACTTTCTCTGTACTCAATCTGGGAAAGAAGTTCAGCCTTCATATCCTCTCTTCGATAGGTTGATTGGGAATCTTCCAGCAGATATGAGGCCTGTTCAGTTCGCTTAAATGCTTTGGTTTGATTCAAAAAGTGATTAGTCGAAGAGTTTTCTCGCTGGACGGACACCGAGGACGCGGTGGAAGAATTGGAGGTCCGCTGCGGGGCGATTCGATACCCTTGAATCCGCTGCCTTGGAGACAAAGCAGCCACCTCTGAAGGAGCGCATGAGAGTTTCTTCAGAGGGTAAGCTACCCAGTGGGGCTTCGATAAATAGATCACGACACCACTCTCTGACATTTCCGATCATGTCATGAAAGCCAAATCGATTGGCTGGGCGAATCCCGACCGGAGTATGAAAAGGAGGCCGGGTGATGGATCCTTCGAGACGAGGCACGGGGTAGTCGATGTGATAACGGTCGGCGGGAAGATCTTCCAGTGAGCCGACAGGAAATGGAGTCTCTGTGCCACCGCGACAAGAGATCTCCCATTGAGCTTCAGTCGGCAAATCTAGATTCCAGCGTGGCAGCCACTTGTGGCAATCGCTCCAGGAGATCTGTTCTAAGGGGTGAAGCCCACTCCAGACGTATTGAATTCCATTCAACGGCTTTTCGAGTCGGGTTGGACCATAACCACTGGGATTTACACCGCTGAGTCGCTCCCATTGTGCTTGGGTCATCTCAAACTTTGATAGGAAGTAGGCCGGTTGATCAACCTGAAGAGGTGGGCCCTCCCAGTTTTCGGTATCAGGGTCAAAGTGGGGCAGGGCCGGTGATTGAGCCTGGGATCCAATCCAGGAAGTTGAGCCGGGAACCAGAATCAGAACGATTCCCATCTCAGGGGTGAGAATCAGCTTTCCTGAACCATCTCTCTTCGCAATCGCTCCACTATGAAGGTGGGAAAACTCCCATAATCCAGATTGGGGATCTACTCCGATGGGGATGAGGTCTTCTTGGGGAGAGAGATCGAGGTCTTTCGAATAGCGCGAAGAAGCATTGATCTCATTCAGGGCGATTTGCCATGCTTGCTGCCATTGGTCGAGGTGGGTTTGTTGCTGTTGGACGTATTGAAGACGGCGGCGAACGCCCCAGCCATGCTCGGGATGAATGCCCATTCCGGCAAGGCCGTGTTGAGGATGGTGGAAGTCTTCGATTCTGTTGATCAGTTTTGATAACTCCCGGAACCACCAAGCATCCTTTGCATCTGAGAATTGGGGAGGGTTTGAATTGGGAGAAATAGCCCGTGACCTGATTTGCTCAAGAGCTTGCTGCTGTTGTTTTAATGACGGGCTTGATCGCTCTTCGCCGGAAGAATCGGTTTTTATAGAGCCATCGATCAGCTCATTTGCCCGATCAATCCAACTTTTGTAGGCGGCCACCTGATTCAGATGGGGTGGCCACAGTTCATCCGCTTCAAGGATCAACTGATCGATTTCCTGATCGAGCGAAAGAGACATGACTTCAGTCAATCGGTCGCTGGCGATCGATTTTTGCTGGTAGGCAAATCCACCGAGGACGGCCACCGCAGCAATGAAGACCACGGAAATGAAAGTGAGGGCCGTAAAGAAAGGGTGTCTGCGAACCCATTTTTTGAGGAGGTACATTCCTGAGGGTGGGCGTGCCAAGATCGGCTCTGTGCCCAGGAGGTGACGTTCGATGTCATCGGAGAGAGCCTGGACAGTTGGGTATCTGCGTTGGGGATCAGATTCCAGTGCCTTCAAAATGATCCAGTCCAATTCGTTACGAACTGAAATGTGATCCAATTTTGATCTTTGTTTTTCCAATCGATTACTGGGGCGACAAGGGATCTCCTCCTTCAGAACCCGAAGAATCTCCGTCTCGTGTAAGTCTTTCAGATTGTCAAATGGAGATTCGCCGCATACGAGACGGTAGAGGATCCCTCCGAGTGAGTAGACATCACTGCGGATGTCTGCATCTGAACCATGACTCCATGCTTGTTCCGGGCTGATGTAATCCCAAGTACCGAGGACGTATCGGTCGCCGGTCATCAAGGTTTTTTCGGTGAGTGGATCGGAGAGGGCTTTAGCGATACCAAAGTCGATCACTTTGGTATGGGGGACGCCATCTTGTTCGGAAACGATGACGTTTTCTGGCTTCAGGTCTCTATGTAAAATTCCGCGAGAATGAGCATGCTGAACAGCTGAGCAGATTTGCTGAAAGATATTTAGGCGAAGGGCCAGGGTTGGGGATGTCTCCTCAACCCAATCCAATAACGTTAGACCAGGAATGAACTCCATGACGAAGTAGGGGCTGCCATTCTCCATCGTTCCGCTACCGATGACTTTGGCAACATGATCGTGATTTAGCCTCGCCAGTGCATGCATCTCAGCATCAAAGCGGGCGAGAATCTCGCGGGTACCCATGCCGAGGCGAACTACTTTGATGGCAACGGTTCGCTTGAGGCCTGAGAGCTCCTGGCATTGGTAAACCTCACCAAAGCCACCTTCACCGATCAGGGAGATGAGTTTGTACCCCGGTATGTGAATCTCTCCAGCAGAGGTTTCTTTTGAATCCACAAGGGTCTTTCTGGGGCTATAGGCCAATGGATAACCCATCTAACTACTGAACGAGGCAAAGAAAAAGTACAAAATTTCAGAGATATTTGTATTTGGTTTCGATTAATTAGTGTTTGGGATTTAAGGTTGTTTGAAGAAGAAATGAATATTTGATTGAGTGTTGCTTTTATGCTTGTGAGAGCGAAGTCTGTGAAGACTGAGGTGTGTTTTCTTGGGTGGCGTTCAGCGTGGTTCTGCATAAGAAACCAGGGAGAATTTTGATGTCTTCTGATGGCGAACAGCGCTACCCGGGTATTGAGGGTTTGAAGGTGCTCTCTCTCGTTGGTGAGGGTGCTTTCGGTGAGGTTTATCACTGTCAGGAGTTAGGCGGTGATAAGAAATTATGTGCTGTCAAAGTGATTCGGTCTGGGCTCGCTACAAAGCAAATTATTTCCAGGTTTGAATCTGAGTCGAAAGCTCTTCAGCGTTGTAATCATCCCAATATCGCTGCCGTATACAAAGTTGGTCTGACTTCTACAGAGCAGCCTTTTTTCATGATGGAATACTGTAATGGGGTTCCTCTTTCTGAATGGATCAGAAAAGAAAACCCTGACCTAAAAAGTCGAGTATATGTTTTCTCGCAAGTGGTCGCTGGTGTCGAACATGCGCATTCAAGAGGGATTATCCATCGAGATTTGAAACCAAAGAACATTATGGTCGATGATTCCGGGGATAAGCCGGTCGTGAAAGTCATCGACTTTGGACTTGCGAAGGCATTGGATAACCCGCTACGGGATGTTTCGACCATTACAGCAAGGAAAGCCGGCATTGGAACTTGGGATTACATGAGTCCCGAACAGGCCGCTGGCTTAGACGGTTGTTACAGCGTTTCGAGTGATGTTTATTCACTGGGTTGCGTGCTGTTCTTTTGTCTCACAGGAGTTCCCCCACACAATGGATTGGCACAGCTGCCTGAGTCTCTTCGATTGAAAAAGTTAAACGAGGACTTCGCCCCCCATCCCAGCAAAGTGAATTCCAATTCCGAGCTTCGTGGCGAGGGTTACTGTCGGGATCGAATCCCCAAGGGTCTTGAATGGATCGCGCTCAAGGCGCTTTCTATCGATCCGTTGCAGCGCTATTCGAGTGCAAGTGAATTCTTGCTCGACTTAGAGGCGGAAACTACTCAAAGCAACCCATTACTGGCTCGATCTCCTAATCGATTCTATAAGTGGCAGTTTTATGCTCGCCTTCACATGTGGGCGATTTTGTTGTTTACGGGAGTCGTTTCTGTTCTCGCCTTGAGTTTGGTCATCGTTCTCAAAGAAAGAGACCAGGCTTGGGAAAGCGAGTTAAAAGCACAGGCGGGTTTGCAGGAGTTAGATCACAGAGCCAAGCAGCTAGAGCGAATGCTAGAAGTCCATGCAAATACATTAAGAGACTTCCATATCCCAGAGATGGCAGAGACTTTGAAGTCTGAGTTTGCGAAGAGAAGTACTAATCAAGCTGTCGAATCGCTTATCGGTAGCCTTGAGCCCGAGCGTGCCGAAGAATTCAGGAAAACATTTGAAGAGCAAATCGACTTCCATGCGATCACTCGTGATGTGATTGAGATGGCATTTTTCGATGACCTTGAAAAAGCATTGGCAGAGTTTTCCGACGATCCAATTCTTTCTGCGCGTTGGGGTCGAATTTATGCGCAATCACTGATGAGAAGTGGGAATCCGGGGGCTGCTTATGAATTGCAGAAAAAAAATCAGTCCACCTTCGATGCTATAGGTCCCTTCAAAGAAGAAGCGTGGAAGTCTCGCTTTGAGTTGGTCATGATTTGTTCAGAATCAGGCCGCTACTTGGAAGCTATGAGTGAGTTAGAAAAACTGGTCACCAATTTGGAGAGCTTGGAGAAGTTGTCCTTGATCGAGCAGTTTGATTTTTATGCAAAAGCGGGTTGGTTACGTCAAAAGCTTGGTCAGTACGGGATCGCACACGAAAACTACCAGGCTGCACTCGATTTCTATCGTGCTAATAACCTTGAGGACCCTGGTCGGGAGGTGACTCTGCTTTCCAATATTGGGACTTTGTGCAATACCAAGCGTAAGTTTGAGGAAGCGAAGGATTACTTTGAAGTTGCCGAGAAGCTGGTGAGGGAATCTGGCGCGGAAGTATTGCCCAAGACGCGGGTCTCATTGTTGAACAATATGGCGACGCTGGAATTGAATATGGGCCGCTATGAGGAAGCAACGGCCTCTCTATTGAAGACGTTAGAGATCTCTCGGAATAGTTTGGGAGCAGGGCATGGCAAAACTTTAATTTGCTTAAGCAATTTAGCCGTATGTTTTCAATACCAAGGTGATTTGGAAAAATCACTAAAGCTATATCTAGAAGTTTTTGAGAAGCAGCAGCGAGTGCTTGGCCGAGGTTCCTATGAATACTTCGTAACACTCAATAATTTGGGATCGAACTACAAAAAGCTTTCAAGATATGACCAGGGTAGAGCCATGTATCTAAAAGGTTTAGGCGAGATCGAGAATTATCTTGGGCCAAATCATCCGTTGGAGTTCGTTCTATTGTTGAATCTCGCAGTGTTGGAGATGAAGGCCAAAAATCATCAAGCTGCTCTTGAAGCATTTTTAAATGCTCGCGAGTTTGGAATGCGAAGTAGAGGGAAAGAAGATTCGGACATCCTCTTTGCTGACTCAAATATCGGGTATTTATACAGTGTTTTGGGGGAGGCTGATGCAGCATTACATGAGTTGAAGTCAACGGTCCCTATGCATATTCGAGTGTTGGGTGTCGATCATTCCGATACTCGCTTGGCGCTGAACGATTTTCTTGAAGTTTTGGGAAGCTTTTCGGATCAGGTTCGATTTGATTCTGAGATCTCTGCCCTCCTTTCGAGTTTGGATAACTCTGTTGCGAGTGTTGGATTCGTTCCTGCCTTGATTGCGCACAGAAGAGCAGTGCTTGCCCTGGGTAGGGGGGACTTTTCTGTAGCAAAATCTCAACTTGAGGTGGCTTTAGAGGCTTTGAAGGGGCAAGAGGATCAAAATCAGGAGTTATTGAAGGGGCTGGAGAGACTGCGAAAAGAGATTGAATCAGAAGCGCAGAAGTCTTAACTCCTCTTTAAGCGCACGACTTCGACGGCACTGCAGTTAGCCCCTGGGATAGCATTCGGTTTTTCTGCCCGAACTTTAACCTTTTCTACAGATTCAATTTCCAAGCAATACTTCGCGACTTCTTCAACCAGTGTTTCCAAGAGAAGGAACTCCCTTTCAAGGATCATGGATTTGGTATTTTCTGCAAGTTGGAAGTAATCGACGGTATGTGATACGTCTTCCGATTGGCTTGCCTTGAGGAAGCAGGTTTCTAACTCCAGGGATAGCCGAAAGGGTTGGGTGTTCACTCGTTCTTCTGGAAGGATCCCGATGATGCAGTCGAACTCGAGTTGGTCGACTATGACTGTTCCCAATGCCCGATCAGGATTGCGCCTTGTATCCATTTTTAATCGCTTTTGATTCACCGGGTCACTCAACAGTTCTTTAGTAGGAGAGTTCAACTCCAGCTCAAGAGCAATTGCAGGTGTTGCCCAGCAATGGTCGTCTGATTCTTCGTTCGTGATGACTTTTGTTTCGTTGGTTTTGGCCAAGAATGCATGAGAGATGAAATGTGCCGAGTGATGGAAGTCTTCTGGCTCGCAGATTTCTTGAACCATCAAGCTTTCCAGGTGATCTATGTCTAGTCCGGTTTCTTCTTTGACTTCTCGGATGAGAGCGACTTCCAACCCCTCACCGTATTCCACCTTTCCGGCAGGCAGGGCCCATCTCCCAGACCATTTTGGAGATTTGAGTAGGAGAACTTCACTCGACTGATTCTGTATCAATGCTGCGACTGCAGTGATGGGCCTGGGTGATTCTGAATTCATCTTTGAATTTGCCTTCTGGCTTTGAGTAACTCTGAAATTTTCAAACCGACTTCCTTGGTAGGATCAAGGATTTGAACTGGTTGAGGCAGTTTTACTACAGGGGAATTGAAAATGTGGGCATGGCCTGCTGCGACAAGCCTTCGGATGGTATCGGCGTGGTATATCTCTAGCGCTTCTTCGTCGCAGGTCACTAGCAGAGGTTTGCCAGTGATGGCCGCTTCGCAGCACATCGATAGGCTGTCACCTGTGCAGAAGATGATATCCGAGTTGTCGAGGATATTCTGATAACCTTCTGATCCACTTTCAGTCCAATCAATAAATTCCTCTTCGACGTTAGAGAGAATTTTGCGCAGGGCTATCAGGGATTCAACAGGCGTCCTTCTGCTGTTGGTAATCGTGAACTTGCCATTCCACAGGTCGGCTTGACGGAGAAGGCGGTCGCCTAAGCGGGAGGCGTATTCAGGGGTAAATCCATCGCAGTAGCGTGTATTGCCTCCTAGTAGGAGTGCTAACTTCGGCGGTTCGGAACAGGTATTTTTCGTTAAGGGGCTCGGTCTGAATTTGTGAGGGACTCCTAAAATCGTTAAGACTCGATCCCCCGATAACTGGGAGTGGGGTGGTGCGACGATCAGATCGTAGCGGAGAATATCGGGGTCTAGATCATCGGGAAGAATCGAAGCTAGAAAGACGGTCATTGGGCTGCCGACTTGATCCGCTAGCTTCAAGCCTAGACTGGAGGTGTCCTCACCTGTTCCGCCGATCAAAATGTCATGATTTTGGTATGGAGCAGGATCTGAAGTGCCTTCGATGACCAATTGTGCCTCTGATAGAGAAACCCGGGTCATCTCTGCGCCGAGCCATTCTGAGACTCCCAGGCGGGCATTGATTTCTCCCGTGTATTCGCTTTCAAGAATCAAAATGCGAAGCTGGTGAAGACTCATTTTTATTCCTTGCGCAGATCTTCTTCGATGGCTTTCGCCACTGTGGCCCCACCTGCAAGGGCGGATACAACCGATGGCGGCCCCTGCTTGAATAAGTCTCCGCAGCAATAGATTCCCTCAGTTTTGCATCGACCTCTGGCATCATGGATGGGGTAACCGTGGTCATTGAGTGGCAATTCGAGTTTAGAGATGAGCCCTCCCAGCTGATCGAACCTCGGAATGAAGCCAAGGCGGAGGTAGATGCGGTCAACCTGGATCTTATGTAGTTCCTGCTCCGCCCTCAATGCGACATCGATTCCCGTTTCTGCAGGAAGAACCGATTCGCAATCGGCTTTGATGAGCTCTAATTTTTCCGAATCAATGAAATCTTGTATGCGAGACTGGATCAGCGATTGAGCTTTCGGTGTTGATCTGCAAACCAAAGTGACTTGAGCGCCAGCGGTGAGAAGATCGTTGGCGGTAAAGAATGCATTATCCGCACCACCGATCACTAAAGCTCTCTCCCCAAGGTGACTGTTTTTACCAGTGAGGTGCCCGAGGGGATCGCTATCAATTTTGTCACTGAGAGTTGCGTCAATTCGCCTTCCAAGAGCTTCAGTTCCACGTGGTTTCACTCCTGTTGCCAAGACGATCGCCGCACTTTCAAACTCGCGACTTTCTCCATTGGATGAAAATGAGATTTGAAAACGGTGGGGGCCCAGTGGGTTCACTGAAACAGCGCTCACCCCGGTTTCTACTTCAAGGTCTGATTCGGAGCATTGCTCCATCAGTTTTTTGGCGAGATCGACACTCGTAATCCCCGGCATCCCAGCGATCCAGCGGTTCGGCCTGTCGATCAAGGATGGGGTTCCTCCCGGTAAAGCAGCAGACTCGAGGATCACTGGTTTATGGCCAAGATTCTTTAACCACAAGGCGCAAGAAATTCCTGCGGGACCTCCTCCAAGGATTGATACAGTGGCGGAAGTGTGCGCCAGTAACGGGACGGATTTCATGATTCCTGTTTCAGCGTGCGCCGAGGAGATGCTCCATGAGGATTTGGTCGAGCCTTTCCCAACGTAGTCCTCTGGCACCAATGGCATCGGCATCAATGTTCAGTGCTTTGATCTCTCTAGCATTATCAGCACTGTAGGAACCGAGTAAGCCATCGATGTCAGGATTTTTCATTTCTGCGATCAGTTCGCGGACTTCAGAGTCCGCATCGAAAGCTTGGGCTTTCTCTTTGAGGATCTTATAGGTGCGCATGCAGCCGCGAGCGAACTCCCAAACGCCTTCTAGATCCTCAGTTCGGTATGCGTGGGCGTCGAAGTGACGACTTCCTTCCCAACGTGGTGTGCCCATCGTTCCTTCCAACAATCTGACGAGCAGGAATGCTTGTTTTGGATCTTCGGCGCCGAAGCGGAAGTCTTGGTCGTAGCGACCAATCTTTTGACTATTCAGATCGATGTGAAACAGTTTCCCAGCCTCCATCGCTTGTCCGACACCATGGACAAAGGAGAGCCCCGCCATCGTTTCATGGGCGACTTCTGGGTTAACACCGACCATTTCAGAATGCTCAAGAGTTTCGATGAAATGAAGCATATGACCCGTTGTTGGAAAGTAGATGTCGCCCCGCGGTTCATTGGGTTTGGCTTCGAGGGCAAATTTCATTGTGTAGCCCTGATCTTTTACATAGTCACAGAGGAAGTCCATCGCTTCACGAATCCGCTGAATCGCGCTGCGAGGATCTCTGCACGCTTCCACTTCTGTTCCTTCACGGCCACCCCAAAAGACATAGGTTTCAGCGCCAAGCTCAACACCGAGATCGATGCCTCGCATCGTTTTTTGAAGGGCGAAAGCTCTTACTGCAGGATCGTTGGAGGTAAACGCTCCATCTTTAAAGATCGGATGGGAAAAAAGATTCGTGGTCGCCATCGGAACGACGATCCCACTCTCATCGCAGGCGGATTTGAATCCGGAGACGATGTCATCGCGCTCGCTCGAACTCGCGTCGAAGGGAACTAGATCATTATCGTGAAGATTAACTCCGTACGCTCCAATTTCTCCGAGCTTGCGAACGATGTCACAAGGATCTTGAACAGGACGTACCGCTTCACCAAAGGGGTCACGGCCTGGGTTGCCAACAGTCCATAGGCCAAAAGTGAATCGATCTTCTGGAGTGGGGGCGTAACTACTCACGATTAACGCTCCTCTGCAGGCATTTTGACCCAACTCTGGATCTCATTGGATTCTAGTGCTGCTCCGATGAACTGGACTCCGCGGACGCCGTCCTCGATATCTGGAAAGGGGCGATCGATGGAGGAGGATTCATTTCGAACTGCCGCAGCGAAGTTGGTGTAAATGTTGGCGAATGCTTCCAGATATCCTTCAGGGTGTCCTGCCGGTGTTCTCGTCAACGAACCGGAGGCTTCACCCACTGCGCCGGTGGCGGTTCGTAAGTTTCTGGTGACCCCATCTTCAGCGGTGAGTTTGAGGTCGTTGGGGTGTTCCTGATCCCATTCGAGGGCACCTTGGGTACCAAATATTCGAATCTTGAGACCATTCTCGCGACCGAAGCAGACTTGACTGGAACACAAAGTGCCGGTGGATCCCCCGGCCATTTTGAAGAGGATCATGTCGTCGTCGTCGAGAGCCCTGCCGTCAACGAAGGTGTTGAGAACTGCGAAAACCGATTCGACCTGATCTCCGGTAATGAACTCCAGCAGTTGATGGGCGTGGGTACCGATATCGCCCAATGCTCCTACGGGGCCAGATCTTTTTGGGTCGGTGCGCCAGTCCGCTTGTTTCTGACCACTTTCTTCAAGCTTGTCTGAGAGCCAGCCCTGAAGGTACTCGACGTAGATTTTTCGTATCTGGCCCAACTCACCAGCAAGGACTCGTTCTCGTGCTTCGCGAACCATAGGAGAGGCAGAGTAATTATGGGTCAGGGCGAAGACTTTTCCAGTTTCCTTAACAGCAGCGTGCATCTCCTGAGCTTCCTCCGCAGAGATGCAAAGGGGCTTGTCACAAATCACATGGAACCCGGCCCGTAGTGCACTACAGGTGGGGCCATGGTGAACGTGATTAGGAGTGACGATGCTGATCGCTTCGATCCGCTCTGACTCGGGAAGACTTGCTTCCGTCTCGATCATCTGTTGCCAGGTGTCGTAGCAGCGAGCTGGATCAATCCCTAATTCGGAGCCCGTGAGCTTGGTGTTTTCAGGATCTCTGCCGAAGCAGCCAGCAACCAAATCGAATTTGTTGTCCATGCGCAAGGCGATCCTATGAACCGCTCCGATGAAGGCGCCCTGACCTCCGCCGATCATGCCGATGCGAACACGTGAGGACATGGAGTTACCTAGCTTTCAAGTCCGAGAATTCGGCGATTCAATGTGGGATCGCTGCCGCCGGCGAAATCGTCAAAGGAGGATTCTGTGACCGAAATAATATGTTGGGAATCAAAGTCGGCAGCCTTGGCTGCCCCCGCAGATTTATCTTCGTAGGGGCATTCCCATTCGACGACTGCCCAGCCGTCAAATCCATGGCGAGTCAGAGCGGTAAAGATCCCTTGGAAGTCGATTGCTCCGTCACCTGGGGTTCTGAAGCGACCTGGGCGATGCTTCCAGTCAAGATAGCCACCGTAAACCCCACTTCTTCCCGATCTCACAAGCTCCGCATCCTTGACGTGGAATGATTTGATTCGTTCGTGGTAGATGTCGATAAAGTCGATGTAATCGAGGGCCATCAACTCGAAGTGGCTAGGATCGTAATTGATGCAGGCTCTTGCATGTTCGTTGACTTCTGCGAGGAACATTTCGAAGGATGCTCCATCGTGAAGATCTTCGCCGGGGTGGATTTCAAATGAGCAATCGACCCCGCACTCTTCAGCGTGATCCAAAATAGGTAGCCAGCGCTGACCCAGCTCCTTGAAAGCTTCTTCGATCAGACCTTCTGGGCGCTGTGGCCAGGGGTAAACGTATGGCCATGCGAGTGCTCCGCTAAAAGTGACCATCGATGTCAGGCCCAAATTCTTACTGGCAGTCAGGCAGTTACGAACTTGCTCGATAGCCCATTCGGTTCGCTGTTGTGGTTTCCCACGGACAGACTCATCTGCAAAGCCGTCAAACATTGCATCGTAGGCGGGATGAACCGCAACCAATTGGCCCTGAAGATGGGTCGACAATTCGGTGACGGTCAAACCTCTGGATTCAAAGTGTCCGCGCCAATCATCGCAGTAGTCTTTAGATTGGGCAGCGAGGTTAAGGTCGATGCATCGAGAGTCCCATGTTGGAATTTGAACCCCGGTGTAGCCGAGGTCTCGGCACCAATCGAGGATGGTATCGAGCTGATTGAATGGGGCCTCGTCGGCCATGTATTGCGCCAGGAAAAGGGCGGGGCCCTGGATCGATGCCATGAATTACCTCCTAAATTTCACCTGCGATCCGGGTTTCAAATCCTCGACCCGCAAGACTCGCAGATGACGACTATTTCTGAATGGCTGGCAGTGAAACTGGGTGAACCGTGCAGGTGAGGGGAAACTCACTGGCAGGCCGCGATTGCACTGCGAGCAATAGGACAAAATCAGGGAGATTGGGTGGGGCGTCAAGGGTCCAGGGGATCCCTTAAGAGTGGCAAAAAGGCCGGAATTGAGGAAATTCATCGGAAAAAACAGGGGAATTGACGATATCTTTCGGAAAGTTCGTCCTGTTTTACGCATCCACGGGATTCAACAGAGTGTGTACGGCGTTTTTGAGACTGTTCAAGGTGGAATTGCCAATAGAAGTACTCTCTGGAGTTCTACCGAGAATTTGAATCGAAGAGTGTGACCGCTCTGGGGCGGCTTGGAGAAAGGAATCTTTCATGTCGGACAAGACAGCTTTGCTATTGATCGGGTTTCAGAATGATTACTTCCACAAAAGCGGGATTTTGACGGGTGCTCTTGAGGACACAGAAGGTAGAGACCGGATGTTGTCGAATACTCTGAAGTTGATTGAAGCGGTTAAAGACAGGGAGGACTTTCTTGTAATCTCTACACCGATTCAATTCACAGAAGATTACTCCGAGCTAAACCAGCCCACAGGGATATTGAAATTGATTAAAGAGACTGGAGCGTTTTTGAAGAACTCCAGCGGATCAGAGACGATTGATGAGTTTTCAGATTTCTCTGACTCCATTGAGGAGATCAAAGGTAAAAGGGGTTTGAATGCATTTTCGAACACCAATTTGGAATCGTATCTTCGGGATCACGGTGTGACTCGAGTGGTTCTTGCAGGAGTGGTTACTTCAGTGTGCATCGATTCAACTGGTAGATCTGCTCACGAGAAAGGTTTTGAAGTAACAGTCGTTTCGGATTGCACTGCTGGAAGAACCGATTTTGAGCAGAAGTTTTACTGCGATCAGATTTTCCCATTGTACGCTTCTGTGAAAACCAAGGACGAAGTTTTGACATTGAAACCCGAGGTGTCTAGGTGACCGATGAAGACTTGACCCGCTCTCAAGAACTTCAAATCGAGGCGAACAACCGGCTGATTGAAGAGTTGGCTGGAAAAAATAAGAAGCTGGATGATTCACGCAAGAGGTTTCAGGACTTGGTGGATCAACTTCCTTGCGTCGTCATCCGGTTTGACGAGCAAAGGCAAATCCAATACGTCAACAAAACATGGTCGGCTTTCTTGGGAGGTGAGATCTCTTCGATATTGGGAATGTATCTCGAGGATCTCGTTCACGAAGAAGATCGATCTCACCTGGCAAGAAGTCTTAGTAAGAACTCTACCGTTGAATTGCGTTTTAAGACCGATTGCGGTGACTATCGCTGGATGCGCTTCAGTTGGCAGCTGGTTCAGGAATCCGTTTATCAGGGACTGCTGGTTGACCTAATGGAAACTCGCGAACTGGAAGAACTCTTGCGCAGATCGCAAAAGATGGAGGCGATCGGCAGGCTTTCTGGAGGAGTTGCGCACAACTTCAACAACTTGCTCACCGTGATTATGGCTTCCGGCGACAGGCTCTCAAATGCGATATCTGAAACGAATATCGGAGCAGCCAAGGAGGTTGAGCGGATTCAGTTTGCGGTTCGAGAGGCGGCAAGGGTCACCACTCAATTGCTAGCATTTAGTCGTCAGCAAGTTTTGTCTCCAAGTAATTGGGACATGAATGACGTCCTCAGTGACGGAGAGATCTTGTTGCATGATTTGGTTAAAACCCATGGAGTTGAGTTGTCCATTTTGAAATCTGAGGTGGGCGATCTCCCGATTCATGTGGATAAATCTCAAATCAATCAGGTTTTGATGAACCTTGTATTAAACGCGCGAGATGCGATTAAGGGCCGAGGTTTCATCACTGTCAGCATCGATAAAACCATGGTGACGCGTCAAGAGGCTGCAGATCACGATCTTGATCCCGGAGAATTTGCGATTCTCCGTGTTCAGGATGACGGTATGGGAATGGCTCCGCATATTCTGGAAAAAATCTTTGAGCCTTTTTTCACGACTAAAGATATTGATCAAGGGATCGGTTTCGGATTGGCCACGAGCTACGGCATTATGCAACAAAGTGGGGGCTTCATTCGTGTGGCTAGCTTAGAAGGTGTGGGAAGCACTTTCGAAGTGCTGTTGCCGATTTGTCACAGCGTCGATTCTCCAATTGAGGAGGAGCAGGTTTCTGCTGAGCCGACAAAAAAAATAGCGCGGATCTTGGTCGTTGACGATGAGGAAATGATTCTGGAGTTGACATGTGATGCGCTCAAGGAAGAGGGGCATGCGGTAGTCGGTGTGACCTCCACCGAAGACGCTATCGCCCAACTGAGTGGTGAAGCTGGGGAGTTTGATCTACTGATTACGGATGTGGTGATGCCCGGCGGAGGTGGACGGCGTCTCGTGGATTTAGTGCATTCGAGGGCTCCGCAAACGCAAATTATTATCGTATCTGGGTATGATCGCGACTTTCTCGGGGACGATCAGTCCTGCGGTACATTTATGCAGAAACCCTATGCCATTGCAGACTTGCTTGATCAAGTTCAAAGCGTGCTTTCTAAGGTGATTCCAGGTAAGCCCTAGCTACTTCGATTGCCCACTGTTGCAACTTCACCGCGACTTTGCCAAACTCCCAAAACCAGTGTGTGACCTTCATCGCAACCCACCGGCAAAGGAGTGCAGCTCTCATGTCTTCCAAATATCTGACTTCTCCACCAGCAACCGAGGAAGTTCCTAAAGGGATTCCCTACATTATTGGAAATGAAGCGGCAGAGAGATTTAGTTTTTACGGGATGAAGGCGATTCTTGTCATCTTCATGACTCAATATTTGCACCTGTTGCCGGGGGCCACGAGCGATGAGGCGATGAGGAATTCCGAAGCGATTGCAAATTATCATCTCTTCACTTCTTTAGTTTACTTTACTCCGATCATGGGAGCTTTATTGGCAGATATTCTGTTTGGGAAGTATCTGACGATTCTCTCTCTGAGTTTGGTTTACTGTGCTGGTCACGCTGCTCTTGCCTTGATGGGCCTTTCTGAATCCATCGATCCTCAAGTCGCGCTGATTTCTGGGTTGATCCTGATCTCGATCGGTTCAGGAGGAATCAAGCCTTGTGTCTCTGCTCACGTGGGAGATCAGTTTGGTAAGAAAAATGCACACTTATTAACTAAAGCATTTGGTTGGTTTTACTTCTCGATCAACTTCGGCGCTTTCATTTCGACTCTTTTGACACCATGGCTGCTGAACTGGTACGGGCCACATTGGGCATTCGGCATACCCGGTGTTCTGATGGCCATTGCAACCGTGCTCTTTTGGATGGGACGAAATGTATTCGTTCACATCCCGGCCGGTGGAATGGATTGGTTTAGGGAGACATTTAGTGAAGAGGGCCTGAAGGCAATCGTGAAGGTGTCGATAGTCTTCCTGTTTATTGCCGTCTTTTGGTCATTGTTTGATCAGACCGGCTCTTCTTGGGTTCTCCAAGCTGAAGATATGAATCGTCAGTGGCTCGGAGTGACTTGGCTCTCTTCGCAGATACAAGCGATCAATCCGATCATGATTTTGATTTATATCCCGCTATTCCAGTTTGTGGTGTATCCAGCGATCAATAAAGTTTGGCCTTTGACTCCGATCAGGAAGATTGCGCTAGGTTTGTTTATTACCGCTGGCGCGTTTGCCATCGTTGCGATGACCCAAGCCTGGATTGACCAGGGCGAGCGTCCAAGCATTGGTTGGCAGATTCTGGCTTACGCCATTCTGACATTTGCAGAAGTGATGGTTTCGATCACTGGCCTTGAATTCGCTTACACTCAAGCACCAAAAAAGATGAAGTCTGTCATCATGGCGCTGTTCTTGTTTAGCGTTTCATTGGGGAACACCATCACTGCAGTTGTGAACAAGTCGATTACGATCGACAGTGGTGTGCAAGTGGCCCGGGAGAATATTGACGAAAGTGCCAGTGGCGACCTTCAAGAGTACGAGTTTTCTTCGGGGGACAAAGTCATCTTCAGTAAATCTGAGGATGGGAATTGGAAAATGAGCTCGATAGATTTGGTCGACGATACAGTCTTCTTGGAAGCCCGAGATCGGGTCGGAGCTTTTTGGAATGAAAATGATCGGCTTCCCAACAATGAAGCGGGTGCCGCTCAAATTTCAGGACTCCAAGATAAGTATCAGAACCCCCTCCGGTATCTGCTGCTCAACAGCAAAAATTTCCATATCTATTCGGATGGTCCCGATGGGGTCGCTGAGACAGAGGACGACGCCTGGATTGTTGTCACAAGGACCTGCCTATCAGTTTCTGAGCAGCAAGTCGCGAGTGAGCTGGGGGACGATCAAGTCAGTTCATACACATGGCTCGAAAAACGCCAGGCTCAGATTGAACTAAACAAGCTTGCGGTCGAAGAGCGTCAAGGGCGAACATTCGAGGAGTTCCTTCCTACGAGGGAGGCCGTTGAAGCTACAACGATTGCTCCGCAGCAGTTTGAATCTTCAGTGAGCTCCAAGTTGGGTGGAGATGTGACAGTCAAAGGAGCTTCCTACTTTTGGTTCTTTACTCAACTGATGCTGGGTACGGCCTTTTTCTTCATGGCGGTGGCTTACTTTTATAAGGCAAAAACTTACATTCAAGGAGACGATGAAGACGAAGCTGCTGGATCAGGAGAAGGGGCTGATAGTCCCGAAGAGAATTGATGCTTAAAGCCTTGTCTTTGTTGTTGGTTGCCATGGGAGCTTGGCCTCTTGCTGATGAGTCCACAGCTCCCAAGGTGACCACCGTTGAAGTCATTCAGGGAGGGTGGGGGGATGCCTCCACCGAAGAGGTGCACAAAGTCCTCTTGTCGGTCATCGAGTGCATTGAGAATAAGTCGGGTGTTACTCTGGGCGTGAATGTTCGGGTGGAGTCTAGAGGGGGGCCTGTGCTCCTCTCTCGCAGAGATCCGGATGGAAGTTTCAGAATTCGCCTCCAGATCGAAGATCGTTATTGGGGCCAACTGATTTACCAGTTCTCCCACGAGTTTGCTCATATTCTGGCCGGCCACTATAAATCCATCGGGGAGCACTTTTGGTTTGATGAGGCTGTTTGCGAAGCGATGAGCTTTCAGGTTTTGCATTTGTTAGCAGAGAAATGGAAGCACTCTCCACCCCAAGAAGGTTTGCGAAATTATGCCCCTTTGTTGTCGGAATATGCGGATCACATCGCGTCTTTGTGTTCTCCCGTCGAAGAATCAAAGATGGCAGTTTGGTATCGGGATAACAAGGAAGCTCTGACCAAACCGGAACAAAATCGATCGGTAGTCCGTGTGATGAGCAGGCATCTATCGGTTTGGCTACAAAGGGAAGGTTGGTTATGGGAGAGGATTCCTACCCTCGGGGCAAGTGGAGTTGTTGTCGAAGGGGTCATTGGCGATTCAATATCCGGTAGAGTTCGCCGCTGGCTCGCAGACGCTAAACCCGAACAGCAACTATTTGTGGATCAAATGTCGCGCTGTTTTTCAGGGCGTTGAATCTATGTGGACGTGGGTTGCTCGATGAGCCAGCCATGATCTTGAAGCTCGTCTAGTTTGAGTTTTACTTCACCGAGAACATACAGGTACTCGGTATTTTTTAGGTGCGAAACTTTGCCGACCTTTTCTCCAGATGGTGCATGGATTCCGATTTTCGCACCTACATAACGAGAGTGGCTCCTAGATAAAGTCTGAAGCTTTCCATACTTTTCCAGTAACGCCTCCATCTCTGATTTAGGCAGATAGCCCTCATCGCTAAATGAAATAATTTTGATAGGGGCAGAAAGGTTTTGAATTAGCTGCTCCATGGCAGCATGGATCCCTGGCCTAGAATTGAAATCACTACGTTTGTCTCTGCAGTCGATTCTTTTGCAAGCAACGCCATATACTTCAGGTTGATCCCAGCGGACAAGGGTTTCCCAAACGTGATAATTGCCAATGTACTTGTGTTGGTTGTAAGGGGGGTCCAGGTAAGCGACGTCAGTATGTAGTTTTTGGGCTGCTTCTTGAGCCTCCAGGCAGTGAGCTTCTGCTTTTCCCAATGGGCTTCCAGGAATCAACTCAGGCACTCGCAGTTGAAGGGGTTGTAGTGATCTCTTTGACCATTCCTTCAGATAAGCCATTTGGACACCCACCGTTGAATCGACACGGTCGGCAGCCTCCATCAGCATGGCAAGAAGAACACATTCCAATTCCTCATCGAGTTCCATGCGTTGAATCTCATCCCTGATGGCCTCAATCCTGGAGCCGTTCTCAGGAGTGAAATATCGACTCTTTCTACAATAAGTCTCGGTAAACCAACCGTCTTTCGTCGGAATAGTATGAAGGTGGTCGATCAATTTAACGATTTCATTGGTTCGATCGGGGTCACAAACAACATGGGCGGTGGCCAGGACCCAGGCGTAGCGGTTCCAGTCATTTAGAATTACCTGCCAGCCCGCTTTTTTCATTTCGTGACCGACTCGAGAGGTGCCACTGAAGAGGTCGAGGAATCGACCTCGTTTGGGAATCGAATCGACAACACTGCGAATGCCGGGGATCAGTAACCGCTTTGAACCGAGATACTTGATCAAGACAAGCCCTTCCGGCAATTTCCGCTGTAATTTGACCATGCGTTGGGCAAGCCATTGATGTAGGATAAAGATATTATTCAATTTATGAATTTCACGTCAATGTCCCTTTTGTTTTTTGTTGCGTGATTTATCCAGCCTGCGATTGGTCATAATGAGATGAAGGACTTTCAAAATTTGAGAAACGGGATCAAGGTTTTATTTTTGCTCCTCGGCGTCGTCTTTGTTGCTCCAGCCCTTGAGGGGCAGTGCCCTCCAGGTTCATGGGTCTTGACGGGTCAGGTTGTCGATGAAGCGGGGATCGGAGTCGGTGGACTCGATTTGGATTTGACAGATCCTGTGACGGGGCTGCAGTTGATACTCTCCGGTGATTTTACCTTTGCAGATGGGGCCTTTAGCATGACTGTCTGCCAGGTGACTGCTCCCGGAAACTACTTACTGCACGTGAATCCAGCCCAATCTGATTTGTACTTTCCCCTCGAAAATGTGCAGATATCTCTCAATGGAGATGCCAGTTTGGGCGTATTTGCTCTCGAAGCCGCGGCGATTGTCGAAGGCAGAGTCGTCGGTGAAAATTTCGAGTTCTTACCATTTGTAGATCTCGATTTTGTAGATTCTGTGACAGGGATCGCTCAGCCATTCTCCGGTGATTTTACGATTGCTGACGGTACCTTTTCGACCAAGGTTTTGCCGGGCTTCTGGGATGTTCAGTTCACCGCGAGCCTGGCGAGTACCACACTGGATATGGTGCCGCGAGAATTGAGAGACACATTAATCACAGGCGTCACAGATCTTGGTGACGTTCGTTTACGGGAAGGAAGAACGCTTTCCGGCACAGTGGTCGATCTTTCCGGGGTTCCTGTATCGGATGCAGACATCGATGCACGTGACTTGATGACCGGCGAAAAGATCGTCACTCCTGGTGATAACACTGACGGTAGCGGAGCTTTTCAGGTTTTAGTTCCTGTGGGGCAATTTGAAGTCGAGATCGACCCGCCTTTTGGTTCGACTTTGGTACCAATTCTGACCACCGTAGATGTCCCTGCAACCGGTCTAGATGTCGGAACCATTACCTTGGAGCAGGGAGTTGCGGTCACAGGTTTGGTGGTCGATTCAGTACTTAATCCCATCGCTGGTACCGATTTGGATTTCATCATTTCTGCCACAGGTATTGAAATCCAAACCGCTCATGATAACGCGGATTCCTCCGGGGTTTTTTCGGTACAAGTCGTGCCAGATACCTACGACATCGCATTTAGGCCTAGCTTTATCACCGGGTTCGCGCCTTTGGTTGTTCCCGGAAATGTCATCGCCGCTAATACGGACCTTGGTAATGTGACACTTCCCGCCGGGATAGCCCTTACAGGTACGGTCCTTGCTGGAGGCACCGCAGTCACCGATGCGACGATCGAGTTGTTTGATCCAGTTTCAGGTCAGCCGACTTATCTATTCGGTAATGACACCGATGGATTGGGTGCATTTGCCATCCGTCAAGTTTCGGGAATTTATGATTTATTGGTGATTCCGCCGCTAGGTAGTGGTCTTCCCTCTTACAGCCAAGCTGGGATCGACCTGACTGCCGATGTGAATTTGGGCATCGATCTTCTGGGGACTCCTCCTCCTACTCCACCAAGCTCGATTGCGTCCCTCAATTGTTGTTGTCCATCGGATGTCGTTCTCGACTGGGTTCTGGGTGAGCCCGATTACGACTTGATACAGATTTTTCGGCAGGGATCGTTTTTGACGAGTCTTTCTGGAGATTCAACCAGTTTCTCAGATACGACCGCTCCACCGGAAGTTGTCGAGTACCAAGTGATTGCCATTCGAAACGCCCTGGTCAGTTCACCTGTGGGTTGCACACTCGACAACACTCCTGGCACCAATCCACTTTTCGTCAGGGGAGATGCAAATGATGATGGCAATGTGAACGTCGCAGACGCGATATCCACCTTGCAGTATTTGTTTAATGGTGCGGCGACCCCCGATTGTCTCAGTGCGCTCGATGCCAATGACTCCGGCAGTGTCAATATTGCAGATGCGATTCACGTACTCGGCTTCTTGTTCTCGGGGGGGCCTCCGCCAGCGAACCCGTTCCCCAACCCCGGACAGGATCCGACGCCTGGCGCCCTCCCATGTATTTGAGTGTGTTCAGGGGGATACAGGATTAGATTCTTGAATCCCGATCAGGAAGCAGGAGAATCGAGGAATACTATCCATCGAGGAGGCGTCTTGATCACAAGTGTCGAAAACTGCGCGGGAGCTGTAGCCAAACCGCGTCTAGTCATCTTACTCACTGTCATCGCCATCAGCTTAGGGGGATTCCTCGAGGCTCAGAGCCGAGTGTGGTACGTCGATGATGATGCTTCAGGTTTTGGCGGAACTTCGTGGTCTGATGCTTTCAGCGATTTACAAGAAGCACTTCTTTTGGCTCTCCCGGGTGACGAGATCAGAGTCGCTGGCGGAATTTATTCGGCAGATCTTGGTGGTGGGCAAATCCCTGGAGATTCAGCCGCAAGATTTATTCTCCCTGGCGGTGTCATCTTTCAAGGAGGATTTGCGGGAGTCCTCGCAAGTGATCCGGATCTTTGGGATCCTTTCCTCTACGAAACGATTCTCGATGGCATGCTTCAGGGAATTCATGTTTCCGCAGCAACAGGCATCGACACCCCATTCTGTGGCCTGAATCGAGACTTTCCCTGCGCGACAATCCAACAAGGCATCGATCGGGCAGTGGAAACTGATCTTCAAATCGTCAGAGTCCAAAGTGGTGAGTACAACGGAACAATTGAGTTGGCTGATGGGCTGATGATCCATGGTGGATACGATGCCGATTGGAACTGGGCATCCGCTGAGACTGCAGGGCATGAGACGAGATTGCTCGGAGGGATCAATGCCGATGGCCAGGCGGTGACTGTTGAGGCGAGAGGGTTGATCAGCGGATCCAATCTAGCTCACCTCATCATCGAAGGCCCTGATGCCAATGGGGCAGTCTCTGGAGTTGCCCGAAGTTCTTACGGCCTCCACGTGGTCGATTCCCAGCTGAGTTTGGTGGGAGTCATCATCCAGGGGGGATCTGGTGCGGCGGGATTTGTAGGTCAGCCAGGGACTAACTTGTCTGGAAATCCAGCAGCCTCTGGCCAAGGAGGAGGGAGTAGCGATTCCTACTTCTCTTTCTGTGACGCCACAGCCTTTGGAGCAGGGGGGCTGGCTGGAGGTGGCGGCCCAACAGGGGGCGGCAATGGCGGCGGTGGTGGCACCATGGACAGTAACTGCTGCGGTACGATCCCCAATCCTTTCTGTGACAACTACGATGCGACTTCAGGTTCAGCCGGAGCAGATGGCGCTGGCTTACCTGGTTGGGGTCAAGGTGGTGGTGGTGGAGGAACCTGTTCCGCAGGTGGGGACGGAGCACCTGGTTCACCTGGATCAGCGGGACAAGGTGGTTCCGGCGCGCCGGCGGGTGGTGCCCTTGGGGGACTTTACTGGGTCGGTAATTCGGGAACCTCTGGACAAACTGGGACTGCCGGCGGCGGCGGCGGTGGTGGTGGTGGTTCCGGAGGTTGTGATTCAGGAACAGACAGCTACGGAGCAGGCGGCGGTGGCGGTGGCAGTGGAGGTATCCCCTCGCCGAACGCAGGAAGCGGTGGAAGCGCCGGCGGCAGCAGCTTCGGTATCTTTGTGCTAGGAAATAGTACTGTTGAACTCAAGCAGTCGTTGATCGTTCGAGGATTCGCAGGCGATGGCGGAGTTGGTGGATCGCCAGGTTCCGGTCAGTTTGGTGGAATCGGCGGAGCTGGAGGAAGTGGAGCCGGAGGATCTCCCGGTGCTGGACGTGGCGGCGATGGAGGAGACGGCGGATCGAGTGGTGGAGGCGGTGGAGGCAGTGGCGGTAGTAGTTTTGCTGCATGGAGCGACGGCGTCGCGATCACTGCTTTCGACACCATCGTTACAGCGGGCTCTGCCGGATCGGGCGCCGCTGGAGGGGTGAACCCTGCACTCGATAGTGTGACTTCAGGTACTCCTGGAGCCTCAGGGCAAGTCTTTGACGGGCTTGATCACATCTCGACCGACGATCTCCCAGCGGGTCCAGTCGATCGCTCTATACAGATCCTGGAGGTCACAGGAGAAGACAGCCAAATCACGGGTATGATCATCAAGGGGAGTGCCAATATCGGTGGTGAAATCCCGGTCATCGTCGGTGGCCAGGGACATGAGTTCCGTAACTGTGAATTTTTACAGCTCTTCTCTTCTGCCACCGCTTCAATTCAAATCTCAGGTTTCACGGTTTTTGAAAACTGCCGAATTGAGAAGTGTCAGTCGCAAGTTGGGCCTGCCCTTGATCTACAAATCGATACGATCTGTAGATTGGAAAGTTGCATCTTGGCCGGAAATCGTTCCGGGTCTGGGCCATCGGTCATGAGTGCTGCCTCAGGAGCGGTGTTATTGATGATCAATAATACCGTGACAGGAAATCTAAATACGATCTCTGGCGGAACCATCGCTCTGGATGACCAAGCGCAGGTTTTCATGCAGAACAATATTTTCCATAACAATGCTTCACTTGATCCGATGCTGCAGCTGCCATCGACAGCTGTTTTGTTGCGCAACATCGTCGAGGGAGGCTGGCCAGGCGATAACTTCGACCTCAATCCCGAATTCACCGACGTTGCTGTAGGAGATTTCACACCGGGGCCCGGATCGCCTTGTGTCGATCAAGGGATATCCGCGGCCTCTTCGACCGCTACCGATTGCTTTGGGTTGCCACGCATCGTGTGCCAGGGAGTTGATATCGGAGCGGTCGAGAGACAAATCTGCGGAGATGGAGATTCTGTCGATTTTATTCGCGGCGATTGCGACACCGATGGCTCGTTGGGATTAGCGGATGCCGTGGTGCTGCTCGAGTATCTCTTCACCGGTGGAGCTTTGACGTGTATCGCTACCGGGGATGTGAATGACGACGGAGCTCTGAATCTCGCAGATCCTGGGTCGTTACTCGCCTATCTCTTCATCGGAGGTGTCGCGCCACCCGCACCATCGGGGGCTTGTGGCCAAGATCCTGATGGATCCTTGATTGCTTGCGAGGTATATCCGGCTTGCCCTTGATGAGAAGCAAAAGCAATTAGGGGCAAAAACCAGCGCTGCAAGTTGTCGAGCCAGGTGTAGGGTCAATTGCGCAGGTTCCATTTCCGGGGGGGGGTAACGGGGCCCCTCCGGAAAACAAAAAGTCTAGGACCTGAACAGCATCTGCCACATTCACCGCATCATCGTCATTTGCATCGAGTGCAGATAGGCAGCTGGGAGTCGCTCCCGAAGAAAATAGGAATTCGAGAATGGTAACGGCATCCGCAAGATCGATGTTGGCGTCGTTATTGGCGTTTCCTCGGATGAATGCAGAAACGGGATTCCCTGCGACGTTGATCTCCCCGTTGGTGCGACTTGGGGAGTATCCGGCTCCATTGTTTTGCACGATTACTGCGGATACTGGCGGTAAGCCGGCAGTGGCGGGCAGTTCCAAAGCGATCACTGTTCCGGTCGGTGTTTCTTCGTGAACGCGGCCAGATAACTGACAAAGGGTTCTCGAAGCGCCCGCTGGGATGTGATCGATGTCGAATGAGTCGTAAAGCAGAAAAAGATTGGTCAAACCCTGAACCCCATCGGTTTCGACGAGGAAGTACTCTGCACCTTCGGCATCTGAACCGGATAAATCTGCGTCCTCGATGGTGAAGAGTAACGGGTCGTAATCCACAGGAATTGAAAACCCTTCAGTGGGGAGTTCCAAAGATGCTGACACTGGAAGAACCAATGCTTGACCTGGCTGGGCTGTCAAAGTGGGTAGGCTGACTGAATTGACCGGGACGGAAACTTCGCTCGAACAGGAGGCTGGGGCTGAAGAGAGACCAAAGAGAAGGCCTCTGACTTCGTACTGATTTAATCCCGGCTCAGGGCTCGAGTCGAGAAACCCGGTCGCATCGCCAACGATGGTTGCCAGGCTGGAGCCGTTTCTGAAGATTTCTATCTCGGCGTAATCGCTGCTGCTTTGCCAGTTTAGTTGAACCGCCTCTCCCGCGACGGAGCAGGTCAAAGAAGTGACCGGCTGAGGAGGAGCGATACCGCCTGATAGGGAAAACGTTTCCTGGGCTATGACTTGGATTCCTGACGAGGAGGTGAGAACTGTCTCGACTTGAAGATCTCCACCAAATGGAGAGTGTGTCAGAATCGCGGGGGTATTCCAAACCAAGGGAACGTTGAACCCGAGCGCGCCACTGAGAGGAAGGCTGCCTGCATCTGAGACATCCATCACTGCTCCGGAATCTCCGGCAAGGTTTGTGTAGGTGATATTGAATGCGGTCGCTCCGGTGGGATCAGGAATGCCCAGAAAGGCGAGCCCTGGAAGGACATTTCCTGTGACTTCTGTAACGACGGCATTCGCCGTAAGTGTATTAGGGCCGACGGAGATCACTTGTACTTCCGCGATGATCAATCCTTCCACAGTCAAAATGGGACTGGGAACTAAGAGATCAACGATCAAGCCACCGATCTGCTGTCCCGCAGAATAACCGTCGAAAGAGAAGGAGCCGCGATCAAAATTGACGACCAAGCTTGCAGGCCCTTCTTGACCTTCAGCGAAGAAAGCAGTCTGAGCAAACCCGGATGGCAATCCAGCTTCAAGGTTGTCAAAACTGGTCGACAACGTCGGAGCGAATTGGGCTTTCAAATCAGTGACAGGCATACTCAGTAATAAACTCAGTATGAATAGCGCCCAAACGAAGATCTTCGTTTGGGGAAAGTAACCGTTCGAAAGAGTATTTCTATTTGATAGCTGGCCCATTTGATCCTTCAAAAGACCTCCTCATGATCTATCTAGGATAACCACCGAATTGTCCAGAAACGACTGCTGTTTAGGCGATGGCTTCCCAAATCGGGTCTGCTCCTTCTACGCCGACCAGTTTTTCATCGAGGCCGGCATGAAAGTAGCTCAGCCTATTGGGATCGAGTCCCATCAACTGAAGTACGGTTGCATGCAGATTTTTGACGTGTAGAGGGCGTTCTATCGCTTCGGCTCCCAGTTCGTCGGTCGCACCGATACTGACACCACCTTTGGTCCCTCCACCGGCCATCCACATGGTGAATCCATAGGAGTTGTGATCCCTACCGGTGGTGTGTTCATACTCTGCAGTAGGCTGGCGGCCGAACTCTCCGCCCCAGACGACCAGTGTTTCATCGAGCATTCCGCGTCGTTTTAGATCTTTGAGCAGGCCGGCGATGGGGAGATCTGTGGCACCGGCGTGTTTGTCATGATTGAACTTGAGATCACCATGGGCATCCCAATTATTGTCGTCATGGTTTCCTCCAGAATAAATCTGGATGAAGCGAACACCGCGTTCTGCCAGTCTTCGAGCCATCAGGCATTTGCGACCAAAATCTGCAGTCTTTTCTCGGTCGAGGCCGTAGAGGGATTTGGTTTCTTCGTCTTCAGCATCGATATCGACCGCTTCCGGCGCACTGCTTTGCATTTGAAATGCCAGTTCATAGCTGGCGATGCGGGCCGCAAGATCTGGATTGCCAACTCTTGCAGCGGCATGGAGTTCATTCTCCGCTCTCAAGTGATCGAGAACTGATCTTTGAATTCCACCACCGAGTAACTCTCCCGGTTCGAGGTCGAGAATTGGCGGCCCCTCTGATCTCAGAACCGTGCCTTGGTATTGAGCTGGCATATATCCACTCGACCAATTCTTCGCTCCTGAAATCGGGCCCCCGGTCTTGTCGAGCATGACGACAAACCCAGGTAAGTTTTCGTTGAGGGTTCCTAATCCATAATTGACCCAAGAACCCAAGCATGGGGCTCCGCTGAGGACTTTGCCGGAGTTCATCATCAACATGGCAGAGCCGTGAAGAGGGGAATCGGCGGTCATCGAATGGAGGAAGGTTAAATCATCCGCCATCGAGCCGACGTTTGGAAAGAGGTCACTGATGTATTTGCCGCATTCGCCGTAGGGTTGGAAATTCCATTTGGGGCCGACGATACGACCTTTTGAACGATGCCCTCCGCGACCAAAGGTTTTGACTTCGACAGTTTTGTTGTCGAGGGGGTAAAGGGCTGGTTTGTAGTCGAAGGTATCGACATGACTCGGCCCGCCGTACATGAAAAGGAAGATGACGGTTTTTGCTTTTGCTGGAAACATCGCTGCTTTTGGAGCCAGAGGACTGGTGTAAGCGGTTACGCCATCAGCAGCGAGGCTTTGATTGGCGAGGAAGCCTTGCCCCAGCATTCCGCCGAGAGCTAAGGAGGTGAAACCAGCTCCCGCTTCCCAGAGGAATTCTCTTCGTGTGCGGCCACAGAAGTTTTTTGAGTTGTCGTCAATTCTTTTCTTTGGCACCTGAAAGTACCTTTCTGACTTAGTCGATAAAAACAAATTCATTGAGATTCAAAATGGTGAGGCAAAACACGCTAAGTAGTTTCGTTTCATCGAGGTCGTATTTTTTACGAAGTTCTAGCAGGAAGTTGAAATGTCGATCAATCGTCGATTCGGAGACGCTCTTCTGAGTTGCCAGCTCCAATCCACGTTGGACTTTTGATCGCAAATCTGAGCATTCCTTATTGAGCCGTTCTGCAAATCGGGTGGCTTGTACCTGAGAAAACTCACTATTGAGAAGAGTCAGGGCCTGGGTTGGTTGAACCGTGTTGAAACGGACAGGGCAAGAAGTATCGGTATCTGCCAAGTCGAAGGTGAGAAGTAGAGGGTGCAAGAGTGAGCGTTTGACTTCGATATAAATGCTTCTTCTACGAGCGAGAGGGTCATCAGGGTTTTTGTTCCAAGCATCGTTTGGTCGAGACGCAGTCGCCAATATCTCTTTAGGCATCGGCGGATGGACACTAGGACCCGTCAGTTCGAGGCTTAGATTTCCACTGACTGCCAGAACTGAATCTCTAATCTCCTCTGCGGAGAGTCTCCGACTGGGAAAACGCCAATACAGTTTATTCACGGGATCGATCTGGGCAGCAACTGAATCAAATTCTCCAGAAATTCGAAACGCCATGCTCGTCACCAATTGGCGAATCATATGCTTCATACTCCAGTTGTTTTCGACCAGTTCCAAAGCCATGGCATCGAGTAATTCTGGATGAGATGGCGGCAGACCGAAGACTCCGAAGTCGTTAGGAGTTCCAACGATGGGGCTGCCGAAGATGTGTTGCCACAGGCGATTGACGAAGACCCTTGCAGTACGAGGGTTTCTAGGATCAGTGAGCCATTTCGCCAGAGCCAATCTGCGTCCACTCGTCTCGCCATCTTCAGGCGCAATGATGGCGGCTTCTTCTCCACCCAAAAACTCTGGGAATCCGGGAGTCACGATTTCTCCGGGTGAAGAGAAATTCCCACGTTCACGAACATGGCTTACTGGTGCACGAGAAACTTCCTGAGCGGAAAGTATATACACGAGTTCTCTGGTAGGTTTGTTGTCCTGGAAGATTCGATTGACCGCTGATTTCATCCTAAGTGATTCAGGTGTACCCAGATGTTTTTTGACAACTTCGACGAACTCAGGAAGAAGGCCTCGGCCTTGATGCAAGCTTTCAATTTCAGCGTCGGTTAATGTTCGATCCCAGAAGCAAAGATCATCGAGAAGGCCATTGTAACTTGCGCCCCCTTTTAAGAGTCGCCCGATCAATAGTCGATCAGGGGCGGTCAAGGGTTGAGTACTGCCTTGAGCAAAACGCTCGTCTTCCGGCAGATGCTTGGTGCCATCTATCCAAAGAGCAATTTGCCCAGTGGTTTGATTGCGGGTGAAGCAGACATGGTGCCAGAGATTGTCGACCATGCCCTTAGGACCAGAGACGAAGGTCTCAGGATTTCCAGTACCTGCTGCAACCCTGCTCCCCAGAAGTGAAATTCCATAATCATTAAGAACTCCATTGAGTTCACCGTCGACCAATCCAGTCCCCAGGAACCAGCGGCGGTCATCTCCATTCCCCGAGCCTTTACGGTCGGTCTTAAACCAGAAAGAAATGGTGAAATCATTTTCAACGGGGCGAGGGATGGAGAGATGGCTACGTCCAGTCAGTTTTAGTGCTGGTGTATTATCGCGTCCATTTTCAAATTTGATTTCGCCCTTTACGTCGACTCTGGGAATATCAGGAGTATCAAAATCCAGTTTCAAAACTAAGCCTGATAGGAGCGATGGATCTACACTTGAAGCAGCATCTTCTCCCCACCTCGCCTTGATTTCATTAACGAGATTTTCCACCTCCTTGAGATCACCGGATCTCCTCGTTTTCCAAGAGGTGATTTCAGCATCAAAGTTGCTCGTTCCGAGATCGGCGGGGAGCCAACGGGTGAAATGATCGGTACTGATGGCGTTGCCAGCATTATCGTCATAAGGCTTGAGCCCCTCGAAAAAGGAGAGCATTCGGTAATAGTCACGGATGGGAATCGGATCGCCTTTGTGGTCGTGACAGCGGGCGCAACCCATACTGATTCCAAGCATCGATCTACAAGTGGTATCGAGCATGCTGTCGAAGTCGTTGTAGATGGCCTGATTGGGGTCGGCCGATTCATCATCGCGAATTCCAAGGTGTAAAAACCCAGTAGCGATATGACTTGATAAACTCTCTTCATCAATTTCATCGCCGGCGAGTTGCTCGGTGAGGAAGCGGTCGTAGGGCATATCTGCATTGAATGCATCGACTACCCAGTCACGGTACTTCCAGGCATTGGGTTTTGGACGATCTCGCTCGTATCCGTCCGTCTCTGCCCAGCGCACCAAATCGAGCCAGTGTCTTGCCCAGTGAACACCGAATTGTTCTGAGGCGAGGAGTTGATCGACCTGTCTTTCCCAGCGTCCGGAAACTTCAGAGTTGAGAAATGCCTGAACCTCTTCAGGGGTGGGGGGAAGACCGGTGAGAACGTAATGAAGTCGGCGCAATAAGACTTCCGGTTCAGCTTCTGGTGCAGGGGTGATTCCCGCTTCTTCAAGTGCAGTGAGCCAATGAAAGTCGATAAAGTTCTTGGGTAAGTTGTTATGGATTTTGAGTGTCGGCAGCTCAAGTTTTTCAACAGGGATGTCGCACCAAGCAGGTTCTGGAGTAGGTGTTCTTTCCTGTGCTGCGTCGTCTTCGAGGAATGTTCCTGCGATGGCAGGAAGTACCGAGACGAACATGATCACGATGGCGATCGTTTTGATCGCGGTTGTGGAAGAAGAGACACAACGGTCGATTGAAGCCATGAGTGGGTCTTGCCTCCCTGAAGTTGGTTACAGGTCCTGATCCGTTAAGCGAGCCCTGAAAGCTGCGTTTGATTTTACAGGTGGTGCCGGCGGAGCCAAGAACCCACAAATCAGTTCTCTCCTCCAAAGTTTCGAATTCCAAGGATTCGAATTCCAAGACCTTGAATTTCAAGGTTTCAGGGGCCCGATCATGGCTTGGGAGCAATGGGGGTAGAATCGCTTTAGACGATGACCTCTTCTTCATGGGGTCTGAGTGCCTCGATGATAAATTGGATGTGATCAGTGAGATCGACCCCGAGCAATTCGACCCCTGTGTTGACTTCTGATCGATCTACTCCCGCAGCAAAGTTTTTGTCCTTGAGCTTTTTTTTCACAGATTTGGGAGTGAGGTCTTGGAGCTTATTGGGGCGCAATCGGGCAACGGCGATGATGAGGCCGGTCAGTTCATCCGAAGCGAGTAGAGCTTTATCGAGGAGAGATTCACACTTGTAGCCCCACTTCGTGTAGTGGCAATGGATGGCATGCGCTTTTTCTCCTTCTCCTCTTTCTTCGAGGAGGGCTGTGATGATCTTGGGATGTTCTTCAGGATGTTTTTCGTAATCGGCGTCGTGGAGTAAGCCAGTGATGGCCCAATGATCCGCATCTTCCCCATACTTCTTTGCGTACGCTTCCATGACGATCTCCACAGAGCGAACATGCGCCAGCAGTGCCGGGGATTGCATCAGTCCTTGGAGGATCTCACGGGCTTCTTCTCGCGTCATCATTTGGCATGACTCCTATTCAAGAGGTCTTATTTGCCATCGCGGATTCAATTTCTTCGATGGTCTTCGGAATGTTGCCAGTCAGATTTACCGGTCCAGCAGCGGTGACGAGAATATCGTCTTCGATGCGGATGCCCATATTTTCGTCAGGGAGGTATATCCCAGGTTCGATGGTAATGATGGCTCCTTCAGGCACGACGGTATCCGGTTGCACATCGTGGACCTCGAGGCCGATGGGATGCCCGACGCCATGGGGGTAGAAATCTCCGAACCCGGCATCGGTGATGATCTTACGGGAGATCGAATCCAACTCCGCATAAGCGATTCCTGGTTTTACAGCGGCAATCGTCGTCTCCATCGATTCGAGGACGATTGAGTAGACCTCTTTCTGTCTCTCTGTGAAGCGACCATTTGCCGGGTAGGTTCTCGTCACATCTGAGCCGTACCCACATGGGCCATCGCCGTACCTCGCGCCACTGTCGATGACGACCAAGTCACCATCAGCGATGACCGCGTCATTCGACCTGTAATGAAGGATTGTGGCATTGAATCCACTACCGACGATGGAGCCGTAGAAGGGCCCTCTCGATCCGTGAGAACGGTAAGCGTGCTCTGCCGCTTCTTGGATATCAAATTCGGTGATCCCTGGAGTGAGTTTTTCAAGGATTGCAGTAAACCCCTTTGCCGTAATCTCAGCGGATCGTTCGATCATCGCTTTTTCAGCGGCAGATTTGACCGCGCGTTGGGAAGGGATCAAGCGGCTACCGTCATCGATCTGGAAACCAGGAATTCTCTGCTGAAGTTTTTGAAACACTTCCAGATCGGGGCCGACGGGTTGCTCGTGGTGTGCGATGGGGTGAAGGCAGGTACCTTTGAGGGAGCTCTTACAAGCGTTAAGGAGCATCTGTGGGAAGGCCGAAGTTCGCATCAGCGCTTTGAAACCGTGCTTTTCACGAAGTTTTGCATCGATCGGGCCACGCCAACCATCCCAGCGTTCCAATTCGGGAAGGTGTGGTTCGAGGAACAGTACTTCTTTGCGGCTGGGATTGGGATCATTTGGGTTGAGGAGGAGAATCGCTCCCGGCTCATCGATGATGCCGGTCAAATATTGAAAGTTGAGATCGGGCTGGAAGTCGTCATGCAGTCCACCACCTTTTCCCGCAAAGATCACCGCTGTCGCACCATTTAGGTTCGATGCGAGTTGTTTGCGTCTGTCGGCATATTCTTCACGGGAGATCGTCAGTCGATCCCTGATATCAGAGTTGTGGGCCATGGCGGTTCCTTTGCATCGGGCAAGTTGGCGTGCGGGAAACTGATTGAGCTCCAACTCCACAATCGGAAAAGCTGTCAGGAGCTCAAGGCGCATTATCTGCGAAATATTGGATCATGGTAGGGGCGTCAATCGCCAAACTTCTCGGGAGTTGCCGTCACAATCTTGATGAAGGGCTTAAAGAGCAGGAGACTCTTCACTACGGAGGCCAAACATGAAGAATCCCCAGGGGTTGAGAATCGTTGCCGGCATCGTCGCTCTGATCGCGATGTGGATGTGCTACTCGTTGTTATCTCTGCATGCATCCCAATCCCCTGATCTTGGATTGTTAGCAGGTGTATGCGGGGATTCAGGGGAAAGCTGTTCATCTGTCGTCAATGGACGCTGGGGAGTGTTTCCTCCTGGTGAAGAAGGGGCAGAGGGACCATTTCCCGGGATTCCCGTGGCCGCGCTGGGCTGGGTTTACTACACGATCCTCGCTTCCTGGTTTCTTCTCCTCGGTCCCCATGGAGCGAGTTGCAGAAAGCTCACATTACTGATGTTTGGGCTCAATGGACTTGGGGTTCTGGGCTCTTTGTTTTATTCGGCCGTGATGTTTTCTGAGATCGGGACCACCTGTGGGTTGTGCCTGGTCAGCCACTTTTGCAACGTCTTGATCTTCCTCTGTTTTTTCCTTTTAAGGCCTCTTGATAAGAGCGTCGAAGAGAACTCAGAGAAGTTATCGCCGAGGCATTTGGGTGCAGTCGCTGTCGTCGTGTTTTTCAGTTTCGTAGTGTCTTCGTTAATCCTCGCTGAGGGAAAAACGAGTGCACGGTTTGCAGCACTCGAGGAACAGACTCGAGAACTCACTGAGTTAGCGAAGGATGTCGAAAAGATTGAAACTGCCTACCGAAGCTCTCCCCAAAGGTTTGAGCAGGAGGCCATCAGGGCCGACGACCCTAAGAGTCAGACGACCCGGGGGCTACGTTATCAACTGGTCGTCTTCTCAGATATTCAGTGCTCGAATTGCGCTCGCTTCGAGGATTATCTGAAATCGACGATCCTGCCGATTTGGAATGGGCACTTGGAGGTGGTTTGGAAGCACTTCCCCAATACGACGGATCATGAATATGCTCAGATCGGTGCCCAAGCTCTCGAAGCAGCACGGATTCAGGGAAAATTTTGGGAGCTGAAGGAGCACTTACTCAAATTGCGTAATGCACTGGGAACGATCGATTGGCAGGAGGCCGCAGCGTCTCTCGGAATGGATTCCCGGAAATTTATGCAGGATCTCAACTCCCCAGCGGTCAAAAGGAGAATTGCTGAAGATGTCGCCTTGGCCAGGAAAGCAGGGGTCAGGGGGACCCCCGGAGTATTCCTAAATCGCCGCCTTGTGAGCCGATTAATGCGAAAAAGCCCAGGATTCTGGGAGTTGCAGGCGGAGTCCCTGAGGGATATTCGGGAATCAAAAAACCAGGACTGGTGATCAGAATTCCACCAGCTGTCATCTGGGACATTGTGTGATCGCGACAGATTGATACTATCAAAGGTGTAGAGACTGTTTTCGCGAGGTGGTGTGTCTACGGATCTGTGACTTATTTGAGCCCTCACGGGGCTTCTTTTGCACATTTCCGGAATTTCAAAGGGCCGAAGGTCAGGTCCAACCTCCCACAGACTACAGCTCACGTTGACGCTTTTGATGACATCCCAAATTTTCACACCCTGCGTCAGCGGTAAAGTTACTAAATTTTGAACTGGGTTCAGTGCGTGACGCGCTACGCGTCATGTACAGAGATTAATTTCACACTGAGGTGAATGGCGAGGAATCTCATGTTTTCAAGGTTCAGCATCTTCTTTGTTATGCTGTTTTGTGTAATCAGCATCAGCGGAGTACAGGCTCAGGATCCAACCTTTTCTTTTACGGCGGCGGATCAATCTGTTCCGGCAGCTGCTGGATCAGCCAGTTTCTCTTTGGACTTTAACTTGATTCAAACGAGCGGCCTTATCGAGGATACGAGAGGGTTCTCTTTCTCTTGTGCTCATGACCCCGCATTGTTGGCAGTCGTACAAACGGGAACAGGTACTTTTGAGCCGGAAACTCTGGGGCCCCTCAATAGCCTCAATGGTGGAACTGGCCCCGACTTCATCCAGGGTGAAATCTTTCCCAATGGATTTACCTGCGGGGTGATTTACGCATTCATCAATGTTTCACAGACGATCTCCTACGATGTTCCTCAGCCGGTGATTCGTGCGAATTACGAAACGCTTCCAGGGGTACTGGACGGCCTGACCGAGGATTTGACCACTCAAATCACTCAAGGGTCGGGACTGGGTTCTCCTGAGACCGCCACAGTGGTGGTGATCGGTGCGGGTTCCTCTGCTCCCGCGACTCTTGAGACTTCAAATGTCACGATTCTCCTCGATCCACCACTTTCCTTTACCTGTAGAGCCGACGATGCCGCTGCCAACTTCAATGGCGCATCCGGTGAGGGTACTGCCGAAGTGGGAATCTCTGTTTTTGAGAACATCCTTCCTGGTGGCGCTGCCAGTGATACTCAAGGCTTCTCCTTAGGGCTCTCCTACGACAACACGGTCCTCAATGCCACAGGAGTCTCTCAAGGTGCGACTCTTCAGGCATTGGAGCAGGGTCAAGGTGCTGAGTTCTTCGAAGTGAGTTTGGTGGCTACCGGTTTGACCGTCGGAGTGATTTACGACTTCCAGGGACAGTCCCTGATTCCATACGCTACTCCGGATCAGGTTCTCAATATTGCATTTGATACAGTGGCAGCAAACTTGGCTGGCACTGCTCCCGGAGAAATCATCCAGGCGACACTGACCCCCACTGAGGGACTCGGCCCCACCGGTGTGACCCTTGTAATGGTGGTGGGAGGAAGATCGGTTTCGATGACGTCTGAGAGCGGAGTGCTGTCTTTAACCTCTCTCGGAGGATTCGACCGTGGTAACTGCAATGCCGATGGCCAGTTTGACCTCGCAGACGTGATTAAGCTTTTGGGCGGACTCTTTACGGGAGACCCCCTGAGCTGCTTGGATGCTTGCGACGCCAATAACGACGCGTTGCTGGACATTGCGGATGCGATTCGAATGTTGGGCGTCCTCTTCTCTGGAGATCCTCCAATGGATGGTGCCGGCACTTGCGCACCCGATTCGGATGCTGCTTCGCTCGGTTGCGATAGCTTCCCTCCTTGTGAGTAAATTTGGTTTTTAGCCCCTGGCTACATTCAGCGATGGAAACGTCGGAGATGTAGCCAGGGGTTTTTAGAATTGAAGTGGTCACCAGTAAAGAATGAACTGGCCATTTCACATCAGGAATCTCGATAGATTCCAAGAGAGTGCTGAGGAATGCGACCAGTGATTGCATTCAACGGGTGTGTTTGAGGAGTGAATATTTCGACCCTCTCCAATGGGAGAGGAGGAGTGAGCTCGGGCTCTATAGCTGAGCTGGGCAAAAGCAAATTTCCGCATGATAGCGGTATTTTAGTACATGAGAGGTTTGAAATGGTTGCAAAGCCAGTTACTTCAATCTTGAAGATATTTTTGGTTGTCGTCGCGACTATGGGAATCGGTATCCAGGCTTCAGCTCAGGTGTTTGAAGTCTCTTCTCCCAATCCTTCAGTACCCGCGGGCTCTGGATCGGCGAACTTTGATCTGATCTTTTCCATCGAGCAGACTTCCGGTGCATTCATCGATACCTGTGGATTTTCGTTTCAGTACTCGCACGATCCAGCGGTCCTTCAGTTCAGTGGAACAGGTGCTGAACCCACCGGTGCGCTTTCTGCCCTCGACAGTGGCCAAGGCCCAGGATTCTTTGATGGTCAGACATTCACCACTGGATTCACCGTTGGTACGGTCTACTCATTTTCATTCCAGGAAACGATTGTTTTCGATGTTCCCAAGCAAGTGGTCTCGGTGGGTTACTCGGCGGTCCCTTCCGCAATCGCAAACCTTACTGCGGAATTAATCACTGTTGTGAACTTGTCGAATACGCTCGGCAGTCCGGTGATCGACAACATCATTTCAAATTGTAGTGGTGGCACAGAGACCCTCTTAGGAGCAGATTGCTTAGTCACCTTGTTGCCAGCACCTCCTTTGAACTACGAGATTTCAACTCCTGATCAGAGCCTTCTTGCCACGCAAGTTGCCAGCCAGGGGATCGCGGCTGATTTCCGAATTGTCCAGCAGCAGGATGACCCTGCCGATATTACGCCGACGAATGGATTCAGCTTTGCTTACGGTCACGATTCTTCCCTCTTGAATATCGACTCAGTTACTCAAGGGCCAGATTTGGCGGGCCTAAAGGGAGGAAGCGGGCCGGAGTTTTTCCAGGAGAGCCTGTTTACCAATGGGGGAGCGGTCGGCTGTTTGTACGACTTCCAAGTGACAGAGACGCTGACCTTTGATAGTTCTCTCCATGTCGCTACTTTCAACTACAGTGCTGTCCCGGGGGCATTTACGAATCTCAGTGATCCGGTAGATACCGTCATTCAGCAATCTACGGTTTTGGGAACGCCCGCGATCGAGAGCGTGGTCGTTATCAATGGCGGGACGGCAGTCCAAGCGATTTGTCAGCCTGCAACATTCTCAATCCAGCCGACTCCGGCATATACCTTGAGTGCTCCCGCGCAAACAGCCTCATTCTCATCGGCGACAGGGAATGGAAGTTTTGACGTTACTTTTGAGCTTCAGGAGGACTCTGGGAACCCTGGTTTTCCTAACAACACTCAAGGCTTTTCGATCGGCCTTGGTCATCCGGAAGGGCAGTTGTCCGTATCTGGAGGAGCTGAGGCTGGCGTCGTTGGTGATTTGAGCAACGGTTCAGGCCCCGACTTTTTTGACATCAATACGTTTTCGAACGGGATCACCTTTGGTTGTGTTTACTCATTCACCGATCCAGGTGGAAACGTTCTCGTCTTTGATGTCGGTCGGGCAGTGGTGACCGCAAGTTATGATACCGTTCCAGGAGCATTCGTGGGTCAACAGGATCCGATCTTGCTTTCCCTAACGGAAAACAATGGCTTAGGTACGCCTGCGGTGGAGCAGGTCGTGGTCGTCAACAGTCAATCACAGAGCATGTTTGTTGCCGGTTGCACAGTAGAGCTCTCCCCAGGTGGAGGTTTCGATCGTGGAAACTGCAATGACGATTCCGGTTTTGATATTGCAGATGCGGTTGTGTTGTTGACTTACCTGTTCCTAAGTGGGTCAGTGAACTGTGAGCTTGCCTGCGATGCCAATGACGACAATCAGCTGAATATCGCAGATTCAGTTTTCGTACTTTCAGCTCTTTTTACTGGCGGGCCCCAGCCTCCAGGAAATGGATCATGTGGTCCGGATCCGACTCCGGGTTCACTGACTTGCGATACCTTCAACTCCTGTCTGTAAGGCAGTGAGGGTTTAACTCGATCGATTCGAGCCGCTGGATCAGATCGTGATCCAGCGGCCTTGTCATATTTGACAGGTTTTGTTCAGAAATCTGTCCACGGGGCAATTCGCTGCCAGAGAGTCAGTGTTTGCCTACTTCTCGCTGTCCGATTACGATAGGAGCAATGGGCTGCTTGCATTCGAACCGATTCGCCTAGATCGCCCGTGGAATAGCTATCAAAGTTACTTCCCGCTGAATCATTCGAGTTCGCAAGCGATGACAACATTTCTTACTTCTAACTTGGTGAGGAACTTTTCCATGACGCTTCAATTTCAAAAAGCTCTGTTTTCGATGCTTTTGATCAGTGTGGGAATGCTTCATTTAGCGGCAGTTTTACCAGCCCAAGAACAACTTCTTGAAGGCTTGGAGATTGAGAAACGATTTAATCCGGCAACTGGGAAGTTGCATTTCATCAAGGGGATCGGTCGATCGCCACTGCCTCTTCCAAAAGGAGTTGAGCCCGATCTCGAGGATCCGATGCAGGCTCTTCGTCACTACGGTGCTCTCTTCGGTGTCGATGCTCCGGATGTTCAACTCACCAAAGTTCGCACGGAAAAATGCCCTTTGGGACAGATCCACCACACCTTTCAACAGGTATATCGGGGTGTTGATGTGTTGACAGGTGTCCTCAAGGTTCATCTGGCCAGTGATGGTTCGCCCCTTACGATTAATGGCGACTATTATTCGATTCCAAAGAAGCTGGAGATTTCCCCCAAGATAATGGCTGAGCAGGCTTTGGAGCTTGCTGCCAGACACCTGGGACAGGATGTCCTCCTCGAAACTTCAGCACCCCAATTGGTGATCGTCGATCCCGGTTGGTATGGAGATGATTCGATCGGTTCGCCTGTTCTCGCCCATCATTTGGTCGCAGAAGGCGATGGGATGATGGCAGAAAATATTCTCGTGGATGCTCGCTCTGGCGTTCTTCTCGACCATTGGCCAGCGGTTCACAGCGCGCTCATCAGAGAGATTTATGATGGATCCGGTGGTGGTGGACTTCCTGGAGCTTTTGCCAGGGGTGAGGGTTCACCAGCGAGTGGCGATATCGATATCGATAACTCCTACGACACCTGCGGAGATCTTTATCGGGTTCTCTCAGATGCTCTGGGTAGAGATGGTTTGGATGGTTTCGGCGGTTCGATGATCATCACGGCGAACTGGACTGACAACATTTGCCCTAACGCCATTTGGAATGGTACTCAGGGCGCATTTTGTTCAGGCCTTGGAACCGATGATGTTATCGCCCATGAACTTGCCCACGGATTGACTCAGTTCACTGCAAACCTCATCTACCAGAATCAATCGGGACAACTGAATGAGGCGATGTCGGATATCTTCGGAGAAGCCATCGACCTTTGGAATGGCGATGCTTCCGAGTCAGGTGCACCCGGAGGTACACCTTGGCCGATTCCAGGAACCAGTGGGCCTGGTGTCGATACTCCGAACACCGCGCGCACCGGTTGTGGGGATGGCTCAGCTCGTTGGAGAATGGGTGAGGAATCTTCTTTCGGCGCGATTCGCGATATGATGTTCCCTGAGTGTTTTAACGATCCTCCCAGCACGACCGACCCCCTCTACAATCAAAATGCCTGTGGTCCCTTCGATAATGGTGGGGTTCATATCGGTAGCGGTGTTCTCAATCACTCTTTCGCGATGCTGGTTGACGGCAAAACCTACAATGGGCAAACGATTACACCTATTGGGATGACGAAAGCGATCGCCGTTTACTTCCGTGCCTTGACTGTCTACATGACTCAGGCCACCGACTTCCCAGAGGCCGAAGTCCATCTCAATCAGGCTGCTGCTGATCTTATCAATACCAACCCCATCGATCCCCGCACTGGAGTCGGTGGAGGAGTCTTTACTCAAGCAGATGCGGATATGATTGCCGCGGTGATGACCGCAGTGGGCATGTCTGAGTTGGTCTGTGGTCAGGTACCTCCTGGTCCTCCACCGGCGAATGACGATTGTGCCAACGCTGTTCCGGTCTTCCTTGGACTCACAGACATCGATAGCAACAACGCGACCACCGGTGGCCCCGGACCGGATGATTCTGCTTGCCCCGGGACAGCCATCGGCGCATGTGGAAATGATATTTGGTACAGCTACACACCGGCTGAGAACGGTTTGCTCACTGTCAGTACCTGCGATATCGCCTCTTGGGATACGGATCTGCAAATCTTCGATGGCGATTGCGGTGCGCTAAATATGATCGCCTGTAACGGAGATTCAGCGGGTTGCTCTACATTTACTTCTGAGGTCAATGATGTGGCTGTCGTGGGTGGAACCACTTACCTCATCCGAGTTTCGTCTTGGAGTGAAGGGACGACAGGTACCGGGCAAATGAATGTGACCTTTGTTCCGGATACTGGCCCGGGTGTTGAGAATTGCACCAATGGTGCAGACGACGACGGGGATGGATTGGTCGATTGTGAAGATGCAGATTGCTCAGGGAATCCCTCGTGCATTCCTCCAGCAGCAGGAGACGAATGCGTCTCTGCTGAGATCGCTTCTCTCGGCTCGAATCCTTTTGACAGTACTAACGCAACGACGGGAGCGGATCCGATTCCCGATGCGGCCACGTGTAGTCAGGGCTTAGGTAGTATGCTGGGCGATATCTGGTTCATTTACCAACCGACTGAGTCGGGGTCCCTCTTTGTGACAACATGTTCAATCGGAAGCTTTGACAGTGACCTCGTAGCATACACGGGATCTTGCGCTTCCTTGGTCACCTTGACTTGTAATGGTGACGTCAATCAAAACCCTTCGACAACGTGTCAGCAGTACTGGTCTGAGCTCACCATGGATGTCACCGCCGGTGAAACCTACTGGTTTAGGATTGGCGCGTGGGGAACTCCCCATCCTGGAAACGGCTCGCCGGGTCCTGGTGAATTGACTCTCGAATTGACTCCTTCTGGCCCCGTTGAAAATTGCTCTAACGGAGTTGATGACGATGGTGACGGTCTCGCCGATTGTGAAGATACAGACTGTGCCGCTGACCCAGCTTGTTTGCCGGCGATCCCCGGTAACGAATGCGATCTCGCCCTTACCGCGATTCTTGGGTCCAACCCGCTTGATACTACGTCAATGACAACAGGAGCCGATCCCATCGACGACTCCAACTGTACCGGAGCTTTCCTCGGAGAGTTTGTTCAAGATGTTTGGTATGTCTTCACTCCGTCAAGTACCGGTGAGTATGTCATTGCCACCTGTGACACCGTTAACTTTGACTCAGATATTTTGGTTTACAGCGGGACCTGTGGCGCATTAACCCCGATCGCTTGCAATGGGGATGGAACCAACTGCGCTGGGCTGACCAGCTCCGTCACCGTTAACCTGAACAGTGGAGATCCGATACTTATTCGGGTAGGAGGCTGGAACCCTGCCGCTGTGGGAACCGGTACCCTTGAAATCAGTACGACTGCGCCTCCTCCACCTCCCGAAAATTGCTCCAATGGGATCGATGATGATTTAGATGGACTCGCCGATTGTGAAGATACCGACTGCATCGCTGATCCCGATTGCATCTGCGAAGCAGCATTAAACTTCTCGTGTGATCAGGGCAGTGGGAATTCGGTCAGTTTGAGCTGGACCAATGGAGAAGCCTACCAGTCGATTGAAATCCTCAGGGACGGTGCACTTCTGACAACATTGCCGGGAGACAGCACTGGGTATGTGGATTCGTCGGTCGCAGTTGGAGCGAGAATTTACACCCTTGCACCTACATGTAACGTCAGTCAGGCAGCCCCAGTCAGTGTTTGTGAGGTGGATGTAGTTCAGCAGATTGGCTTCATGTTTAGTGTTGCCGATGTGAGTGGTTCATACAGCCCAAGTGGCGCGACCTTTGGAGCGTCGATTTCGCTCATGGAGCTGGCGACGAATGCTGGATTCCCCACCGAAACGGCAGGATTCTCATTCGGGCTTGCCCACGATGAAAACCTCTTCGAGTCGACTGGTGCGCAAGCAGTTGGTCCCCTTGCCGATTTGGATGCAGGCTCCGGCCCAGCGTTCTTTGATGTTTCCAACTTCGCGAATGGCGTCACTCTCGGCTGTGTTTACGACTTCTCTTTGACCGAGTCAATCCAGTTTGTTTCAGCTACAGAAATCGTTTCCATTGATTACAGTGCGCTGCCTGGAGCGCTTTCCAATTCCTCAGGGACCGTCAACTCTTCCCTGAGTTTCGTTGAGACTCTTGGCTCGCCACCAGTGGAAATGATTATCTCCACTGCTTCAGGGTCGGCAGTCGCTGCTGGTGGAAATTCTTCGAGCATCACCTTGGATCCAAGTGGGTTCATCATGACCGTCGTCGATCAATCTGTGGATTACCCTGAATCGACAGGAGCCGCTTCCTTCGCTGCTGCGATTACCTTTGAGGAAGATTCTGCAAATCCGGGCTTCCCCAACGGCACACAGGCATTTTCATTGGGAGTGGTCCATAATCCGGGGCTATTGTCAGCTGACGGTGCAACAGCGGGTGATCTCCTTTTGGCTCTCAATAGTAATTCCGGTCCTGATTTCTTCGATGTGAATTCCTTCAGTGATGGAATGACGATTGGGTGTGTTTACACATTCGTCGGTACTGACGTCCTCAGTTTCGCGACTCCTACGGAAGTGTTGACCTTGAACTACAACACCGTGGAAGCAGCGTTGATCGGGGCTTCAGAATCAACTACGACGCAGCTTCAATTCTCAGAAGCTCTGGGATCTCCGCCTGTTGAGCTCGTAGTGGTGGTGGGTTCCGGTTCCCAGGGAGTTCAGGGGCAAAACGGTACCATCACTCTGAACCCAGTCGTTGGTGGAGGATTTATCAGGGGAGACGTCAACGATGATAGTTTGCTTAATCTCGCTGACGCGGTCTTCCTTCTCGACGGCCTCTTCCTCGGAGGGGTCATCACCTGTAGAGATGCCGGTGATACGAATGATGACGAACTCAATAACGTCGCCGATGCGGTTTACCTGCTGAGTTACCTCTTCATCAACGGGCCTGCGATACCTGATCCTGGAAGTTCTGGGTTCTGTGGGCCTGATCCTGCAGGGACTGCGCTCGATTGTGGCGAGTACAATTCTTGCCCATGATTTGATCGGGTAAGTTGGATAGACTTCTCAAGAGGAGTGGCGTTATCACGCCACTCCTTTTTTCATCAAATTTCTTCGTACGACTCCACAGTGATATCCGCTTTGACGTCTCCTGTATGTTTCGTACTCATCGGTTCGAAGAGTAAAATGTGAGTTTCTTCTTCGGCGATGGGTTTGTGTTCTACACCTTTGGGGACGATATAAAACTCTCCTGGGTTGACGACGACTGTTTGATCTCGCATTTCAAGCTTCAATTGACCCTTCATCACCATAAACAATTCGTCTTCTTCATCGTGTTTATGGAAGACAAATTCACCTTGGACCTTGGCGATGATCACCTGTTGCCCGTTGAGTTCACCGATTCGTTTTGGCGACCAATGATCATTGAAGAGGGAAAATTTTTCAGAGACGTTAACGACGTTCATGGAGGACCGCTTTCAGTGCTGCAAAAATTCGAGGATTTGCTGACCTCATCAATCTATCGAGTCGATTCTGTCAGGCAAGTGGCCACTGCTTTCGCTTTGACGGAGGATTCCAACTCACTCCTTGACCTGACCCTTTCCCGGTTGACGATGTCGCCACCGTTTAATCGAGAGGAATGATATGGAAATCGCAGTTTACTGCTCTGCCAGTGAAGATATTCGAGCTCCATTTCTAAATGATGCTGAAGATTTGGGGGCAGCTATCGCCTCCAGCAATAACGGCCTGATTTTTGGTGGTGGAAATATCGGCTCGATGGGCAGGCTTGGTCGGGCGGTTCATCAGGGAGGCGGCAGAGTAACCTCTGTAATACCCCGCTTTTTCGATGATCAGGGACTCACTCTCGAGGAATCAGACGAAGTCATCTTTACTGATGAGATGCAGGAACGTCGCAAGATCATGTGGGAAAGAAGTTCTGGGGCGATCGTTTTGCCTGGAGGGCTGGGGACGCTGGAAGAGGCGGTCGAGTTTTTGGTACTCAATCAGCTGTCTTTGATCGATCGACCGCTGGTCTTTGCCAATGTTGATTGCTATTGGCAGCCGTTCTTCGATTTGATCGAGCATATGTTGGAAGAAAAGATGCTCACGAAGGAGCATTCGCAATTGTTTCATGTAGCAGATTCCGGTGTCAAATCCCTGCACCTTTTGGAATCCCTTTGCAGCTCTACAGGTGACCGCTGATGGCAGACTTCGAAGGCGATCGCAGTAACTTACAGCAGGAAGGGGTCCGTAGATTGACCTCTTCTTTGGGGGCGATCATGGCACTGGCGGAATCTGTTCCAGAAGAGGATTCTGATTGGATTCCTGATCAGGGGCAGTGGTGCTTAAGGGAAATCGTTGGCCATTTGATCGACGGTGATCGAGAAATTTTTCGAATGAGATTGGAACTTCTGTTTTCAGGAAGCCTTGAAGAGTGGCCTAGCATGGATCCTGAGGAGTGGGTGTCTGAGCGGAAATATCGTGAAAGAACCCTGCGTGAGCTGCTGAGGTTGTTCCAGGATGAGCGTCAAAGGTCTCTCGCTTGGTTGGCGAGTTTGGATGAGCCGGATTGGTTCCTTGAGCGAGATCTACTGGATGGGCCATTGAAAGCCGGCGATCTACTGCTGTCTTGGTGTACTCATGACACCTTGCATTTGGATCAAATTTCCCGCTGGTGCGTTGCCAAGGCGCGGCAAGATCATGACCACTTTGGTGATGATTTCGCCTATTGATCGATCTGCATCATAGTAGATATCAGTCCACACTTATTCTCTGCGACGGGGAGGTATGTGTGGATCTGAGACTTTGATCTCTGTTTCCCATGATTTGTTGAGACGCTGGCCTCTGGAGACGTGCCGGCGATAGTTCTTTTGGGCTGGCCTTGCCGATTGAAGCGCTACTGAGAGAGCCGCTTTAATTTCTTTAGTGGAGGCGTTCGCGGAGAGTTTCTTGAGAGAGGTGGCTTTAAGGCCGAACTCTCCTGGCTTGCAGATGTAGATGGCGGGACCTTCTACAGGTAATCCGATGGCCTGCACTTCTTCTTTGTTGTCAGTGGAGCTCCAACCAAGTCGCCCCCTAAAGGGTGCTTCCCAAGCGAGCTGACGCAATTCCACCATCGTCGATTCAGAAACTCGGTCTGCCAAGACCAAGAGTTGGCGATCGCAGGCTGCGACGTTCAGCGACCGGCGCAAATCCTTGGAAACGGGTAAGGGGGGGAGTCCAGATGGATTTTCTTTTCCCGGATACTTTTGGGCGATGGCGTGAAGTTCGAGGGCGAGGATGGTCGACTCCCAGCCAACGGATCCCCCGAAGGCCATCTGAGGAGTGCGCCCAGAACGACTCAATCGCGTTTTTCCATCGGGGGCCAACATGACGAACACAGTGTTTTCAAGTTCACCATTGCGTCCACGGTATAGCTTTTTGAGAAGCTCGCCTTCTTTCGCATCTTCATAAGTAGAAAGGCGGGCACAGACAAATTTTTCTGAGAGTCTGATGACTTCTGGGTCGGACCAGAAACTCTGATCCATCTCTTGTTTTCCCGGTCACCAAATTCCTGGAATCCCTCTGCACTGGGGTGCGGCGGAGAGGAGCAAGATCGCTTTACCAGTTCTTTTCGCTTCGGCTGTGGCAGCGTCCCAAGTTCCAATCCAGGCGATCCCTTTAGGGTGCTGAAACTTCTCAGCGACCGCAGGTGCTTTCTTTGGAGTACCTTTCGGGTCATCGAGGCTGACACCCGGAAGTAAGCCCAAAGGAGGAACTGAGAGAGTGGTGTTCACCAGTAGCAGAAGTGGAAGCAGATTGAACATGGAATTCTCCTCTTCTATATCTCAAGATAACCCCAGTTTTGAACTCAAGTTTCTTTTTGTTGGAGGATTAACGGATGTCCCCCCAATTCTACCGTGTATCGCCATCTGATTTCAGTGAGAAGTGTCAGCGAAATTATTGGCTGTGGCTCTTGATGCTCATCTGTGCCCTACAATTCGGGTTTGTTGTTGAGGCCCAACAGGATTCCCTGGAATCCCCATTCTTACAATGGGAGTTTCGGGCGTCCTACTTGGATGACGATGGTTCTTTCCGCTCTCGCGATGGTCGAATCACTGGGAGTATCAGTGGAGATCTATCACTGAAGAATTCCGAGAGCGGAGTCTCATTGCTCGCAGAGGGGGGCAGCGGAATGCTGCTGCTGGGGGAGTCTTATTCAAAGCTTAAGGATCATTTACCTCAGCGTGAACTGACCGTCTCTTGCTGGGTTTCTCAGGATGAGATTCTCGAGTGGGGAGGCCTTTTAGGATTTCTCCAGGATAACGGCGACTATGAAAAGGGTTGGGTACTGGGATCGACAAAGGGGCAAGCTTGCTTGGCGATCGCTTCCAAGGGGGCTGATGATGGGAATGGGAAGCTCACTTATCTTTCTGGAGGAGATCCGCTTCAACCGGGCCGGTGGTATCACATCGCCGGAAGCTACGATGGTGAGAGGATGGCAGTATATGTAGACGGAAAACTCGTTGCTGAATCGAATGATCAGAGTGGCGACATCTTGTATCCGGATCGTGCTCCATTTGTTATTGGCGCTTATCGAGACGACAATGAGTTTCATCCCCACGTTGGAGCGTTACAGGATTTCCGATTATGGAAAACGGCTTTGACCGCCGAGCAGATTGCCATACTTCATCGGAACAAGCCGGCCTGCGCTTCTGCCGATCCACCGAGACCACCTTTGAAATTTACGGTAGCTCCTTGGTTACAGTGGGCTGAAGAGGATGGAATCACCGTTAGTTGTGAGACTTCCATGGATTGCCAGGTGGTCGTTGAGTACGGCCTCAATTCAGAACTGGGAAAAGCGGCCAGGTCTTCAGCTTCTGGCAGAATGCACCATGTGAAGTTGTCTTCCCTAGAAAAAGGAACTCCCCACTTCTACAAGGTGACTGCTATTCGGAAAGGTAAGGGAGAGGAGGTCTTGGAGTCTCCGATCTTGACCTTTCAAACAAAAACCGATGCGGACCAGGCATTTGGATTTATGGTTGTGGGTGACACTCAGAACAATCCTCAAGTGACTGCAGCAGTGACGGACCTAGCATGGGGACACCGACCCAATTTTGTCATTCATTGCGGAGACTTGGTGGGTACCGGCTCAAACAAGCGAGAGTGGGTTCACGAGTTTTTTGCTGGAGCATCTCGGTTGCTACAAAGGGTTCCGATTTATCCGAGCTTGGGCAATCACGAACAAAATGCCCAACTTTACTACGACTACTTCACGCTTCCTGACCCCGAGTACTATTACGACTTTGAATGGGGTAATACTCACTTTGTTGTGATCGATACGAATAAACCGATTCGGCCTGACTCTGATCAGGTGAGGTGGCTAGAGAAAACCTTGGCGAGGAGTTCTTCTGACTGGAAGGTGGTGTATCACCATCACCCAGCTTGGACCTCCGACGAAAATGATTACGGGAACACTTGGAAGGGATCTTCAACCCAGGGAGTCACGGCGATTCAGAAGCATCTGGTTCCGATCTACGAAAAGCATGGGGTCGACGTGGTTTTCAATGGGCATATCCATGTGTACGAACGAACCTGGCCAATTCGTAATGGCAAGACGGTTGGTCCAGGGGAGGGAGTTGTTTACATTACTGGGGGAGGCGGAGGTGGGCACCTCGAAGGTTTCGCCCCCAATAGAACCTGGTTCAGTAACAATAAACGTGTCGATCACCACTTTCTCATCGTCAACGTCAATGGGAAGCAGATGGAGATTTCTGCATACGACATTGATGGTCGGTTGTTCGACAGAATCATTCTCGATTAACCCGGCAGGTAATCATGATCTCGATCATCCCACTGAAGGCAGCGCCTGATCATTCTCTCTCGGAGCTTGGGGATCTTCTCAGGGATCTCCTGGGAGAAGAGACCATCGTCCGTTTGGCAGACGAAGGACAGACCGTCGTTGCCGAAATCGCCGGGGTCACGATCAAGGTCACTCTTTGTGAGGAATCGGTTCCCGCAGAGATCATCGATGGCCCACTCGCCGCAGCATGGTATTGGGAGGAAGCGAAGGAAGCCTTGGCTGGGCATTCTGCCCACTTCGTTGTCGTCGTGTCAGATCCAAGGTTACCCAAAATTGTGCCTTTTGATGATGGATCAGGAAATGAACCCCAGATGGAGCCATTTTCTGAGAGTGGGGTTATCGAGATCTATCCGGAGGCTCCTGCGGCGCCACCTTTGAGTGCGGAGCACATTCGTTACTCCGTACAGGATGCACTCTTGTTGACGAGGGTCTCTCTTTCTTTGGGGTCTCATTGCTCACCCCTTGCGGTTTATTGGGATGGTTCGACATCCATCCACTCATGGTCCGCATTCGAAGAATCATGTTCGGCGATGACGCCAACAAATTTACCACTACGAATCTGGATCGATTTTCGACTCTGGGAGGCGAAGGATGGATCAAGGGGATTGGTAACGCGGGGAATGTCCGCCCTTTGTCAGAGGGAACTGGAAGTGATCGGGTCAACGAGTAGCGCGCAGCAAATTCGTGCTTGGAGCTACACTGTCGCTCACTACTGCTTGGAAAAAACAAAGGTTTTGGAGCATGGCCAAGCGGTTGGAATCTCCCCTAAAGAGTGGATCCGTACATGGATCGTTAACAGCCGCCTCGAACCGGGAACTTGGGCGACATGGCTCGATCTTGAGGCGGAGGAGTAAGGTCATGAAAAAAATACTCGCCTTGTCGACAAGTAGAGCCGATTGGGGCCATCTTTCTTCGCCCCTGAGGCATCTGCGTGATACTCCCGGATTAGAAGTTTCACTGGCCGCACTCGGTGCACATCTTTCCCCTGAATTTGGTGTCACAGTCGATGAAATCATCGCCGACGGATTCGAAGTCCATCATCGGGTCGAGTGTTTGCTCAGCAGCGATACCGCACAAGGAATGGCGAAGACGATCGGCTTGGCGACTTTGTCGCTTTCAGACTTGTTTGCTACTGAATGCCCGGACCTTTTGCTGTTGATTGCAGATCGTTATGAAATGTTGGCTCCCGCCTCGGTCGCACTGGCTCACGGTATTCCTATTGCACACATCGAAGGTGGAGAAGTCTCCGAGGGAGCCATCGATCATGCGGTTCGTCAGTCATTGACCGCGATGTCTCACATACACTTCGTGCCGACGGCGACTGCCCGCAAGAGGTTACTCGCAGCTGGAGAAGAGCCATGGAGAATTCATCAGGTAGGTGCGCCCAGTATCGACCATTTGATCGCAGGGGATTCTGCTTCCGAAGAAGACGTTCGTAGTACTTTGGAATTGGACCCGGGCGTCGCGCCCGTGGTCGTGGCATGGCATCCGACGACACTCGACGGTGATATTGCTCGCGAAACGAATCCCTTTTTCGAGGCACTTGAAGAGGTGGATCTACCGTTGATCTTTTGTTTTCCAAATGCGGATGCAGGAAGCCGAGAGATTCGCGATCGTGCTCGCGCTTACTGTGATCGTAAAGACTCGGCGACGATGCACGTCAACTTGCCGCATCACCTTTACTGGGGATTGCTCGGTTGTGCACGAGCCATCATCGGCAATTCTTCTAGCGGTATTATGGAGGCGCCAGCTTTGGCCCTTCCGTGTCTGAATGTGGGCCGTAGGCAACAGGGTCGCGAGAGAAGTCGCTGCATCGTCGACGTGGCCGCAGATAAGAATGCGATTCGCAGTGGTCTCGAAATCGTCTGTGATCCGGGTTTTAGATCTTCCCTTGAAGGAATGACCCACGCATATGGGGATGGTCGCGCGGGGGAGAGAATCGCCGCGATACTTGCAGATTTGCCAGAGAAGGAAGATCTATTGCTGAAGAGAGCGATCCCTGCAGATCTGATTCCGCAAGTGCCCGATTGGTCCTCCCGCTCATAACGTGTATCAGCGACCGATTCTTCCTGTGGCCGTATTGAAGACGAGCCACATCTGCTCGACCTCACGAATCTTCAGGATCCTGCCGATCCAAGTCGTCAGTAAGATTCCAAATGACACTGCACCAAGAAGGAGTAGTAGATCCTTTCCCGTAAAGTCGGGAAGCAATATTTGCATTTGATTCAGGAGATGAAATGCGCCCTGGTGCACGAGGATGCTGAGTGCGAGGAGTTTTATCCCTTGCTTCCAACGCAGTCGTGGCAGCGACAGGGATTTACGAATCAGTAACTGAAGTGCGAGCCAGGAAAGTAATGCGGAGATGCCATAGGACTGAGCGATCAACCCTGTGGTGATTTCAAAAAATCCACCGAGAAGAATACCGACTTGCAATGCGAGACCAAAAAAGGTGACTGCGAGCACCGCTCTTCTCAAGCCGAGAGTGATGGCGGTCCGTTGCAATCCGATGTTTAGAGTTGCAAATGGAATTGCCAGGCAATACCACATCAAAATCGGGGCGGTTTCATCCGCTGCAGCTGTCGTAAACTTTCCCCATACAAAGAGGGATTCAATGACCGGTGTTGAGGTCGCCATCAGTCCTGCGGCAGCAACCATGCCGACGAAGACGGTCAATCTCTGGTTACGAGTAAACATTCTCGCCAGTTGACCCCGTTGTCCACGACTGAGGAGATCTGCAGATTCATCTCCTGCGACGATTCCGCTACTCACCCCGATCAGGGCGATGGGAAAGAAGTGGAATCGAAATGCGATTTCAAGACAGGTCAAACTTCCGTCGCCGAGCCCTGAGGCGAGGTGAAATGCGAGGAGTGAGTAGGATTGCACCAATACCTGGCTGATCAAAAGGGATCCAAAATCGAGGAGGAATCTCCTTTGCCCGGGGACTCGCAAATGGAGTGTTGGTCGCGGAATCGGGGCAATTTTGCTGACATCCCGGGCCATCAGAAGGACACCGATGGCGGCTCCTCCCAAGAACGCCCAGATCCACGTCTGAGCGCGTACGAGTTCGTCGGGAGTACTGAGTAGCAATACCACTCCGGAGGCGATCAGGGCTAGATTTTGGAGGATCTGAGGCCTCATCGTTTGCGGGTCTCGACGGTGGCAATGCAGCAACCCTCTAAAGATCGCAATGAAGGGGATGATCGCCAAATAGGGCAGCAGAAGACGGAATCCAGTGATGGCCTGTTCGCGCTGCTCGAGATCCTTAAATGGGAAGATCGTGTCGATCACCGCTTCTGCTTGCCAATAGAGAAGTGCAAGGGTGATCAGCGACAGCGTCGTGACTGCACTGAATGCAGCGCTCGCAAATCGCTGGTTCGCTTGTGGGTCTGCTGATCGTTGCTGTTCTCGATAAGCGGGGGAAAAGGATGCCGAGAGTGCTCCTTCTGAAAGCATGTCCCTGAGCATCACCGGAATTCTGAGGGCAGCGCGCAGAGCGTCTGAACTTCCATTGGCTCCGAAGAGTGCCGCTAACAGGATGTCCCTGAAAAGTCCCAGGATTCTGGAGCCCAACATGTAGATACCGATCTGACCAACTCTGCGGATCTCCTGGTCGGCATTCTTATTTTGTGAGCTCACTCCATCGCGAGTTTTCCCAGCACGAATATTCCCATCACGATTCTCTGAATCGGGGGAATCCGCAGCAGGGAAATTTGGGGGATTCATGGCATCTCCGGTCCTGATAGTCGGCGCAGCATGATAGCGGAGTTTTTGAGGTGAAGGCAGCCCGATTTTCCGAGGATGAAAAAGAGGCCCGGGAGTTTTGACTCCCGGGCCTCCAGTGACCTCTGATTCCGATTTAAATCAGGGGCAGGGGTCGTAAGCAGCGCAGTCGAGCGGATCGTCGGTGGGATCAGGTCCACAGACACCGAAAGGATCGGGAAGAGGACCGGAGCCACTAAAGAGACTACCTAGGGCGGCGATCGCATCGGCAATGTTGATGCCGCCGTCGTCGTTGGCATCACAAGAGTCGAGGCAAGGCCCTTCTGGACCGCCGGAGAAGAGGTTGCCAAGGACGAAAACTGCATCGGCGATGTTGAAGGCTCCATCCGCGTTGCAATCACCACGCTGGAACCCTCCTCCTGGAGGGGCACCACCGGTCAGGAAGTCGTAGTAGGCAGCGACGAGGGCATCCCGGTCACCGCCATATCCACCCAGCTCGAAGGAGGCGCAGATTACTCGTCCTCCGGTGTCAGGGGTATACGCGGTGGTCACACCGTAATCGACTCCGAGAGCATCGTCGTACTTCCATACCAGGCCAGCAGTTCCTCCTGCGGGTTCTGCAGTTGCCGGGATCAGAATGTTGTTGAAGTCATTCGGATTTCCGGTCGTGGATTGATTGTCCTGGTTGTATGGGACGTTTTGATTGGCCGACATATCGAGACCGACACCGCTATCGAGGCCATCCAGAGAGGAGAGGGAATCGTTGTCATCCTGTGCGTAAGGTTCCGCTACTCCATCGCGATCATCGAAAGCTGAAATCGGGTGTTGGAAACTCCAGTGATCAGCGCTCTCGAAGTAGATGGCCATTCCTGCTTCTGCAAGCGAGGCGATCAAGTTGGCTTCCTCGCTATTGAGTCGCGCGTTCGTTGGGAAGGTTCCGAGGACGATCCATACTTGCGAGACTTGGGCGGGATCGAGGCAGGCGTATTCGTCAATCTGCATGCGAACCAATTTGGAGTTCACACCCGCTGCAACAAGACTCTGTTGGATCGCGGCACCGGTATCATTCGAACCGGTATCTCCACCGTCGAAGAGGCCTTCCATAGCGATGACGATGGCGTCTTCACCGTTGTAGCTGTAGTGGTCGGTAAAGCCGGAAGCCTCACCCGCACCGGCGGTGCAGTTACCACGCACGATGTAGTTCAGGAAGCCCTCCGGTGGAGAGGCGTCTGAGTAAGTGGTGGCGTCACCCGGCAGATTGGCGACGACAACACCGTCGCGCTCAATCGTGATGCCGGTGTAAGCACTATTGTTGACCCAAGTCAGATCTACGGTGTCGAGGGAGCAAGAGCTGGTCACCGTTAAGTCGGTGGGGACATTGCATTCGACAGCACAGACTTGAAGTGCCCAGCTGGAAATCGTCGCTGTGGCTGCGGTGTTGGTGATGGTCAGGGTCCAATCGCCACCGATGGTTTCACCGTCAAAATCGGCGAGGGTTCCTGGCCCTGAAGGAATCAACGATCCGAAGCCGTCATTGTTACCCGTGACATCATCGAATCGGCCGATCAGGTCTGTTCCCGCAGCGTTGTCGTGGAGTCGAATGCTGGTTCCGGCAGGGGAGAGGAGATCCATCTCGATACCGCTGAGATCAGGAGCAGACAGGTTCATGTCCACATCAAGGTCAGCGATTCCAACCAGGGAAGCTGGATCGATACTGATGACAAAGTTTTCGACCCCGGAAATATCCGCAGGCTGAGAGATCATGACGCTCCAATCATCGAGAACTCCGCCGTTGGTGTTGAAGAAGGTATCAGCGATGAAGATGGTCCAGCTACCAGCTGCAGGTGTTCCATCGAAGTCGGCCAGGGATCCCGTGCTTTGAGAGAGAGCGTAAGGCTGCATGCGGGCACCACTGAAGGTCGTTACACTGCCGTAGGGGGCTCCCTCATCGTCAAAGATCAGGTTCATGTTGTCATCAGAGTTGTTATTTACGTTTTGGTAGAGGCGAACTTGATCATTGTTTGGAGCGATCAAGTCGATGTCGAGGTTACCGATGAAGCCGTGGGTGATATTGACGCCCACATCGAGGTCGTCGATGTTTCCGGCTGCGGTCACCGTGATGGTGTCGAAGGTGAAGTTCGCAGCGGGATCACCGACGTACTCGATCACGGCTGCTGGCGCATTGGAATCAGTGATGCCGATAAATCCATCAAAGGAGAGGTTTGGATTCGGGAACTGGTGGCAATCAGCGGGGGGGCAGCTGACGTCCAAGGTCAGTTCTCCACGTTCACCATTGAAGCCTCCGATTTGCACCAGGTAGGTTTCTCCAGCGACAGCATCGAGGAAGATCTCTGGTTCACCGGAACCGGTGCAGCTTCCCGCGTCGCACGCCAGTTCTGAAGCGGCATCTGGTGGGCATGCCGAAGTTCCAGGGTAGATCGCCATCTGCGGGTTGAAATTGGCGCTGCCACAGGTACTGAGAAGCACTATTCCACTGCAACTTGCGGTGTAGAGGTACCAGACGTCATTCAACGTACTGCCTCCACAGGAGGTTGGACCGTCTGTCGTTGCTCCATAAGTGGTGACCGCAAAAGTTCCTTCACCGATACCGGTGGCTCCAACGCAATCATCATTGGCAGGGGCCGGTGCGCAGAAGGGGTCTCCAATGCAATCGTCATCGAGACAGTCGATGAGTGCGTCACCGTCATCATCGAGGCCATTGTCGCAGATCTCTGGGCACACATTGGGAAGGCCGGGGGTGTCGATCGTCAGATCACTGAAAGATTGGATTTCCCAATCGCCAGTACCATCGGGACAGCGGACGATGTGACCCGGGACGAACGTCCCCTCAGGGCCAACGGTGTTGGCGCAGTAGATGAGCTCGCCATCAACCGGCAACCCGGTGACAGGATCGAGCTCGTTTTCAAGCAGTGCGATGCAGTCTACCACTGAGGTCCATGGGGTTACGTCGAGATTGCCGTCATCATCGGTATCGAGGTCATCGCCACTTGCTCCCGAGAAGCCTTCAACCAGCAGGTGAGTGACATTATCACTATTTTCAAAGTTGAGATCTGCTGTCAGGCTTGCAGTTCCGAGAGTGAAACTACTTTCTGCAACAACAAATACCCCACTGAGGTCGATTTGGGTTCCCGCCAAACTGACGACTGCTTCGATGGTGCCACTGGCAGTTGATCCATCGCCAATCACGATGTAGGTCAAAGCTGTCAGGCTCGTGTTGGGGGGGCCCCAAAGCTCGAAGTATTCATCGGTATCGCTGCTAGGCATATCGATGCGAATTTCATTGATCGTCACTTGACCGTATGAAGTTCCGGAAACGATGAAGAAAAGGACCAGAAGAATCCCTGATAAAACTCTGTTCATTTCACTTACCTCCTGAACTGGACTCACGTGAATCTGTTCAAATGAAGTCGTAAACTACCTTGATTAACCCTGCCAAAGACGGGGTAGTAGTGTCCAACATGGACGGGTACACCTCCCAGAGGAATCGTTTCAGAAACGGATTTCTCTGACCTCAAAAGTAAACCGATTGGATGAAAATCACCCACATCTCATCGTAAAGGTCTGAGGAGGCTGCCGCAACATTCCCGGCCCTTATTCTCTGTGAAGAAAATCAGAAAATCCCATGATGGAGACAAAAAAATGGGTGGTGAGAGTTTTCTCTCACCACCCATCAAGCGGATCTTAAGGATCCTTTTTACAACCGCTCTTTAGCAGCCGTTGTAGGTGTCACAGGTCAGACCGTCATCGGTCGGATCAGGTCCGCAAACACTAGGTCCAGGATCTGCCGGAGCAGGACCACCGGAGAAGAGTGCAGCAAGACCGTAGATGGCGTCTGCAATGTTCACTCCGCCGTCGTCATTCTGGTCACAGCTGTCAGCACAACCACAGGGTGTTCCACCGGAGAAGAGGGCTGCCAAAAGGAAGACCTCATCCGCGATGTTGAATCCACCGTCTTGGTTGGTGTCACCACGCTTGAACTGGGGACCTCCACCTCCACCGCCACCGGCGATGAAGTCGGCGTAGTCGGTGGCAAGTGTCGTCTGATCACCGCCGTAGCCGCCGAACTCCCAAGATTGAACCACAGTGTTACCACCGGTGGTGTTGGTGCTGGCGATACCCGTGTTGTACTGAGGGATCGGAACGTTGTTGACATCGACGAGCGCATCGTCGGAAGCCCAGATCACACCTGCGCTAGCGACGCCAGCGTCAGTGGTGGCAAGGGTCAACTGGTCTGTCCAGTCGTCATCAGCTTGGTCTTGGGTGTAAGGGATATCCTGGTTGGCACTCATATCGAGGCCTTGCCCGGAATCGAATCCGTCCATTGCAGTGAAGGTGTCATCTCCGTCACCGGTATCGTAGGTCAAGTCATCGACACCGTCACGTCCATCAAAGAGGGAAGGCACATGGATAAATCCGAAGTGGTCGCCACCTTCAAAGTAAACACCCTTACCTGCTTCACCGAGGGCTGCCAAATCGTCGCCTTCTGCGGCAGTGATTCGGTAGTCGTTAGGAACGGTACCGGTCATTGCCCACACATTCGTTACGTTGGCATCGAGTGCACATGGGTAATCGAGCCAGCTTGCGCGGACGAGAGCAGCATTACGACCTGCGGAGGTCAGAGCGCTGAGAAGCAAATCACCACTATCCGTGATTCCGACATCCCCGGCATCTGCCAAGCCTTCAACAGCAAAAATCAGATCGCTGTAATCGGTGTATGTGAGAACGCCGACGATCACGGCTGCAGGGTTGGGGCCGCCACCACAGTCAGTGACGACTTCGTAGACGTAAGTTCCATCGGCGACGCCAAGGTCGACGTAGGAGTTGTCGGTTGCACCCAGAGTTGCCACAGATACGCCGTCACGAAGAATCTCCTGTGAAGCGGCGTTGGTGTTCGGGGTCCAAGTCAGGGAGACGTCACCATTGGTGCAGTCAGCAGTTCCTGCAAGGTCAGCAGTCGGCTGGCAGTCATTGATGGTGTACTCAAGGGTTCCGATACCCGCGGCGTTGAAGGTGCCGAGGCGAATCAGGTACTCCTGGCCTGCGACTGCAGGGATCACCGCTTCTGCCAAGAAGATCGCACAAGCAGGGTTATTGGTCGGGTTGGCACCCACGTTGGCATCGTCACTGCATGCAATCACTAATGAAGGATCGTCGAGCAGTGCTGCATCGTAAGTGTATACCGCCAACATCGAGTCGCCTCCGGTAATGGTATTACCGGCGCTACAGGTACTCACGAGTACGTCACCATCGAAGCCTGCAGTCCAGCGAACGAAGATGTCGTTGGAGATCTGATCTAACCCTGTTCCAAAGTCACAAATCAGCAGATCAAGAGGTTGTCCGATGGTTGTGGTGTAAGGGGTGGCGATCTCCTGCTGGTAGGTTCCAGACGCAATCACAGATGCGCCTGAAGGCCAGTTGTTGGCCGGAGAAGTTTGAAGAGTACAGCCGGCAAAGTTGATGATGCTGCCGGTTCCGCCTGGACCAGTCCAGGAAGAGATCAGAACATCGGTGTCCTGGTACTCAAACTGAGCTGCCGTGGTGAATGTCAGCTGTGTAGAATCGACAGTCGCTTCCACATTGCCGTCGACTTCGATGACCCAGGAAGCTGCTCCGCCGGCATCGTCCCAACTCAGGTTCCAGGTGGTATCACCAGGGGTCTGATTGCACTGGAGATTGGCGATACCACCGGCAGAACCACAAGTTCCTGCAACGGCGACGGAGTAACCGATGTCCATGACGTAACGGTTTTCAGGGAAGCCAATTCCTGAAAGTGGGGAGGGTGTATTCAGACCACAATCAAGAGAAACGATGTAGCTACTGCCATTTTCAACTGTGGCATCGGTACTGTTCATGAACCAAGAGTGCCCTTCTGCTTGGCCGTCGGGAGTGTAGATCTCGACGACGAGTCCAGCACTGGGGCCGTAGCTGGTCATGCACTGAAGGGCGTTGTCGGTGGCTCCAAGTCCATCAGGGTCGACCACACCGGTTCCGAGAACGAAGTTGATCGCCGGGACGCCGACTGCTAATGGAACCTGGAACTCTTCTTCGTAGACCATCAACATCGTTGCATTACCCGGATCAGGGGTTTGGGCGACGTTCGTGCCTGCGGTGTAAGTAAAGTTCTGGGGGCCGCCACCATTGGTATCGATGATGAGGCGAACGCGAATCGGTTGGGTTCCTGAGCCTCCTCCACCGGGGACGGCCTCTGCGGTGGTCGTGACGCACTCGACGGTGATTTCGTCACTGATACCATAGCCATTCACCAAGTCAAAGGCTCTCAGGTAGGAGTTGTTAGCGTGAAGGTTATTAGCCTGGCAAGCCACACAGCCGACCAGTGTCGGACCTGCAGCGTAAGGAATCATGGATCCAGCAACGGTGGGTGGGCAATCCTCGGGACGGTAAATGTAGCAGCAGGTCAAAGAAGAGGTCTCAGTACCAACGACTCCTTCAAGCTCGACCCTTGTTGCACCTGCGGAAACACCATTGAAAGTCCCGGTGACCGGGCCGGCGGTTCCATCCAGCTGACCTGACAGAACTCCGTTGAGGTAGTAGTTCACCGTGTCGTACTGCACGGGGTTTTCCCAAGTAAGGGTTGCTGTGTCTGAAGGAGCGTCATACTCGCAGACTAAGGCAGCCGGAGCGGCGATTGCGACAAAGGAAACTTCCATATCGGTCACACCGATGGAAGCGGCATCGAATCCACCCACACGAATGAGATAAGATTCACCGCCAAGAACGGGGACATTTGCCATGCTTGAGCCGAAGTTGGCACAAGCGAGGCCGCAGGAGTCTCCACCGTTGCCACTGCAAGCTAGCTCAACCAAGGCACCACAGCCACCTACTGCGTCGTACATGAGGATCGAAGTATTGAACAGTGCATTCGCACAGGTACTAAAGCTGACCGCTCCATCACTGGGCGCAGTCCAGCTGAACCAAACATCGGCATTGACAGTTCCAATGTCACCACCGACACAAATGGTACTATCTGGTAGTGCCGGGTTACTATCGGTTGCAGCAGAGGTGTCGACCTGAACAGTCAACGAACCCGTTGCGGTCAAAGCGATGGGTTGTGCGTTGGCACACTCATCCGCACCCTGCGCGCCGACGACGCCGCAGGAGAGTAACGTAAATATCGCCACCAAAAACGGTAGGTGTCTCATAGGTGAAAACCCTTCCTGGTTTTTGAATCTCTCTCATGAGATTCGGATACACACGAGTAAATCCTCCGGGGCAAATCCCAGAGAAAGTCTCTTTGGAACAAAACAAAAACTGACCTGAAGGCAATAGTGGAGGTTCTTGTCCGGGACGGAAGTGAAGCAGGTCGGGGTCATGGACGCCGATAACATCGCTTTCTTCCGGAAAAAAACCAGCTTTTCTTGCCTAAGGTACAATTAGCCCATTAACCCCAAATTTACCGATCAATAGCTCTGGGTCAACCACCTGCCAAGGTGGGAAGAGGAACGATCAGGACTGATTTCAGGGACAATTTGCCGAGTTTTCGCAATCCAAGTCCTCAGCGGAGGTTGGGTCTGTCCCACATGCGCCAGCGGGCTGGGGTAAATCCGGGGATCCGGGAATAAAGAGGTGGGAAAGAAGGTAGATGGCATCCGCTAAATTGACACCTTCATCGTCATTGCAGTCGGCGGCATCTCGACATTCGATCGGGGCTGCTCCGGGAACGAAGAGAGATTCCAAAACCAAAATGGCATCGACCAGATTGACCGAGTCATCAAAGTTGATGTCACCGCGACGAAATTCGGAGTCGATGGCGCTTCCTCTGAACTCCATGACGGTATGAACATCGGGGAATCCCATATCTGTCAGTGAAGTAGGGGTCAGGGTCGAGCAGAACGGGGCGGTGAACCAGGTCTCATCTGTTTCTCCCCCGAAGTTAGAACCGAGTATCAACAGATGCCCATCGAGACTTCCATCGGGAAGGTGGACTTCGACAACAAGGTCGATTCCACAAGGGACCTCGATGGGAGCGTCTAGCGTTAAGCAATAGTTCAGCAGCTCGAATTGGGGAACTTCAAAAGTTTGTTCATGGAGAAGAATTAGTTCTGCTGGATCGTCAATCAACCCGCCATTGAGGTCTTCATAGACTCTGATCATCAAAGGTTGCGTGAGGAAGGAAGTTCCTGGGTCAGATTTTTCAATCCCAACCCTCACCGCTTCCAGATGGAACCCATTCGATAGTTGAAATGGAGTTGTGCAGGGAGATAGTCTACGCCAGTAAGATTGTTCTCGGTGTCCGGTGGCGTCCCCGCAAAAAGGAGTTCCTTGTTCTAGGGATTCATTATCCAGCGAATGGCTCAGCTCTATTGAGGTCGGATTACAACCCGGGACGAGGAGGTCGCAGGATGCTGCAGGTGTCCAGCTGTTTCCTGAATATCCTTGAGCTTCAAGTCTGATCAGTGATGGCAATGATGAACTCAAGCCTTGCCATGACCCTGCATTGGCTGAAACGGTGTCAATGAGGATTCCATTGACGCGAATCTCCACCCACTGAGCGGGTGTATTGATGTTCCAAGAGGTAAGGATGGTTCCATCGCTCAAGGCATTGCATGAGAAATCTGAGAGAGGTGGGATCAAGACTGGGCAATCTGAATGACCCTCAACGATAGATATCGTATTGCTGGAATTATCGACGACCCAGTAACTCATCATGCCAAATGGGTCGGCGAGGGGAGACACCGCAGGGCGCGAGCTCTCGATACCGTTAATAAAAAACCCATGATTGCTGAGGTCTACTGGAGCCAATGCCACGGAGCTCTGAGTCGAAACGGAAGAGACGGTCGTGACTCTTCCAGCGAGATCATTGCCGTGGGGAATGGCGAGGCGATCACAGTCAGCACGGTATGCAAGGCCATTGCCTAAGCCTGCAGAATCGGGGTGCTCGACTGAAACCCCCAGATAAGTCCCGTCGGTAATCGACAATAAGTCGTATCGATCAGTGGTGATGTCCGCAGCCCAAAGTCCATTTGCGCCATCCCAGCAAATTCCACCGATGAATCCGCCACCTTGTAACTGGGCGATACCTACCAGAACTGGATTAGATCCATCCGCATCTGTACGCCAGATTTCGTTGGGACCCGGAGGGTTAATCACACCCCAATATAGGAAAGAACCATCCGTCGTCACGCCGGTGACCGATATACCTGCGGACGGATTGGGGATTGGCCCAATCGAATCGAGGGTGAGGGCGTCATAAACCCAACTCTCCCCACTGAACAACTCGGCGACAACAAGGATCGGCTGCGCCCATGGGTTGTTCTCAGGCATGTAACAAACGCCGTACGCACTCGTTCCAGAGAGGGGGAAGGGGCCCGCGACCAAATCTGCCGGATTCATGGGAGCCGGATTGGTACCGCTCGATGGAGTGACTGCTTCTAGCAATCCCCGAGGGATCGTTTGTCCATTGGCCCAGCCGGGGGCGCTGATCAACAGGAGTAGAATCAGGGTCGTGATGCCACCGATTCTCATACTTGTAATCTTCCGGGTCTTCAAATCTCTATCGCTCATCGTCGTTGGTCCGCCGTTGGGATAAATAGCAGTTGAAATCCGGATCGCTCAATAATTGGGGGCTCAGTTGTATCCGGCGTTTGAATAACGTTCTCAGGTAAATTAACGGTCATTCATGAGGCAAGCGAGACGATTCTGACTCTTGAGATATGTCTGTCATAAATGACAGGTATGGCAGGTGGGGGTGTACAAAACCGCCGAGTCTGGAAGTGAAATTAGGGGGAGGTATTGAGTCTCTTCAACAGTGAAGCAACAACAAAGTAGACTCAAAAAAAGGGCCCCTCTGCTTCGCGCAGAGGGGCCCTTGAAGAAAGTCACCTAAGAGAAAGGCAACCTTCTTGATCCTATCCAGCCAAGCTTATGGGCATGGCGGGAAGGACACACAGTCGAGCACATCAGTATCGGTCGGATCGACTCCACAGCTGGTCGGTGTCGGAGCAGGTCCGCCACTGAACAGGGCTGCTAGAGAGAAGATCGCGTCCGCAATGTTGACTCCACCGTCGTCGTTGGCGTCACAGGCGTCCGAGCAGGTTCCGGCAGGACCTCCACTGAAGAGTGAAGCCAACAGGAAGATGGCGTCTGCAATGTTGAATCCACCGTCAGCGTTGCAGTCACCACGGACAAACTCAGGCAGAGAAGGTCCGCCACCACCACCGAAGGCAGCGAGCATACGCGCAGCAAGATCAGTTTGATCGCCACCGTAACCGCCAAACTCCCAGGATTGGACGAGGACGTTTCCGATTGGTGAGCCACCGAGATCTTCGTTCTGACTGTATGCACCAGTGAAGTAGGCGCCGCCCGCTTGTGCCCAGATGGCACCCACGTTTGGTCCGCCAGCTTCAGGGCCAACGGTCAACTGGTCAGTCCAGTCATTACCCGCGGCATCCTGGTTGTAAGCCACTCCGACCAGATCACTCCAGTTGACAGGGTTTCCACCACCGTCAACGAGAAGCGTATCGAGGCCATCCATGGAGGTGAAGGTATCGTCACCGTCGGTAGCGCTCAGCACTCCGTCGTAGTTATCAAAGGATCCACCTGGTGGGTTGAATCCCCAGTTGTCGCCACCTTCGAAGTAGACGTTGACACCTGCTTCAACCCAGGCACCCATGGCATCCAGGTCTGCAGTCGTCATGCGACCATCATCTGGGAAGGTACCACTCATGATCCAAACGCGATCGTAAGTGCCGATGACGTTACCCACGAGATTGCTGGGGAAGTCAGCGACAGAGAGGAAACCGATACCATTCGCAGTCAAGGCTGCGCTGAGGGCGGCTCCACTATCGACCAAGCCTGCTCCAGCAAGGTTTTCAGTGACGACGATCAAGTCGGTTTCGCCACCAGAGGCGCAGGAGACTGTGACGGTGATGTTGGCGAGGTTACCTGCAACACCACCCGCACAAATGCCGGTGACGGTGTAGAGGTAAGAGCCATTAGCAAGTCCGAGATCTGAGTAGCTCACGGTTCCTGCAGGAAGGCCGCTGGCAATCACGACTCCATCACGACTCACGTCGTAGTTGTCGTAGCCCGCATCGACCCAAGTCAGGAAGACCTCGTCGGTGGCGCAGTCATGTGATCCGGTCAAGCCGGTGATGGCGTCACCACAGAAGTCGTTGATGGTCAGGGTCACCTGTCCGGCGGTACCTGCTCCGAACCCACCCACACGAACGTAGTAGGTTTCACCAGCGGTGCTGAGGAAGCTTCCGTCGGAGTGGAAAGCCTGGCAGTTCGGGTCAGCGACGCCATCGCCCTGGCAATCGACCTGGGTGAGGGAAGCGCAGTCACCAGAGAACCACTCGACATCGGTGTCGAATCCAGCGGGGTCACAGGTGGTCCACTCGATGAGGCCATCGAAAACAGCCGTGTAGGTGTACCAGCCGTCAGTGCTCATTGCACCGAAGAATGTGCCACCTGGGCAGTCCGCAGGGTTGGCGCTGTCAGTCAATCCGGTCGTATCGATGAGGTTGCCACCCGCAACTAATGGAAGCGCAGTGCAGCACTCGTCTGCATCAACGATGCAGCAGTTGGGTGTACCAATGCAGTCTGCATCGAGGCAGTCCGCAAGGGTATCTCCGTCGTCATCGATTCCGTTGTCACAGATTTCTGTTCCACAAACAGCGGTTCCGCCGCAATCAGGGTCGAGGCAGTCGATGGCTCCATCGAGGTCATCGTCGATACCATTGTCGCAAATCTCACTGGAGACTGCACAGTTGACGGTGAGCTCGTAAAGGCCTTGGCCAGCGCCGAAGCCGTGGACGACGATGATGTAATCGATACCGGCAGTGGCGGTC
>NHDG01000066.1 GCA_002167285.1 Planctomycetia bacterium TMED53
ACAGCGGGAATATTCAGCTGAATGACCCCGTTCTCTTGCTCACTTACCTCTTCTCCATGGGGGCTCCGCCAGCTGAACCCTTTGATAGCTGCGGGATCGATCCCACCGATGACTCGATTCCTTGCGAGAGCTTTGCTGCCTGCCCTTAAGCTTTCGTCCAATAAATTCAGAGCAATCACCACCAAGGCTCAGGCCTTGGTGGTTTTTTTAAATCCCCTCATTTAACGATCAAAATATAACCACCTACAGCCACGCCTGAATCGATGCCGGCTAATCTCTTACCGGATCACGTAAGCTCAAATTTTTAAGGGACTTAAGCTCGTGGCTAAGTGGGGCCATGAGCCTATCGGCTAATTTTTAGCTACTTGGGTGGGGGCAACTCTTTTTTTCACCATCAGCTGCTTTGGTGCTGAGTGACTCATATCAGCCCTAAATCCCCAATTCTGAGATTTTTCTCATGACATACAAAAATTGGCACGTCAGGTGCTTCTTAGCCAGTGGGCTCTTTGGGACAGGAGAGCAATAGCAGGAGTCGCTCTGATTCTTGCTGGCAAGCCTGGCGCTTCGCAATGATTCGCCAGGAGCTCTCCGGGGCGACATGGTCGTCCTTCTTGCTTCATTTCTTTCCGAGGAGGTGCCATTTCCCCGATGGCACCTCTTTTTTTAATTCCCGACAATGAAGTGGCTGACCCACCTCCAAGACAGATTGCTGCCTAAATTTCTGGCTTCCAAAACACTCGAATCAACAAACGATTTTGAAAACCGCACCTTTAAACGGCGGGGGATATCTAGAGAACACGCCGGAGTTCAGCATCAAGCAGATACCGTCGATTTGTTCCTTATCGGCGAAGATCCACTTCGTAATCCATCGGGGTGGCTGACTTCAACGGGATGACGTGCGACCGATAAAACCAAGCCCACGCCCATCAATGAAACGACGATGGAGGTCCCTCCATAAGAGATAAATGGGAGGGTTAACCCGGTGACAGGCAACAACTGGATCACGACGGCTTGATTCACCAGACTCTGAATCATCAACAAAGTTGCAATACCGACGACCAAGAGTCGTCCAAAATGATCGCGAGTCGCCCAAGCCAGGCCGAGCATCGTGATTCCCAAAAGCAAAAAACCGGCAACGATTAATACCGTACCCTGAAATCCCCACTCTTCACCAATGACGGCGAATATGAAATCGTTGTGATCTTCAGGAAGATAACCCAGGTCGTGATGTGTCCCCATGTGCAGACCTTTGCCCATAGGACCACCACTGGCCAATGCGATGATGGATTGGTTGATTTGATAAGATCCCTGATTACCGTCTGCCGGATCTACCAACCCCAAAGCCTGATTGATTCGCTTAATTTGGTAATCATGAATCAAATCGGCTTCATAGGCGATGAATGAAAATGCGATACTGCTCAAAAAGAGCAGGAATAATCGCCTTTTACTCATCTGCGCCACCCAAACCATCGCAACGACCATCGGCACAAGAATCATAGCAGTCCCGAGATCAGGCTGAGCAGCGATCAATAGAAAGGGGATTGCCGCACAAGCCAATATCGACAGCACCTGCTTCCAGCGAGACTGCCGTAGCCCACCCCGTAACAGCGTCGCCATCATCAATACGGTGGAGATCTTTGCCAGCTCAGAGGGTTGGAATTGGAACCCAGGAATTCGGATCCAGCGAACTACGCCTCCTGATGTCGCGAGCTTATAGACCAGCAACCCACACAAAAGACAGATCGTTGCGCCGAAAAACAGGGGGGCGAACTTTTCGATCACGCGTGGGGAGACACAGGAGACACCAATCATGACCACGAAGCCAAGAATCACCTTCTTGAGCTGGCTGATGGCGTAGGGGCCTGGGAAGGGAGTTTCGGCAGTCGCCGTCGCGCTATGGACAAAGATTAAACCCAGCAACAGTAACAGGGATACTGTAACGACGATCAGCAAAGAAGAACCATTCCAGCCCTTTGTCAAAATCGTTACCCCATCACGGATCGCACTCATCGGCCGAACTCCATACCCCAATGATCTTCTAACCATTCAAGAGCTTCTGTTACCGCCAGCGAAGCTGCGCTACCACCTTCAGGCTGATGCTGAAGAACTGCGGCGAATGCCACTTGAGGGTCATCAAAAGGGGCAAATCCGATCATCCAAGCATGATTTTCCTCGGATCCCTGGTTCAGCAACTTCTTCTCCGACGGCACTTTGATCGTTCCTGTTTTTACAGCCGCAGAGAAATCCTTTAAGTTGCTGGAACTCAACCTCGATTCTCCTCTTGGGCGTGCCGTTCCCGTTCGAGCAGCCTCGACCATCCCTTCGATCACGGCGTCAAAGTGGGAGGTTTCTAGATTACGGAGCAGGTCATGGGATGGGACTGTGTCATCTTCCGAAATCCATTGATCCGAATCCATAAACAACTTGACCGGAATCATGTCTCCACGCCGTGCAATAAAGAGTGCCGCTTGAGCCATTTGCAAAGGCGTGACCGTAAATCCGCTACCGATAGCAGTTCCAATCGGATTCGTTGTTGGAGCTATCCATGTATTTGCCGGACTCAGTTTCTTGATCTCTCCGGTACGATACTCAACATACGGACCGATCACCGGCCGCCAAAGACCTAATTCACGTCCCCCGGAAACAATCCGTTCCGTTCCCAACCGATTTCCAAGTTCGTAAAAGAAAACATTACAAGACTTCGAAAGGGATTCTTTGAGATCCATCGGGCCATAATTTGAATGGTTCCTGCACTTGTTACGCTTGGGAAATTTGGGGTCGTAAAATCCTTCACAGACAATTTCTTCACCGTCATCAAGGACTCCCTGTGAATAGGCCAATAAGGCGACTAACGGTTTGAAAGCAGAACCGGGCTCGATGGCCCAATCCAAACATCGATCGTAGAACCAACCGATCTTCCTCGCCTCCTTGATCGCTCGTTCAGATTCCTCTGGCTTGTCTATATTTCTTTGTGGTGCACGGGCGTTGTAGAGCTCTTTATCGCGGTAAACTTCGAGGCCCTGTTGGGGCAATGAAGACATGCCAATGATTTCGCCCGATTTGACGTCAAGAAGAACTAGCGCTGCGGTGTCTACTTCGCCCCGTTGAGTGGTGGAGGGATCAGCAGTCAACCAGGCCCTGTCCAAAGCCTCTTGAAGCCACTCAATTCCACGCGTCGACAACTCGGCGTCCACTGTGAGTCGAATATCTTGTCCCGATTTCGCTTCGATGATGGTTCCTTCGCCATCGACTGGGCGACGCATGTAATCGACGGTTCGTAAATGAGCCCCAGGATTTCCCCGCAAACGCTCTTCCAGGAAACGCTCCAAGCCCGATCTTCCCACTTGGTCAGAAAGGTGATGGGCGACGTCCTGAACCGTTTCAATCGTCCGAAGATCCTTCAATCTCATATAATTGATTAAAACGTCACCACGCTCTTCCCAGCTATTCAGATGCTCTTTAGTGAGAACCGCTGTTCGACCTAGCAGTTGGCCAAAAAGAGGAGAGTAAGGGTGCTCGCGTCTTTGAATCTCCTCCAAATAAATCCCCGGCCAATCCTGTGGCCTTAATGAAATCTCTACGATTAATTCGGGAGCTAGTCCCTTAATAAGAAAGTGCCTTCGATATCGGTAAATTTCATTTTTTTCAGCGGCGATCTCAGCGTTAGATTTTCCACCATCCGATTCACTTCCCGCCCCGTCTTCTGAATTTGGATTTGTTTTAACTTGATCGTATACTCGCTCAACACGGTCCCAAAGTTTCTGTGAAGAAAATCGACCGTCCAGATCTGCCAATCGTCGAACTCCAAGTTCGCCAGCAAACAGTTTCATTGGATCGACATAGAGACTGTCGCTGTCGTCTCCACGCTGCAGGCGAACACCTGGAAATGATTCGGGTCGTTTCCGAATCGCAGATTCCAGCTCGGATCCTGTTTCCTTGTCGATCCCAGAGCGCCAAGCAACCTCAGGAGAAATCTTTCCAGAAGAGACGTCAGCTCGAAAACCCTCTCGCACGTCTTCGAGGAGTTTATATAGGCGATCTTCAACTTCCTCTTTCTCGTCAGGAGTTTGGCGAAGAATCTTGGAAATGCGACGTGCTACCCAGCGCACAGGCTCCAATTCTGACAATAAAAACGTGGCCTGAATCTCAGGAACCGATTCGGCGAGTACCGTACCGTTGCGATCCTGAATTTCTCCTCGCGGACCCGGTGTATAGAGAACTGATCGATGGGTCGATGCGGCTTTTAGAGAAAAAGTGCGCCAATCGACCACCTGCAAGCGATAAAGGCGCGCAACGACGACAGAGGAGAGGCCGAAAAACACCAATGCCAGAAACAAAATACGACCGCGCTGCAATCCGATACCTTTCAGGCCCACTTCCTGTCTCCAGGCCCACTTCCTGTCTCACTGCGGGAAGCGAGCACTCCGTAGCAGGGGACGGGTGAGATCCAACAGCGGAAATAAGGCTGCTGATACGATAAAGGCTATTAGCAAATCGATAAAGACTCCTGATGGCCCCCTGTGCAAATCCAAATCCAGCAGATTTCTACTAAACCAACCAGCCACAACCAATGCAGGTAACACGATCAGCAACCTACGCCATGGGTGATAGGGGCTCACGCCCCCGCGAATGACGCGTATCAGGAAAAAGATGATCAAAAATGGCAAGGCCACCTCTATTGGCGTCGCCACTGTTCCCCAAATCCGATAGAGGATAAAACCGCCTCCGACGACGGCGACACGGGACCAATGATCGACGAGACAAATCCACGCAAAAAAAACAAATACGGGATCTGCAACCAACATTCCCGGACCCAGCACGTTTGAATAGGCTAACGAGGACAGTAGGCTCAGAGCCATCAGTGGCACCAGTACCTGCATTTTCATTTTGGGTTCTCAGCCTCTACAGGTACGAAAATAAGCACTTCCCGAGAAACGTCGAGGGGGCCTGGTAGCAATATCACAGAATCCCGAATTGGCACACGTGGCTCGACCACCGAACCGAGGTAGACGTTCGCTGGAAATACGCCCCCTGAACCATTGGTGTAAAGAAGCTCATTTTTTGAAAACTCTAAAGGGTCGATTCTCATCTTTACGCGCGCTTCCCCTTTGGTCAGGGAGCCGCTTAGCAGGCCTCTTGATTTGTCCTCGTCCCAGAACGGAATCACAAATCCAGGGTCGTCTGCGAGTTGAACACGACTCCAACCCGTTCCGGAATCAACGATGATCCCGACGACTCCCAACTCACTGACGACACCCATACCGGGAGCCAGCTGAACCTCTTCGCCGCGATCTAAAATAGCAGACCGTCGAACTGGAGATCGATCAGTCACAGGGGTCAGAGAGGCGGGGAGGAGTCTAAAATTGGAGCTCAATGGAAGCCACATATCCAGCAACTGCTGGCGAGTGAGCTTGGCAGTTAACTCGAAGTTTTGGATACCAAGATCTTGGATCACATGATCGACATACTGCTTCTGTCGCTGGGTGTGACCACCACTTCGAACCAATGGATCAAGGCCGAAGGCAATTAACGTCAACACCAGCCAACACCCGATCGCCCAGTATGCCGATTGCAGGGGCTTCACAGATCTCCGCTAATTAAGGGTTACAGATCGTCCTCGATTGAGTCGAGAACAGAGGCGTATTCATCCAGGCGCTCCAGGAAAATTGCAGTTCCCTGAGCCACACAGGTCAAAGGATCATCTGCGACCCGGACCGGCAAACCGGTTTCTTTTCGAATGAGAGCGTCCAAGCCACGCAAGAGAACCCCTCCGCCACACAAGACGATCCCTTGCTCAACAAGGTCGGCGTGTAGCTCGGGCTCGGTCTTCTCAAGAGTCTCCTTGATGCCATCGACAATCTGTTGGCAAGGGTCGATGAGAGCCTCGCGAATTTCTTCACTGGTAACGCTAGCACAGCGAGGAAGATTACCGATGAGGTCACGCCCCTTGACCTCCATCTCCAGCTCCTGCTCCAACTCAAATGCAGAACCGAGTTTGATCTTGATCTGCTCAGCGGTCAGAGGGCCGACCAAAATATTATAATTACGTTTCATGTACTGAATGATGGCGTCGTCCATATCGTCACCGGCAACCCGCAATGAGACACTGGTTACGACATCACTCAGGGACAACACAGCGATCTCAGTGGTTCCACCGCCGACATCCACGACCATGCTGGCGATGGGATCTTCGATGGGTAGCCCGGCACCCAAACCCGCAGCCCGAGGCTCCTCGACGAGGTAAACTTTTCGGGCACCGGCGCGTTCAGCAGAGTTGTAGACAGCTCTTTTCTCTACCGCTGTAATTCCACTTGGTACGGCGATGACAACCCTCGGACTAAAGAACAAGTTGTTTTCATTCACGCGATTGATGAAGTACTTGAGCATCGCTTCAGTAATCTCAAAGTCTGCGATGACTCCATCTTGAAGGGGGCGAATCGCCTCGATGGAATTGGGAGTCCTACCCAGCATCTCTTTAGCAACCCTGCCGACCGCTTCACCGTCAAGGAGGACTTGGTTGGTTCCTGACTTCACAGCCACAACCGATGGCTCACTGACGACCACGCCACGACCGCTGACACAAACCAATGTATTGGCGGTTCCCAAATCAATTCCCAAGTCGGTTGAAAATTTACCGACGACACGATTCATCATGTTTTGTGCGATACGCAACACCACATTCCCTCTTTCTCGTTCATTCGCTCAAAGCTGAACGCATTCCCCACTGGTCCCCCCGCGAATGGGGGAGGCGAGCTGGCCTCAAACCACATTGCCCAAAAGGAATCGGGCATTCACAGAGGCTGTGGGTATGGTAATCAATCCGCTACAGCCAGAACAGTATGCACCGCACAGAAAACAAAGAATAAAAAATGGTGCGGCCCCTTTGTGGAACCGCACCATCTTATCGGGTTGAGTCGAGGGAGGATTACTCCTCGTCTTCCAACTCCACTCCGGAGAAAAGCTTGTCGGCACGCTTCTGTGTTTTATCCAGATTGCCTCTTTCCCACTTTTTAGCACTCTCAGTAGGAGTGGAATTGGGGACAGAGAACTCCTTGAGACTCATACACAGGAGCACTGAAGCAAAGATCAGGCAAAATGCAGCCACACCCAGTAAGCTCGTGGCTAAGGGGCTTGAATCCTTGCGCTCGACGATCGGCTGGTCATACATACGAACCCCCTTTATCAGCTAGTCAAACGAGTGGAGGCTTTGTTGCCGTCACTGATCTTGCGACCAGACTCCTCAAAGAGGATTGTGCAGCCGGCCATATCATCGAGGACCTTGGTCACCTGGACTTTACCAATGAAGGTATTGCCGTCGTAAATGGTGAACTCGTATCCGACCTCGACGCCATCGTCCTTACCAACGGAGAGCACGACGACCCCTTCTTGGACACCGACGACCATGCCGTCGATGGGGGGAGCGGTAGCTACACCAATATCGGGAAGGCGAACACCCGAATCAACGATCCTGGAAATCAGCAACTTCTGATCGTCAAAATCGGCCCTCAGAGCAGTCAACTCTTTATTGAGCGCCTCGTTCTCTTGACTCAGTTGCTCCTTGTCGAGCAACGCACGGTTGCGGAGGCTCTCGGCTACCTTCTTGGCGTTGGCGGCATCTTGTGCTTCGTCATTGAGCTTTGAGATCTCATCTTCGAGACGAGCGATATTCGAATCTTTGTCCTGAAGGTGGGTATCCTTTTGAGCGATGCGAGCCTCAAGATCGTCGATCTTGGTGCCAAGGCTGGCCTTGTCCTTACGAAGGTCACCATTTTCATTCTGCAGAGTGGTAACCTGAGATCCGAGCTGCTCCTTTTCACGGGTCAGCGACTCAACATTCCTTTGAGCCAACTCGATGGTTCCATCCAGTTGATTCTTCATCGCTTCAGCCATATTGAGGCTGTCCTTGTATTGCTGCTCTGTATCCTGGGCAACCTTCTTCCAGTTCTCCTGGGTTTTGAAAAGGGTTGCACTCACTCCAAGAAAAAAGAGTGCCAGGACGAGATTGATCACCACGAAAAACTTGGCGAGCCCACTCATCTCTTCTCCAGTTCCTTCCGGTCGAGACACTGACTGAGTGATCACACTTGCGACACCTTGCCGCCCTCATAATCGATTCAGTCTCTCTCGAACCAAGACAATTCAGCGATCACCGGTCGTCTCCCCGAGACGCGGCTGTGGAAGGTTCAACAATGAACTCGACCCATCACCAAGTGATCTCGTCAATATTTCAGGTGTCCGAACGACCTCCAGGCCGTCCGCAAAATGTCGATTAGGGATTAAGAAGCGCATCATAGCCTTGCCCTGAACAGTGGTCAAGAAACGCCGGAAATCCAGTTTTTAAGTTTTTTCGACAGATTCGGCTTCCTAGGATCGGTGGCAGTTTCTCAAGCCCTGCCTTAGCATCCACCAAAAAGGAGGCCTTTGTTCACAGGACTGGTCGAAAGAACCCACAAAATTACTGCCCTAACCCCCTCTGAGGCAGGTGCACGCCTTCATTTGGAAAAGGTTGCCAGTTCCTCGCTGGACGGGCATTTAGCACCCTGGGAGGACCTTCAGAAGGGCGAGAGTATCGCCGTCAATGGCGCCTGCCTGACTCTTGTCGAAGACGGGGAAACCCTCGCATTTGACGTGATTCACGAAACCTTGCGCAAAACAAGCCTAGGCCAGCGTCAACAGGGGGAGGGGGTCCATCTTGAAAGGGCCCTCAAGATCGGAGATCGGCTCGGCGGGCATTATGTCACCGGCCATATCGACACCCTCGGACGACTTGAAGTGATCGACAATTTGGCTGGAGAGGTCATTTGGCAGATCTCGGTTCCTGCCGAATCCCCATTCAAAACCGTCCCAAAAGGCTCCGTGACCGTCGATGGAGTCAGCCTGACCGTCGTCGAGAGCCAAAGGGATCAATTCTCTGTCGCACTCATCCCTCATACCCTAGAAGTCACCTCCTTTGATGAGCGCAAACCAGGGGATCTACTTAATTTGGAGATGGATCACTTCGGCCGGTGGGTTGAATCCCTTCTTCAACAAAGATTTAACGACGAGGAAGATCAAAGCTGATGAATACTCACCAATCAGAAGCACAATGTAGAACTCCTCGGGTCAGAATCGCACCCAGCCCCACAGGCGATCCCCATGTCGGAACCGCCTACGTGGCACTCTTCAATAGAACCCACGCAAGACAAGGAGAGGGAGAATTCATTCTGCGAATCGACGATACCGATCGCAGCCGTTACCAGGAGAGCAGTGAAGGCCAAATTTTTTCAGCGCTCAACTGGCTCGGCCTCGACTGGGATGAAGGCCCAGAAGGGGGTGGCCCCCATCAACCCTATCGGCAAAGTGAACGACTGGATCACTACCGGGAATGTGTTTCCCAGCTCATCGATAGCGGAAACGCCTACCCATGTTTCTGCACCGAAGAACGGATCTCCGAACTGCGTGAGAAGCAAAAAGCCGCCAAAGAGCGCTTGGGCTACGATGGAGCCTGCAGGAACATCGACAAGGCGGAAGCGCAATCCCGAATCGAAGCAGGGGAAACTCACGTCATCCGCCTTAAGGTCCCAGACTCTGGCGAAACAACATTCACCGATGCCCTCAGGGGAGAAGTCAAAGTCGCCAATTCTGAGATTGACGACCAGATTCTCATCAAATCGGATGGATTCCCGACCTACCACCTAGCCAATGTCGCTGACGATATCGCTTTCGGAATCACCGACGTCATCCGCGCAGAGGAATGGTTGATTTCGACGCCGAAGCACGTACTGATCTACGAGGCCTTAAATCAACCTCTGCCAAGATTTCTTCACGTTTCACTATTGAGGAATGCTGATAAATCAAAGATCTCAAAGAGGAAAAATCCTGTCAGTCTCGATTGGTTCCGACAGGAAGGTTTTCTTCCGGAAGCACTCCTCAATTTCCTCGCCCTGATGGGCTGGGCTCCTGACGACGATGAAGAAGTCTTCGACATGGATACTTTCCAAGAGAAGTTTCGTGTCGAGAAGCTATCAACCGGCGCCCCCATCTTTGACCTGACGAAATTAGACTGGCTCAACGGCATGCACATTCGCCGGCTCGAAATCGAAGACTTGACGGAACGCCTCATTTCAGAAGGCTTCGCCCCTCCTGAAGCGAGTCGAGAGCAAATCACCACGATCCTGCCTCTCGTCACGGAGCGATTGACGCGACTCAATGAGTTCTCCGACAAAACCGAGTGGTTTTTTGCAGAGCCAAACCCTCCCGCTATCGAAGATCTGATTCCAAAAAAGAGCGACAAGACGACGTCATTGCAAGCATTGACAGCAGCCAAAGACGCCCTGTCCTCATTGGACGACTTTACTCCAGAGAAGATCATCCCCGCTCTCGACGAGGTCCTTGAGACAGGATCCTGGAAGAAACCTTTCCTCTTCATGCCTTTGCGGTTTGCTGTGACCTCGAGGCGAGATTCACCAGACCTCGTTGACGTGTTGGCGATCCTCGGCAGGGAGACCGTCTGTGCTCGAATCCGTAAGTCTATCGAACTGTTGGATTCTTAGTGAGCACTGCCAATTCCAGAGCCGACCTTCATGTTCATACCTGTCACAGCGATGGGGCTCATACCATGCAGGAGATTCTCGATCGGGCTGCAGTGGGTCTCGATCTCGTTTCTATCTGTGACCACGACACCTTAGGCGCATATCGGAGCGAATGGACCTTGCCCGAGAACTTGCGCTTACTGCCTGGCATCGAGATGACTTGCCAGGTGGGAGAGCTCGATCTCCACATGCTCGCTTACTTCCCCGCTGGACTCAGTGAAGAAATCCACGACTGGGCCAAAGAGCTGGAGTCCGATCGACGTCAAAGAGTCCTCAAAGGGGTCGAACAACTTCGTGAAATGGGTATCCCGCTGCTATGGAGAGATTTGGAGGCGGAGGTCGGCGACTCTGTTCCATGCCGCTCCCATGTTGCTCGAGCCTTGGTCAGGGGACGCCTATGTTCGACAACAGCGCAAGCCTTCAGGCAGTGGCTCGGGCGGATCAAATTTCAACGCCCAGCCCTCACGGCGATTCAAGGCTTCAGCGAAGTTCATTCCCTCGGCGGCCTCACATACTGGGCCCATCCACGAGCAGCTCACATCGAAGAGCACGGAGCCTATCTTCTGGCTGCGGGCCTCGACGGCGTAGAAGTTCTTTATAAAAATTTGAAATCACCCAATAGAAGGACAGCGCGCGAATTCCAGGAACAGCATCGACTGGGAATTTGTGGCGGTTCAGATCTCCATCAGGAAAATTCCAAATTCGTCCTCGGTCGATTTGGCGTCGATCTCAGTCGCCTGGACCCGAGACTGGTGAACCCAGTGGGGGAGATAGCCTATTCGACTTCAGCCTCCAAGTGAGTGCAGGAACTCCTTGTTATCCTGGAAAGCACCCACTCGCTGACTCAACAATTCCATCCCCTCAACCGGATTGACGCTGGTCAAGACACGACGCAGCTTCCAGATCTGGTCGATCTCCTCAGGCGTGTAAAGCTTCTCTTCTTTACGAGTACCAGAGAGGGTCACGTCGATCGCAGGAAAAACACGCTGATCCGCCAACTTGCGAGACAACACCAGTTCCATGTTTCCGGTGCCTTTGAATTCTTCAAAGATCACTTCGTCCATCCGACTGCCAGTTTCGATGAGGGCGGTCGCAATAATCGTCAAGCTTCCGCCGCCTTCCACATTTCGAGCGGCACCGAAGATCGCTTTCGGCTTCTCAAGTGTCTTGGCGTCAACTCCACCCGACAGAGTTCTTCCACTGTGAGCGGTTTCAAGGTTGTATGCCCTGCCAAGACGAGTCAGCGAGTCCATCAGCAGGACGACGTCACATTTGGCTTCCAGTAACCGATGACATCTCTGCAAAACTATTTCGGAAACCCTGACATGGCTCTTGGAAGTTTCGTCACTCGAAGACGCATAAACCTCCGCCTTCACAGATCGCTTCCAATCGGTGACCTCTTCAGGGCGCTCATCGACGAGTAGCGCCACAACCATCGAGTCTGGATGAGTTTCGGTAATTGATTGCGCCATCTTTTGCAGCAACACCGTTTTTCCGGTTCGTGGGGGGGCGACGATCAACGCCCTCTGCCCTTTACCGATGGGTGAAATAAGATCAGCTAGCCGCATCGATATATCCCCGGTCTGACCGAGCAGGAATCGCTCCGACGGATCGATACTCGTCATTTCCTTGTAAGGAGTTCGCTTGCGTACCAACTCAGGTGGATCACCGTCCACCGACTCGATTTTTCCGAGACTGGGGCCTCTTCCACGACCTGCGGAACCACCTACGACACCGACCATGTAATGACCGGTTCTCAAGCCGAACTTTTGAACCAGGTTTTTGCCAACGTGGACGTCTTCAGGCTGGATTCGGAATGATTTATCGACAGAACGCAAAAACCCAAAGCCTTGGTTTCCTACTTCGAGGATTCCTCTGACGCGAGTCCCCTCAGGGATGTGAACCGGCTTCCCTCGTGGAGCTCCAAAATTTCCGCCACCTTCATGAGAAACTTCACGACGGGATCGGCCATGGGATTTGCGGGCCTGGCCACCATTCCTACGGCGGCCCGAAGAACGTGGGTTATCACCACCAGACGGACGGCCACGTCCGCGACTGGGGCGACGACGACGTCCAGAGCCACCTGATCGAGAGGAGGAATTCTGGGAAGAGTCCTGATTCAAATCATCTCCTTGAAACGCCTCGTTGAAGCGTCATTAAAACGATTGCCAGTGGTCGGCGTTTATTTTTGGAGCCAGGTTCAGGATCCCCTCCGAACCACTTTTAATTCTTCATTTGCAGCAGATGGTCACTGAGTGAACGGATTCCAAATAAGTCACCTTGGCAGCAGAGCAGTCAAAAAAAGACGACCACTGCTCGATGATCTATTACAGGAAAGCTCACCCTGTCTCCTCGAACCCACGAAATTACGTATGGGGGATTCACTTCACCCTGCAGAAGTCCGCTGATACTTCAAAGTGGAACTTCGGTCTCTCAGGAATCAACGAACAGTGCCGTTATAAAAACTACAGTGTCATTGAAAAAACTGACGATGCAGGGGGGAGACTCGGTTGATCATGGTTGATGTCCTGATCAACTTGCCCCCATCATATCTCTCCGGAACTCAGCATCCAGTCTCAATTCACCATTTCCCGTAGAAGGAGCCCTCATTTGTCAGCGACCCCGCGAGGCTGGTACATCGTGCTCAATAGCCTTCCAGCAGCAACAAATGCACCTCTGCCATGGAAAAGACCTCCATCGGTCCCCGGCGGCTGTGAACTTCGCCTGGATCTATGGCAAGGCCCACTACCGATAACCCTGCCCGCTGAAATGGGCCCCGCCATCGTCACCGATCGGGGTGGAAAGCTCGACCCGTTCCGCGAAAGATCGAGGCACCGCGACGAACTCTGTCGCCATTGCAAAGGGTGGCTCGATGTAGATCCTGAGACGGACGAGCCTGCCCCGGAGGACCTCCCGTGGATCTTGTCAAAACATCTCAAAGAAGACGATCGCGCTGCGATCACAGCAGCCGTTGCAGAAGCCCAAAGCCAAGGTGCACTTGCAGCAAAGGTGGTCTTCCCAGCACAGACATCTCTCAAGCGACGAATTGAGATTCTCGAAGAAGCTCAGCGATCACCGTTCCCATGTGTCGCCTTCGCGCTCTCGGATCACAATCATGCCGATCGATTATGGGCCAGAGAAATGGGTCAACCATGGGGATACGCGATGGCGGACCAAGACAAACTTCCGATGAAGGGAATGTTGACGCTCTCCGAGCTCCAGAACCGATACCGATGGTGTGAGGATTCAGCACCTCAGAATCGCTACCTCATCATTGGAAAAGACGTTCGCCACAGCCTTTCACCAGACTTCCATAATCAGCTTTTTTTCGAACAAGGCCTCCAGCAACGCTTCTACCCATGGTCAACCGATGATCCATTGGAAGATTTCAATGGGGCGAGCAAGCTCGATGTGTCTGGGTACGCCATCACTGCTCCATATAAATCTTTGGTCACCGATTTCGGTCAGGGTGTTACCGACAGCTGTGGCACATTCACGGCATGGAATACGTTGGCCAGAATCAACGAAGATTGGCGGGGGACCAGCACCGATGGTGCCGGAGCAGTGGAACTGCTTCGATCCCACCTGAAGCCAGGAGTCAAAGTGGTGATTCTTGGCCGCGGCGGTGCCGCCCAATCGGTGGCTACTGAATTTTCAGAATACGGCGCAGAAGTCGTCCTCCTATGTCGTCCTGGCCGCGACGTCGAAGGAAACTCTTCCGGTCCCGCAAGCTTCCAAATTCACAGAGAGTCGGATGATCCCGATCTCATCGAAACCGCAGAAGTCCTCATCAACGCCACCGGAACGGACCCGATCAATGCCACAGATTGGCCATGGGATCTTGACCGATTCAGAGGAAAGATCGCCTTGGAAATGGATTATTCCCGTGGCACGACCGCATTCGAAAAGTTCCTAAGAGACGGCAAAGGCATATCGGTGTGGAGCGGGCATCACTTCTTTGCAGCCCAAGCCGTCCACCAAGCGAAGTTCTTCGGCAGCCAAACGTTGGATCTAAACGAGGCCATCGCCCTCGTTGATCAATGCCTGCAACGCAGAAACAAATGCAACTACCCGTCGTAGAGCGCGACCAGGAGTACAGTTGGAAGTATTCGCAAGCGCTAAAAGCGGCCTTAGGGCACGAAGCGAAGCTGGGGCAGAGCAAACCCCACCATCTCTATTTGTTCCGATAAGAGATCTTATGAGATGATGGTGCGGGGGCCGAGGGGGGGGTCAGGAACCGGCGTTCTTTTCCTCTAGGATCTCTTCGAAGCGTTCTGCATGTGGACATGCCGCCCAATGGTTTTCGCTCACGGTTTCCATCAGAGGAGCCTCTTGGGAACAACTCTCTTGAGCGATGGGACATCGTGTCCTGAAACCGCAACCACTAGGCTTCGCCATCGGACTCGGCACATCGCCCTCGAGAACCCACCTTTTTTTGCGTTTTAGTTCGGGATCTGGTCTCGGCACCGCACTCAACAAAGCTCTCGTGTACGGGTGTGTCGGCTGCGCGAAGATTTCTTTAGTCCTGCCGACTTCAACCAAGTTCCCCAGATACATGACGGCAACCCGATTAGAGACGTGCTGAACCACTGAAATATCATGGGCAATAAAGACGATGGTCAGATCGAGATCGCGCTGCAGCTCACGCATCAGATTGATCACCTGAGCCTGAATCGAAACATCGAGCGCGCTGACCGGTTCGTCAGCGATGATCACCCGTGGATTAGTGGCCAGAGAACGGGCAATGCCGATTCGCTGCCGCTGGCCGCCGGAAAACTCGTGTGGGTATCTTTCCGCCTGTTCGCGACGAAGACCGACCTTTTCGAGCAATTCTTCGACCCGAATCCGACGCTGCTCCGCATCGAGCTGCTTTTGATGGACCCGCAACGGCTCCTCAACAATTTCTTGAACCGAAAGGCGAGGATTCAGCGACGAAAAGGGATCCTGGTAGACCATTTGGATCTCACTCCGATAAGGCCGGTAATCTCTACGGCCTAGTCCGCTGAGCTCGACCTTTCCACGTTCACTCGCGAAGTGAATCTTGCCGGAAGTCACCGGAACCAAGCCCATGATCGCCTTGCCCAGCGTGCTCTTTCCGCAACCGGACTCACCGACGACGCCCAGTGTTTCACCGGCATGGACCTTCAGTGAAATGCCATCGACTGCTTTAACGTCACCGACATGGCGCGAAAGAATGCCGCCGTGAACAGGGAACCAGACCCGCAGGTCTTCCAGTTCTAAAATCGTTTCTTCGTTACGACTGGGTGTTGGAGAATCGTTCATGCCGAAGCCCCCTTCGGGGTTTCCGCCACATGACAGCGAACCCAATGGCCATCCCCCACTTCCCGCAATTCGGGAACTTCCTCTCGGCAACGATCCTCAACAAAAGGACAGCGGGTCGAAAATCGGCAACCGGGAGGCCAGTCAAAAATACTCGGCACGATGCCTGGGATCGTTTCCAACTCCTCCTGTTGCTCTTCCAGCTCGGGTCGCGGAAGGCTTCGAAGCAATCCTTGGGTATAGGGATGCAGCGGATTGCGGAATAGTTCACGTACCGGAGCCACTTCCTGGATCTTGCCACCATACATCACGACCACCCGGTCACAGGTTTCGGCAACCACGGCCAGGTCATGGGTGATCAACAAGATGGAAGCGCCCTCCTGTTGCGATTTCATCTCTAGCATCAGGTCGAGGATCTGCGCCTGAATCGTCACGTCCAGAGCGGTCGTGGGTTCGTCAGCGATCAACAGCGCCGGCTGAAGTGAAAGCGCCATGGCGATCATCACCCTTTGGCGCATCCCTCCGGAGAACTGGTGCGGGTAGTTGTCGAGCCGCGCCCGCGCATCCGGGATCCCGACCTTTTCGAGCATCTCGACCGCACGATTGTTCGCTTCATCTTTGCTGGCGCCGGCGTGATGCTGAATCGCTTCGCGCATTTGAAAACCGATGGTGAAGACCGGGTTCAGAGCCGTCATCGGCTCCTGGAAGATCATGGCGATTTCATTTCCACGAATCTTGCGCATCTCACCGTAATCGAGCGCCAGCAGATCGCGGCCACGGAAGATCGCGGATCCCTGACGGATTTTCCCGGGCGGATCAGGAATCAGCTTGAGCAGACTCAGGGCCGTGACCGATTTGCCACACCCCGATTCGCCGACGAGCCCTAGAACCTCCCCGGGCATGATGTCGAAGCTGACCCCATCGACCGCCTGAGCAGTTTTACCCTCTACTGTGAAGTCGGTATGCAGGTCTCGGACACTGACCAACGGTTCCTGTAGGGAGTTGG
>NHDG01000067.1 GCA_002167285.1 Planctomycetia bacterium TMED53
ATGGAGAAGAGCGCTTTGAGTCAGTAGTTCCTTTGGCACGCAGATATGGCGCCGCACTCGTCGTCGGCTGTATCGACGAAGATCCTGAAGACGGCATGGCCGTCACCGTTGAGAGAAAACTGGAGATCGCCGAACGCTCCTTCGATCTACTGACCAATAAATACGGGGTACCTCCTGAGGACATCATCTTTGATCCCCTGGTTTTCCCCGTCGGCACCGGAGACGAAAAGTACACCTCATCCGCTGCGGCGACCATCGACGGGGTCAAAGCAATACAGGAACGCTTCCCCCAGTGTGGAACCGTTCTCGGAATCAGCAATGTCTCCTTTGGTCTCCCGCCCGCTGGCCGAGAAGTGTTGAACTCGGTGTTCCTCTACCATTGCGTTAAGGCCGGGTTGTCGATGGCCATCGTCAATTCAGAACGAATGGAGAGATACGCCAGCATCCCAGAAGAAGAGCGGGCACTCAGCGAAAATTTGATCTGGCAGCGAACCGCAGACCCCATCGCTGAATTCACTGAGTTCTACCGTGGTAAAAAGGTTGCGGTAGAAGGCCAATCTCCCCTTCTTGAACTACCGATTCCCGAGCGCCTCGCCCGCAACATCATCGAGGGAACAAAAGAAGGACTCGAGGAGGCCCTCGGCATTGCTCTCGATACCTACGAATCACCCTTGGCGATCATCAATGGTCCGCTGATGGAGGGTATGGCTGAGGTAGGTCGGCTCTTCAATGATAATGAGCTGATCGTTGCTGAAGTCCTGCAAAGTGCCGAAGCGATGAAAGCCGCTGTGGCTTTCCTCGAACCCCATATGGAAAAATCAGATGCCGCATCCAGGGGTAAAATCCTCCTTGCGACCGTTAAAGGTGACGTCCATGACATCGGTAAGAACCTGGTACAGATCATCCTCTCCAATAACGGCTTCGAGGTCGTCGATCTGGGTATCAAGGTTCCCCCCACTCAACTGATCGATGCCGTCAATGAACATCAGCCCGATGCCATCGGCCTATCGGGCCTGCTCGTCAAATCTGCTCAACAGATGGTGGTTACCGCAGAAGATCTTCAATCCCATGGCATCGACCTACCGATACTCGTCGGCGGAGCGGCGCTTTCAGAAAAGTTCACTGCAACACGAATTCAGAAAGCCACAGACTCCACGGTGATCTACGCCAAAGACGCCATGGATGGATTGCGCATCGTCAACGAACTCCTCAATGAAGAAAAACGTGAGGAGTTTATCGAGTCAGTCCGCAGGGATCAGAAGCGGATCACTGCAGGAGGGTCGTCGAGCACTAAAACCGCTGTGGCAGAGATTACACTCCCCGATCGATCTCCCGAAATTGCACTACTCGAATCTGTGCCTCCGATTCCAGATACGGAATTGCACTTTGAATCGAACATCGATCCTCGCGAGATCTACCCGTTGATCAACCCACAAATGCTCTACGGCCGACACATGGGATTACGCGGCAACTTCAACAAGAAGATTGAAGAAGGTGACGCCAAAGCAGTGGAATTGAAGAAACTGATGGATCAGCTGCTCGATGAAGTGACTCAGCGGGATCTGTTACTACCGAGAGCGATGTGGAGACACTTCCCGGCGAGTTCCACCTCAAAGGTGATTCGAATTCATTGCCCTGAATCAGGGAAAATCCTCGAAGAAATCCCGATGCCACGGCAACAGAAGTCTCCCTATCAGTCGATCTGTGACTACGTACTCCCGGCGGCATCCAATGGGGACCCTCAAGATCACGTTGCCATCATGGTCACGACTGCTGGCTCAGGTGTTCGCAATCAATCCAGAGCCTGGATGAATGAAGGTGAATATTTGAAGAGCCATGCAATCCAAGCATTGGCGGTTGAACTGGCAGAGGGACTTGCTGAAAGAGTACACCGACAGATTCGCATCAGCTGGGGTTTCCCCGATCCCGAAGGCATGCCTCCCCTCGACATATTCCGAGCTCGTTACCGCGGTAAGAGATACTCATTCGGATATCCCGCATGCCCCGATCTCTCCTGCCAAGAGTCGATCTGGAGACTGCTTCAACCCCAGGAGCACCTGGGAGTTGAACTGACCGATGGCTTCATGATGGACCCCGAAGCGAGTGTTTCCGCTCTCGCTTTCCACCATCCGGATGCTAATTACTTCGGTGTCGGCGGACGCGAGGTTTAATCGGCTCTATTCCCAGGCTTTGAGGTCGCATTGCTCGGATAGGGCATCGATATCTGATCTCAGCTCTTCGGTAAACTCGTTCTTGTTGCCACACCAGTAACGAGGCTCACCGACAACACAGTCCACAAAAAAGGGAACGAAGATCGCTTCCCCTTTTGGTAAAGCTTTCCCACAACCATGAAGAAAAATTGGGAAAACCGGAGACTCTGGAAACTTTTTCGCCAGGTGTGCGATTCCGTTTTTGAAATCACTGATCTTCTCTGCCTCACCCCTACTACCTTCGGGGTAGATGATCAAAATCTCACCTTTTTCCAGAGCTTCGATACAACCGCTTAGAGGATCTCCACCTGAAATACTTAACTTTCTCTGGATAGGAAGAATCCCCATCACCTGAGTTGAAAACCATGCCAGAAGGCGATTTTTCATGAAATAGTCGGCAGCCGCGACAGGCCGAATGGATTTCTGCATACACAAAGGAAAAAGTGACTGCAGAATTAATGTATCAAGATGGCTGTTGTGATTGGCAGCCAGGATAGCAGGGCCCTTTTTTGGAAGATTGGATTTTCCACGGACATTGAGCCCAATCACGACCAACGTCAGGGGTCTCACAATCAATAGGTGGAAGAGAATTTTAAGTAGCGCTCCCATGATCATGGCATCAGGTAATAGGTGTAATGAAAGAATAGTGGAGAGGTGTACAGCAAACTGTCGATCCTGTCCAAAACACCGCCATGGCCCGGAAGGAACGTACCCGTATCTTTCACCTGCATATCTCTTTTTATTGCTGACATGACCAGGTCACCGAAGAAGCCACAACTCGCTATCAAAAACCCTGCGAACAGAGCCTGATTTGTTGTGAAACCTGTAAAGATGGGCCCGAGAAAATAAGCGCATACCATCGTAGTGATTAATCCCCCGACAAATCCTTCAGTAGTCTTATTTGGGCTGATTTTTGGAATGATCTTGTGCTTCCCCAGAGTCTTCCCCCAAACGTACTGGGCTACGTCATTCCCTTCTGTCAGTATCAACAAATACATGACGAGCCCACTCCCACCAGCAGGGCCACAAAACTCACCACTCAATCTTCCCAGGTTTGCCAAATGGCTGAACCCAAAAACACATGTCATCAATCCCCACTGAGTGGTACTGACCGATCTCAGAAACCCTTCGGTTTCACCCACTAAAACGAGTCTCACAGGCAAAAGAAGAAACATATAAACCGGAATGAAAATAATGAACACTTCATACCACTCAATATGAATCCAATAGTATTGAAGCGGAAGAGAGAGATACGCCCAGAAAAGCATTCTACGATCTGCACGTCTAGTTGGAATCATCGACAAGAACTCTTTGAGAGCCAGGAAGCTGATAAGCCCATAAAACCAGAGTGAAATTTGTTTATCTACGGCTAATGCGACAAACAAAAAAGCGACGATGTAGAGCCACGTTCTCAATCGTGGAGGGACATCACCCATATCTTTTTCTGGGTTGATTTTTTTTTGTGCGAAAACATAAATCGACCCGAGCCCGATGAGCCCAAAAATTATAAGAAAAGCCAGCATTACCGGTTCAGGGTGACTGGTCAGCTGCTCTATCAACTGCATTCAGCCAAACCTTTCCTAGATCTCTGAAAAACAGTGACGATTTCCAAAGCAACGATCCCCCAGAGAACGTAACTAACCCAATCTCCAGAAGACACACCCAATCCCAGCAGCAGGCAAACAGCTCCTAGAATAAATGCTCGATCACTTTTCCCCATCGGACCGTCATAGCGACGACTCGATCCGATCTGAACAGATACCACACCAGACATCTCCACAATGACTCCGAGCATTACCAGCAATACGACAGCTCTATCATCAAATCCACTGATCCACACTAGCGGAAGATAGAGTGCAACATCTGAAACCACATCTCCCATCTCATTCAGCACTGCGCCCAATCGGGATTTCATGCCATGCTCACGTGCCAGCATTCCGTCGATAGCGTTCAAAGCCATTCGCACAAAAAGCACCACAGGAATCATTAAGAGGATTCTTGGACTAGTTTCAGCTTCAGGGGCTACAAGACCGGAAAGAGTGGAGCCGGTACCGCGATCAATGGCGACCCATGCTCCCGCAAAAAAAGATAAGAAAACCGCTGCAAGTGTTACCTGGTTGGCTGTTACACCTGACCGTGCCAACCATTTGACTAATGGCCTAAGTAACCTCTGAAATGCTGGCTTGATGTCGTAAACACTAACCACTTAGACCTCTTCTTTGAAACACGAGCATAAGAAGAACTGGCATTCTAACGTGATTATAACTGAATAGCTTAATCTAATGGCCCACTATCTTTTCGAAGGAGTCAGTTGTATTTCTATCACCTTATCATTTCGCTGGATCGCCAGAGTAACTTCAGTCCCGGGTTCGAGTTTACTTAATAGTTGAGAATACATTCTCAAGTCTGCGACGACTTCACCATTCAACTTCAACAAACGATCTCCTGCTTTCACCCCTGACTTCTCCGCAGGAGAGTCTGGCATCACACTATCAAACCTTACGCCAGGACCGGAATCCGCAAAGTCAGGGACAGTCCCCAAATATACTTTTCGACTTCCACTTGCTCGCTGTACAGGCTGAGATTCCCCGTCACCCAAAGTTGAAGTCAATGGCTCGACCCTGTTACCGAGGTATCCGAGGGTTTCATTGAGCCACTGATAGATGAGCACCAACCCATCGCCGTTGATTTTTTCGAAGGTATCGCCCGGTCGATGAAAATCTTCATGAGCCCCGGTGGTCAATTGAACTCCGGGGATGCCCATTTTATGAAAAATCACGTGATCGGAACCACCCGGATCATCGTTCACTGAGGTGGCTTTGATTCCTGTGGTAAAACCAACACCGCGAACAATGTGTACCCATTCTGTCGCAGTGCCAGCTCCCAAAACCAGCAACGAGCCATCCTTATAACGCCCGACTGCGTCGATGCTGATCGCTGTCAACGCCTCCACCAGAGGCATGACACAGCCGCCGGATACAAGGCGTTGTGATCCTTTTAATCCCCACTCTTCACCGCTGGTGGCGACGAACAGAATCGGGCGCTGAGGGCGGATCGTCCTTTTGAGCTTGCGGGCGGTTTCGACCATGACCGCCACTCCGGAAGCGTTGTCATCCGCACCCGGGTGCAACTTCCCTTCATTGCCAGAGCGGACGTCAGGCCAACCTCGACCGAGGTGATCAATGTGCGCCATGACGACCACCGGTTTTTGAGCGAGAGCTGGATCTGTTCCGGGAATCAATCCCAGCACATTTTCCAACTGCAACGTCTCACCGGCCACATCTTTGACACTCCAACGATCGACGTACGTCCCTCCCGGAGCCGCGGGTACAAGATCCATCTCTTCGAATCGATCGCGAAGCCAACTCACTGCCCGCGCCAATCCTTCCGATCCGTTTCCACGCCCCTCCATCTCTGGATTCGTCAAAAGACGAACGTGACCGAGAAGTTTTTCCGGATCGAGAAGTTGTCCCGGTTTACCCAAGGGGATTCTTTCCGGAGTTGGCAATAAAGCAGGAGAATCATTCACACTCATCGCCAGTGCGGATCCAGTTGCCGGCCACTGTCCCTTGATGGAATTGTTCGGCTCGGTTCCCTTGAAGGCTAAATAGGAGTACTTGCCGTAGTGAGGCAACTTTCTGCCAAGCCCTGGAATCGCCTCGACGACAGGTGACGTGACCCACCCCACAATTCTGTCGGAGACTCCGTGAACTCGAATCCCTGCAACTTCGTCGGCGAGGTACTCTTCCTCTGGAATCGTCAGAGCCGCTTGGAAATCCCCAGGGGCCAACTCATTCTCCGCACCGAAATACCAGACCGCTTTACTGCCGTCGATCTTCGTACGAACTTCCAGATGACCGTCCTCAACTATTTCGAAGTTTCCGGTTCTGGCCCATTGAGTCGCCACTTCTTTCCAACGATCTAAATCAGCACTTTTCTGCGGAAGAACGATCAGCCCCTGGTCGGTGCCAAAGATATCACCCAAAGTCGGTGGGGTTTCTTCCGGCTCGAGCTTTCTGAAGACATCGAAGTAGGGGTCGATGCGAACGTGATCAACTCCCTGACCCAAATCCACCGTGACCTGCCTGGGTACACTTTCGACATTCGGAAACTCCACCGATCTCATCTGCCATTGGTCTGAGTTTGCAGTCTTGAAATAAACTGGAACACGCAAAGGAAATGGCGATTCCTTCTGTACCTGCTTAAGGGTGATCTCGGAACTCTGGGGGCCTAACTCAAACTGCATTCCGAATCGAGGTGCACCACTCTGAGTAGTCCAATACTCGATGAACTTTCGGATATCCCAGCCGTCCACAGAAGAAGCCGCCTGTAAACAATCTGCCAAATCGGAGAATGACGCTTTTCTGTATCGATATTGTTGATAAAAGTTGCTGAGCCCCTGAAGAAACTGCTCGTCACCCATCTCTCTACGGATCATGTGCCAAATCATGAGGCTCTTGCCATATCCGATCGCCTCGGTTGCTCCTGAATGACGGCTGCGAAATTGGGTCAGTGGAAAATCTTGCCCCTCCTGAACATAAGAGCCGTATTTTCTTAACACATCTCTTCGATATTCATGGCCCTGGCCATCCACTTCTTTCATCAAGTGATCGGCCATATATGCGGTCAAACCTTCACACCAATTCCCTGAATCCAAATCGACGTAGACAGAGTTCCCCCAGTAATCATGGAGGATTTCATGGGGATATGAGGAGCGAAGAATAAAGGGCAATCGAATTACCTGCGGCCCCAATAAGGTGAATGACGGCATGCCGTATCCGGTTTCCCAGAAATTTTCAACGAGAGCAAATTTGGGTTGGGGATAGGGTCCGAGCATATCGCTGTACATGCGGATGTACTGCTGACTCGCTTCCAAATACTTGGCTGCAAGTGCGGAGTCATCCTCTCTTAGAAATGCGAACAAATCGACGTTGTCGATCTGATCGGCGTACTCGAAAAACTTCCCAGCCACCAAATAAATCTCTTCTTGTGGAGATTCGCATTTCCACTGTACGACTGTTCCTTCATCCGTCTTGCTATGCTGCTCACGCCGACCTTGCGAAACGGCATCCCAACCTGCAGGAAGTAAAATTTTTAAATCGAAGACCACCATTTCATTGACCGGCAGAGGCACCCAAGCACTGGATCCGGCAAGGAACACACCTTCTTCTTCAATCGTGCCAGCAGTGGAAGAGAATGAGCGGCTAGAACCTGCGCCGACTTCTCTTCGTTCTTCGCGAATGACGCCCTTTGCCGCCAAACGAAAAATGGCTCCCTCGGCAGGAGGAATCCAGCGCCACCGAGTTCGGATGATTTCAGGGCGTGGATCGATGCCAGGGTCATGATCCCTGGGCCCTTCAGAGATCCGAATCAGTTTGCCAAACTCAGGGGTAGAGATCTCGAGGCCGGAGTGCAGATCAAACTCGATAGGTTCTTTGAGGGTCTCCGTTGCTTTTTTTCCCAACAAAGATAATTCGATCGTCCATGAGATTTCACCCGACTCCGGAAATATGGAGACTTCGCCCGTACACTGCCATGGCGGCTCCGAGGCGGAAAATGGAGAAATACAGATCAAGGCTAAAAACCACGGAAGCACCACGAATCAGCCGCCTTTCGATCGAATTCTGAAGAGGACAAATCGGCTCTGTTTTCCCCATCAGGATTCTGTGACTCAGTTCCTGAACATACTCCCATCCCTTACACTGGAAGGCCATCAAAGAGTCCCAATCTGTGCCTTCCCCATTCCCGGAGCACTCCTTTGATGCAAACCCGAATTTTTGGATTCGATTCGTGGAGTGACAATGAACAAATTTGACCAAGCACTCTTAAAATTGGCTCTGAAACAAGGACTCATCGAAGAGTCCTCTGTTCGCGATATCGCCGATTCCATCACTGCTGAAAATGGTGCTCGTGAAGCTCTCGTTGAACGGGGTTTCATCACCAATGATCAAGCGATGAGGCTCACCAGAGCTGTGAGAGCCGCACTTCCCCCTGAAATTCCCGGGTTTGAGTTTATCTCCCCACTGGGTGCGGGAACCACCAGCGTCGTTTGGAAGGCAAAACAGGAATCTCTGGGGAAGATTATCGCTCTCAAAGTTTTCCTGACATCCGGAGATGATGAGCAATTCGAATCTCTCTTCTCTGAAGCCAGAAATGCGGCGAGATTAAATCACCCTCACATCGTTCATGCTTTGGATGCTGGTAAAACCGACGAGGTTTGCTGGTTCTCGATGGAGTTTGTCGAGGGAGAAACTCTGCAGAATAAACTGAAACGCCGGGGGCAACTCTCCGAGCGAGAAGTCAGCGAACTGGCGCTCTGCACCGCTCAAGCCCTCAATCATGCGCACAAATCAGGGTTGCTTCACCGTGATTTAAAACCGGCCAATATTCTGATCGCTGAAGACGGTACCCCAAAGATCACCGATTTGGGATTGGCACTCGCCACCGAGGAAACCGGAAAGCTCGAAAAGCAGGAGCTGCTGAAGGGCACCCCCCACTACATCTCCCCTGAACAGGTTAAAGGGGAAAACGTAGACGAGCGGAGCGATCTATACTCTCTCGGTGCAACCCTCTACCACTGCTTGACAGGAAAGCCTCCTTTCCAGGCTGAATCGACCCGGGAGATTTTGAAAAAGCATGTCACCGAGGAAGTTCTGCCAATTGCGACGGTCTCAGGCAAGGAGACCAACCTCGATGCGACAGTGGAATCGCTTCTAAGCAAGTCACCGGATGAGCGACCAGCCAACGCAGAAGCCCTGATCGAGATCCTCAACAAATTGGAAAGTGGAGGATCTGGAGGGGGTAACAAATCTCGGGGAGCAAAACCAACTCGTCGCGTCCAAAGGGACGTTCATGTGCCCGCCGGTGGGCCCCGCCAAGTCGGCGGCGCAAGCAAAGCCGATGTACGCGGTAGCCGAAAGACCATGCTGACAAAAATCGGCACCGGTATTGGATTGGTTCTCTCTGTCTTTATGGTTCTTTCTGCTTCCTCTCAAGCCTCTAAGGGGCAACCTGACTTCGAAGCAATTAAATCCAATCGCGAAGTGGAACTGAGCAAAATAAAAATCGATCGCCGTATGGAGAAAGATAAAGAGGACTTCGACCGACGAGAGAAGCGAGGAGTAGAGTTACTCACCTCTGTTCGAGCGTTGGATCAAGATCTTCAACTTAGATCTCTTAAGCCCGCGATCAAAAACTATGGAGACACTCAAGCGGCAAAATCGATGGTCGAAGAACTGGACATGTTGGAATCGGCATTGGTTTCAGCACGCCAAGCAGATGGTCGATCCTTTATGGATCAGGCGAAGCAACTCGCGCAATCTGGCAATCTATGGCAGGCGATCGAGTATCTCGACGATCGCCCAAAGAGCGCTCGCCAAGATGAAGAATTAAACGTTGAGATCGAGCGACTTCTATCTGTTTGGAGTGACGAAATCGATTCACTCTACGAGGCTGATTCCCAGAAAGCGGAATTTCACCGTAATCGCAGGGAGTTCGACCAGGCGCTTGCTCTCGTAGAAAAGATTCGCGGATACGCCGACCCGGATCTCGTCGCGGAAGCAGAAAAACTTGAAGAACAAGTCCTGAAAGAGAAGAGCGACTTCGTTCGTGTTGAAAATGAGAAAAGACAATCGGAAGAAATCTCCGCCTATAAAAAGCTATGGTCCGAGTACAAGCCCTTGGCTCAAGGGCGGAATATTAAAGGAATGATAAGCACTGCAGTCCAACTCGATGGGCAGATGGTGCTCGATGGAACAAAAGCACGGATCAACAATGATCTCGAAGCATTCCAGCTCCTCGATAGTTTCTTCAAACTGTCTCTCGATGCACTTCGTGAAACCGGTGAGGACAATAAAGAAATTACACTGGTTCGAGTCCCTCTCGCTGGGAGTACTCGGGAGCGCAAGGATCGCGGAATCGTCGATAGAATCGACAATGAGAACATATGGATCAAACTCTCTGATCAAAATGCAGTGATGCCTTTCAAGATCGAAGAGGTCACTGACAGGTTCATCTTCCAGCAGGTGGCTGACAAGTATGGGAAAAGTTCAGCCGAGTACCGAATCCCAATGGGGCTATTGGCTTTGTACAGAGGCTTCCCGGATGTGGCAGCCGAACACTTCGCAGTTCGAGAAGCCAAAGGTGCTCGACCCGACACCTGGCTCGACCTCCTGAATTGGTACCAAGAAAACATTGGTAACTAAACTTCAGTCCTCGGATTCTTTTGGAACAGATCAACTTGACGAAAACTCTAGCCAGACACTGACTGATCATGCAAAAAATAAAAGCTCTCCTGAATACCTACCCCTTTGGAATGGTTCTTTTCACCGTATTTTCTGGTATGGCCCTTATGGTTCTGGGGGATATGGCTGCTTCGAGGGTGTTCGAAAAGTCCAGTGCGGGCTGGTACCAAAGTCTTTCAAGATTTTTGCTTGGCACGGCATTTCTCATCTTTTTGGTTCGCGCAGGTTGGAGTAAAAAAGTAGGGGTCACCTGTTGGTTTACCTCTAGTAAGAAGTATGGGTGGACCGCTTTCCTACCTCTCTCATTCTTCCTTCTGGCCAACCTGAGCAGCTGGGATTGGTCTTCCTTTCAATTCACGCCGGTGTCAGTCTTGGGCTGGATCAGCAAGAATTTTGCGATTGGATTCGTCGAAGAAACCATGTTTCGGGGGTTTGCGCTCTTCATACTTCTGGAAGCCTGGGGAAAGAGCAAGAAAGGAATTTTGGCTGCATGCTTGGTACAGGCTCTCCTATTCGGTCCATTTCATCTTTTGAATCTGCTCAGTGGAGACCCACTTTCGTTGGTATTGACCAATGCAGTATTCGCCACCATCGTTGGAGTAGCGTTTGGTGCAGCATATGCCTACTCCGGTTCGCTATGGACTTGCGTGCTCCTACATACGGCCATCGATATGGCTGCTCAAGGGAATGAGGCGTTCACCAACGTCGAGAAGGTCGTCGATAATAATCCAACTCTCTCCAACTTTATCGCCAGTTTGGTGGTCGTTATGATCGTCTCTCTTTTACCAAGCCTGTGGTTTATCCTTCGATCAGACCTCCGCTCACAGTGATGGTCGGAACCCAATGCACGGCGCACATCGGAGAAGGATTGAGTTAGAGATTGACGACTGTAGATCTGCCAACGATCACATCAGGGATTGAATCCGTTCCCAATCTTGTAAATCATCGACGTCTTCAAGGATGAGTGGGTTGTCGGTCACCTCATGGTGCAACCGCATCTCTGGTTGTCCCAGCAGAGCTCGCAGATGTTCAGGCCCCCCTGCAGTCTCCAGAGTGGAAGCGGCTTCCTTTATAATCATCACCGGATGTCCCCTTCTCATTCCATGGGAAAGGATCCACGCTTCATGATCGGGGTAACGGCGCTGACTTTCGATAAGTTGGCGAACATCCGATTCGGAAACACCTATGACATCAACTGGCTGAACCAGTAACAGGTCCCAATTCCCCGGCTTTTTCATGCCACAAAGGATACTTGAGATCGGCCCTCGCTCCGGGTCAGGATTATGCACCGGATCGATGTCCAGCCTTTCACACTCTTTGATCAACTCAGGAGCGTGGCGTCCCCCTATCACCAGAACTACTTCGTCAACGCCACCGCCATCGAGAATCCTCGACAATCTCTCGATAAATGTCTCCCCCGAGATCTCCAAGAGCGCCTTTGGTTGGCCCAATCGACTGGAGTCCCCTGCCGCCGTAATCACTCCCCGGATCTTCACGGCAGCATCTCTTCCACATTATCGATGGCGAAAAATCCTTCGATGGAAGTTTTCACCTGATCCCAGTCTGCCTGGACCCGCCGGCACTCTGGAAGGCTAGAAAGGAACCGTTTGCCGTAGGGACGTTTGATGATGCGGGTATCAGCGATCACCACGACTCCGCGATCATCGATGGTTCGGATCAGGCGGCCGAAGCCCTGTCTCAGTCCGAGTACGGCTCTGGGAAGAGCCAGATGGGCAAAAGGACTCTTGCCCCTGGATTCCAGTTCTTCTGCCCTGCCCTGCTCAAGGGGATGATTGGGGATCTTGAAGGGCAAACGTGGGATGACGACACAGGAAAGCGCTGCTCCCGGAACATCGATGCCTTCCCAATAGGACTGATTTCCCAACAGAACGGCTCTTCCTGAATCAACAAACTGACGTAACAACTCTGTGCGAGGTGCTTCTCCCTGAACCAACAAAGGCATTCCCTGTGCCTGCAGTGCTGGACGAATCGTCTCTGCGCATTTCTTGAGTGATCGGTGGGAAGTGAAGAGAACAAAAGTTCTTCCACGCGCCCCTCTCACCGAATCGAGAACGATTTCATGAATTTTCTTGTCGTATCCCGATCGGTCCGGCTCTGGAACGTCCTCTGGTAATCCCAAAAGAACCTGCCGCGGCCAATCGAAAGGTGAGTCGAACTCCTCCTGACGAAGACGTTCCCTTTCCACCTGTTCCCAACCCAGCCGATCGGCAAGAAAAGACCAGGATTCTCCCACTCTCAATGTGGCGCTGGTCTGGATCACCGTTGATAGAGGACGATACAGATGTTCTGCCAGCAATTCATCGACCTTCAGGGGAGCTGCTCTGAGCATGAGATGTTTCTGGGGGCGACTCGACAATTCCACCCATGGCTGAATCGCTCCTGAGGCATCTTTGACAAAGTCGATCGCTCCGATCTGCTCGATGACCGACCTTTTTGCGGAACGCAGTTCTGCGATGGCAGCCTGATACTCGACCTCCGGTTCGAAGGGGTCATCTTCCAGCAGGTCGAAACACTCTTGTAACAAACCTTTTAATCCATCGAGAGAGTCGCGGGCATCCAGAAGCGGCGGTGTGACCACTGTCATGGGCATGAAGCCTTTTTTCTCCCCCAGTCTCGCCATCAGAGATCCATCTCTGCCGTTTTCATCGATCAGGTGGCGCGAATCCTCTAGTCGGACCTCAAGTCTCTGGAGAGCTTGCTCGACTTCCTTTCGCACCAGGTGAACTCTGGGGATCACCTTCATGCCCAGAAGTTCGTGGACTTCACCTTTGTGATGTTTCGCCAACTGAGACTGAAGCCAGGGCAAACGCCCACCCTGTCTTCCCCTCTTCTTGCGAGGGGTCAGAAGTCGACCCAGAACCTGTAACATTCCCCGTCGTGAGACTTCAGAGCCCAGGTGCTTGCTGGCGACATCTTCCAGATGATGGGCTTCGTCAAAGATGACCTTTTGGTAGCCGGGGATAACCAGATCCGATTCATAATCCCCTCTTCCCTTGCGTAAATTCAGATCCGCAAAGAAAAGGTGATGATTGACGATAACGATGTGTGCCCCGAATGCTTTCCGGCGAGCCTCATAATAGAAACACTCTCGGTAATGGGGACATCTCGCCTTCAGTGATTGGTCTGAAGTGGATTGAAAATCGTTCCAGATTTCTTCGGGAACTTCCCCCGGCATCTCTTGCCGTGTTCCTGTTTTCGCTTCAGCAAGACGATCGAGAATGTCTGCAATCCAACCTTCTCTTTCCTCGTCATCGGCGAAAATCTCTGGTTCAGAAGATACCTGTTCGGCCTTGCGACGACAGGCGTAGTTCCCCCGCCCCTGTATCAGTGCAAACTTGAAATCGACTCCAAGGATTCTTTGCAACGTCGGGAGATCCCTGTGAGCCAACTGCTCCCCCAATGGGATCGTCGCAGTCGAGATCACTACACGGCCGCGGTTTTTCACAGCCCACAAGATTGCTGGGACAAGGTATGCAAAAGACTTGCCGATGCCAGTTCCCGCTTCCAGAACAGCGACGTCACCATCATTGATGGCCCGATTGACAGAATGAGCCATCCGTAACTGCCCGGTTCTCTCTTCAAAACCGGGAAGGACTTTCCCGAAAAGCCCATCACAACCCAACACCCCGTCAATCTCTTTCGACTCGACGGCGATCTCTTCCTTCTCGGGAAAGGGTTCAACGACCCGATTCACCCGGGTTGCATCATTGTTGATGATGAAGAAACCGAGACGGCGGGCTCCCGCCTCGGAAGCGATGGAAAGATCGGCAGGACTCGGGGTCAGATCACCGCCGGGGTGGTTGTGAATCAGGACGTGAAATCCTTCTTCTGCTCTCTCCAGGAAAACGGGAACCGCATTAGCACTTCCACGAGCTACAACTTCTACACCTTCGAGAATGCCAACTTCGTCGAGGACTCCCAAGAAGAAGACTTCATTTGATCCCGCATCGGTGATGGCCTGTGCCATCCGCTCTCTGACAGCTGGCGCAAAAATCTTCGTAGTATCCAAACCAGGAGTCTTACCCACCGATACTTCTTTCCCTCGCTAGCCTGCCCGCTGTTCTGAACCACTTGTACGCCATCATCATGCGGTGTCAAACACTCGCAAGGCACTCCGAAGCATGTCGAAAAAAAATCCCTGCCTGGACTCTTCAATCCAGGCAGGGAAAAAGCACCGAAGCTGTTGATGATCTTGGATCAGCAACCGCCCGTAGAAGCTAGGCAATCGAGCGGATCGGTGTCTGTCGCATCAACTCCACAGCTGGCACCCGGAGCCGGAGGCTCAGCGGCACTGCTGAAGAGGTAACCCAATAGCGAGATGGCATCGGCAACATTGATTCCACCATCGTCATTGACGTCTGCTGAATCGAGACAAATTGGAGCAGCTCCTCCGGTGAAGAGGTAATCGAGACCCGTGACGGCGTCTGCGATGTTGATCGCTCCGTCTGCGTTGATGTCACCCCTCTTGAACTGGGCTCCTGTGACGCAGTTGGCAGCAGCGGCACAATCGGGATCGTCACAATCGGCGAGAGTATCGCCATCGTCATCGATTCCATTGTCACAGTCCTCTGAAGGAGTCGGTCCGCCCGCACCAAAGCTGTTGCCGTAAAGCTCACAGGAGATCCCTGTGAAAACGAACTCCGCAGAGTAAGACTCATTGGTTCCGTCACTGTCGGCGTCGACGTCTGGGAAGATTCCAAAACTGTCGAGAACGTCAACAAGCGTTCCTGTGAACGGATCCGGCGCAGGCAAAGTCACGAGGAAAGACTCGGTCAGGAAGGCTGAAGTCGGGGTTGAAGTGAACTCGAAGATTCCTGGTGTCGTCGTCTCTGAGAATGTTGCGGAGACTGTCAGGTCATTGAGTGGGATTCCTGAGATCACGATGGTACCTGGTCCAGCCGTCAACAAACTGTTCACGATTTCACCATTCGGGAACTGGGAAACAATGTTTCCGTTGTCATCGTAGGAGTCCGAATCAATCAAAAATTCGTTAATCCCAGTGTTGTTGTTGGTCGAATCCCCATCCGCGTCAACTCCACCAAAGGTATTGAGGGTGATGTTGTCGTCATTGGTGTAGGTCGGGTCATCAAGATCAGCGACCTCCAACAAGAAGGGGAAATTCTCCAAGTTGCTGGCGAGAAGCGCATTCAATCCGTCTGTCAGGAGCGGATTGGTTCCCAAAATACCTCCAGTGACTTCCTGGCTGGTCGCAACAAACCCATCGAAAGGTGTCGGATCCACAGGAACGATCATGCAGGAGATTCCGGAGAAGACAAACTCTGCGGAATATGACTCATTGACTCCGTCATTGTCCGCATCCACATCCGGGAAAATTCCAAAACTATCGAGGACATCCACGAGAGTTCCAGTGAACGGATCTGGCGCAGGCAGTGTTGAAAGGAAATTGGCGGTCAGGAAAGCCGCTGTGGGAGTCGAAACAAACTCAAAGATTCCTGGTGTCGCCGTCTCTGTGAAAGTTGCGGATACGGTGAGGTCATTCAGTGGGATTCCAGAGATCACGATGGATCCCGGACCAGCAGTGAGCACGCTATTGACGATGCTTCCTCCAACAAATGTAGAGAGGAATTCTCCTGTAGCGGCATCGAGTGAATCTGGAGAAACGATGAAGTTATTTGTTCCAGATCCATTGTTGGTGGGATCCCCATCTTCATCCACACCTGAAAACGCGTTCAGGGTAATGTCTGGGTCATTGGTGTAGGTCGGGTCATCGAGATTAGCGACTTCCAGAAGGAAGGGAAAACTCTCCAGATTACTGGCCAACAATGCATTCAGACCATCGGTAAGAAGGGGGTTTGACCCCAAGATTCCCCCGGTGACTTCCTGGCTTGTAGCAACAAATGCCGGACGGAGATGATCCGCGTGAACTGAGCCAGTTCCGACAACAAAAAGACAGGCCAAAAGAAGCGCCTGCATCTGAACAATACGACGAACCATGGAAACCTCCTCCAAGGCGATAGAACCAAATTCAAAAATAGCAATTTCAGAGCCAAAAACCGATTATCCCCCTCCAATTGTCAGTGATCAATGATATTGACTCTCTTGACTCATCATCATGACCAGACATCTGCAAGTTGAATCCATAACACTATACTTTCAAGGCACTTAACTTCAGTGGACAGATTCAGCCGTTACGAGATTCAGCGCTAATCTTCGATAAAAAAATACCGGATCGGAGCCAGTCAGGCTCCGATCCGGTCATAGGGCACTCTGAGTGTCTAACTCGATCAGGATTCCTGAAGACCCTCTGCAAGAATCGAAACGTGATTATCGAGAACCTCCATGAACCCTCCCCTGACGGTCCACTTCCGATCTCCATCTGCTTCTGTCCGCAAAACCAGTGGTCCCTCTCCCAGAGCCGTGATCAGGGGTGCGTGGTTGGGAAGAATCCCAACTCTTCCGTCGAGAGCGTGAGCACCCACGAAAGATACCTGACCGTCGAAAACAGCTCCTTCTGGTGAGAGCAGCTGGCAGTGAATCATAGAAGCCATTCCTAGCCCTCGGCCTTCATCTTGTCAGCCTTCTCGACCGCTTCCTCGATGGTACCGACGTACATGAACGCCTGCTCCGGAAGATGGTCATGCTTTCCTTCGACCAACTCCTTGCAGGAGCGAACGGTGTCTGCCACCTCGACGTACTTACCGGGGAATCCGGTGAAGACTTCGGCAACACTGAAGGGCTGCGAGAAGAATCTCTCGATCCGGCGAGCACGACCGACAAGGATTTTGTCGTCTTCGGAGAGCTCGTCCATACCAAGAATGGCGATGATGTCCTGAAGGTCACGGTAACGCTGAAGAATTCGCTGCACCTCACGAGCGACTGCGTAGTGCTCTTCACCCACCACCTGCGGATCGAGGATTCGCGAGGTCGAGGAGAGCGGGTCGATCGCAGGATAGATTCCTTTACCCGAAATACGACGATCGAGCACGGTGGTCGCATCCAAGTGAGCGAAGGCGGTTGCCGGTGCCGGGTCAGTCAAATCGTCCGCAGGCACGTAGATCGCCTGCACCGAGGTGATCGAACCCTTCTTGGTCGAAGTGATTCGCTCCTGCAACTGTCCCATTTCCGTGGCCAGCGTCGGCTGGTATCCCACCGCACTCGGCATCCGTCCAAGAAGCGCGGACACCTCTGAACCTGCCTGAGAGAAGCGGAAGATGTTGTCGACGAAGATCAGAACGTCTGATCCGGAAGTGTCGCGGAAGTGCTCTGCCATCGTCAGTGCAGAAAGCGCCACACGCAGACGTGCTCCCGGGGGTTCGTTCATCTGACCGAAGACGAGAACGGTACGGTCCAGCACGCTGAACTCTTTTCCGTCAGCGGTTTTGACGACCGCTTCCTTCATCTCGTTCCAAAGGTCATTTCCTTCACGGGTTCTTTCACCCACTCCAGCGAAGCAGGAGTATCCACCGTGCTTGGTCGCAACGTTGTTGATCAATTCCTGAATCAACACCGTCTTACCCAGACCCGCACCTCCGAAGAGACCGGTCTTTCCTCCTTTGGAGTAAGGAGTCAGCAGGTCGATCACCTTGATGCCGGTTTCGAAAACCTGGGTCGAAGCCTCGAGGTCATCGAATGCAATCGCCTCTTTATGAATCGGGCGATACTCTTTCACCTCGGCGGGTGGCAACTTGTCTACGGGCTCACCCAGAAGGTTAAACACCCGGCCCAGAACTTCCTCACCCACGGGAACCTTGATCGGGGACCCAGTGTCGAGGATGTCCATGTTACGGACGACACCATCGGTAGAGGCCATGGCCACGGCACGAACCCTGTTACCACCGAGGTGCTGTTGCACTTCGAGGGTCAACTGGATCTCACCCTGGTCAATCTTCAATGCATTGTAGATCGGCGGCAGGTGTCCTTCGGGGTACTCGGCATCGATCGTTGCACCGATGACCTGAACAACCTTGCCAACAACTGTATTTTCACTCACGGGTTCGACTCCCGTCTCTCCAACCAGCGTTCTCGACGCCGGCATTGTGTTAAATCAGCTCATCACCTCAACGCCACCGATCACCTCCAGGATCTCCTGGGTGATGCTCGCCTGACGCGTGCGGTTATAGAGCTGGGTGTATGTTTTAGCCATATCCTCGGCATTGTCGGTCGCATTCTTCATCGCAATACGGCGGGCGATCTGCTCACCGGCTGCGGCTTCCACCAATGCCTGGAAAAACTGCATCTTCAGGGAAAGCGGTAAAAGCCTTCCCAGAATCATTTCTGGATTCGGTTCGAGGATGAAATCTGTGCTTCCACCCTCACTCTCCTCTGAAACTTCGAGGGGTAACAGCTTGCGAAGAACAGGCGATTGACGACTCGAGGCTTCGTAGTGGGTGAAAACGAGGCTAACCCCGTCGATCTCACCATTTTCGAACTTCTTCATCACCGGCTCGAAGACTTCCTCTGCTTCCTCGAAGGTTGGCTTGTCCTCGAATTGAGTAAACTTGCCAGCGACTTCAAGGCCGAGGTACCGGAAACGTGCGATCCCCTTCTTTCCAAGGACGTACGCATCCACTTCGACGCCGTCTTTTTTCTTTTCGGCGATGAACTGTTCGGCTTTCTTCAACACGTTGGTGTTGTAGCCACCACAAAGACCGCGATTCGCCGTCACCACGAAGAGTGCTTCGCGACGCGACGCCTCAGGCTTACGCAATAAGGGGAACTCCCCTGATTCCGCATTCCCTCCGGCACCTCCAAGATCCTTGAGGATTTCACAGAGCTTGTCGCCGTATGGTTGCGACTGCTCAATTCGCTTTTGACAAACCACAGCTTTAGCGGTGGAGATCATCTCCATCGTCCGTGTGATCTTCTTGGTGTTGTTCACCGAGCGAATCTTGTTTTTCAACTCTCTGGCATTGGCCACGAGTTTCTCCTCTATCTCAGGGGGTCTTTTCAGACCCCTGGATCATTACTTCGACAACTTTGCCGTAAAATCCTTACTGAAGTTTCCGGCAACTGATTTGAGTTTCTCTTCCATCTCGTCGCTGATCTCCCCGGTCGAGGTGATCCCCTCAAGAATCTCAGGGAACTCGGTGCGCACATGCTCAAGGAACTTCGCCTCGAAATCTGCCAAAGAGTTCACGGGCAGCTCATCGAGGAAACCGTTCGATCCACACCAGATCACGAGGACCTGCTCAGAGATCGGCATCGGCTTGTACTGTGGCTGCTTGAGAATCTCGACCATGCGGAAACCGCGATCGAGCTGAGCTTGGGTCGCTTTGTCCAGTTCGGTACCTAGCTGGGCAAACGCTTCCAGCTCACGGAAAGCGGAAAGGTCGAGACGCAGCGATCCGGCAATCTTCTTCATCGCCTTGATCTGCGCAGAACCTCCCACCCGGGAGACAGAAATACCCACGTTCACCGCCGGACGCTGTCCTGCGAAGAAGAGGTTTGGCTCGAGGGAGATCTGACCATCGGTGATCGAAATCACGTTGGTCGGGATGTACGCCGAAACTTCACCCTCTTGAGTTTCGATCACTGGAAGTGCGGTCAGCGAGCCTCCACCAAGGTCGTCAGAGAGTTTTGCAGATCTCTCCAAAAGACGGGAGTGAAGGTAGAAGACGTCTCCTGGGTAGGCCTCACGTCCAGGAGGACGACGAAGCAGCAAGGAAAGCTGGCGATACGCAGCAGCCTGCTTGGAGAGGTCATCGTAGACGCACAGAGTGTGTCCACCGTTGTACATGAAGTGCTCCGCCATGGCGCAACCAGAGTAAGGAGCGATGTACTGCAACGGTGCCGGAGCAGACGCAGGAGCGCTGACGACGATGGTGTAATCCATGGCCCCTTCGCGCTCGAGGCGGTCCACCACGCCGGCGATCGTCGAACCCTTCTGGCCGACAGCCACGTAGACACAAATCACACCACTATCCTTTTGGTTGATGATCGTGTCGATGGCGATGGCGGTCTTACCGATTCCACGGTCTCCGATGATCAGCTCGCGCTGACCACGGCCGATGGGAATCGTCGAGTCGATCGCTTTGATTCCGGTTTGCAGCGGCTCGTGCACTGACTTTCTGTCGGCGATTCCTGGTGCAGGCGATTCCACAGGACGGTAGGTATCCGTCTTGATGGGGCCTTTACCATCGAGGGGGTTACCCAGTGGGTCCACCACGCGACCGAGAAGAGCTTCTCCGCAGGGAACCTGCATGACGGTTCCGGTACGCTTGACGGAGTCTCCCTCTTTGAGCTTAGAGAAGTCACCTAGGATCACCGCTCCAATGGAGTTCTCTTCCAGGTTGAACGCCAGGCCGTTGGCACCATTGGCAAACTCGAGCATCTCACCTGCCATGCAGTTGGAGATTCCGTAGATGCGGGCGATACCATCACCCACCTCGAGCACGGTACCTACCTCGTCGACGGCCAGGTCAGACTGGTAGTTTTCAATCTCCTTCTTGAGGACTGAGGAGATTTCATCGGCATTAATTTTCATCGATCAGGTCTTTCCCGAATCGGGTTTGTAACACTTCATGACGAACTCTCTGCAAGTGACTGCGAAGAGATCCGTCGACGACCAGGTCACCGACCTGAATCGTCAATCCTGCAAGTAGATCCCCATCCACCACCTCGGTGGCGACGACCTCCCTGCCCGTTTTTGATTGAATGCTGGCCACCAGAGCGTCCCGCTGTTCAGCAGGGACTTCCACTGCACTGGTGATCGTGGCTTTGACGCGGCCGGCGGCGTTGTCTTCCAGTTCGACGTAGGTATCTGCGATATCCTGAACCAAGAACTGGCGACCACGGTCGATCAACAATTTAAGTAGATTGAGAACCGGCTCAGCCACCTTGCCCGACAAAGCGGCGGACAAGGATGCTTTCTTACTTTCCCGGCTGATTTTGGGGCTTTCTATGAAAACCCTCAGCTGGGCGTCATCCGAGATGGCGCTGGCAACGGCGTTCAATTGCTCGCCGTAGGCTGCCGCTTCTCCTTGAGCTGCACCGACCTCAAGCATCGCAGATGCGTAAGCCAGAGCCGCTGGATGTCGTTGTTTCGTCGAAGCCGCCATGGGCTACTCCTCGTCGATTCTTGTGAATCGCAACTTACTGTTCAATTTTCTGGTACTGCTCGATCGCTTCTTGGGCGATGCGCTGGTGATCCGATCCCTCAAGGGAGCGGCCGATCAAACGCTCAGAGATGGTCAAAGACAAATCCACCGAAAGCTTGTGCACTTCATCGATGGCGATGTCTTTGGCTCTACTGATCTCAGTGAGCGCCTTTTCTGTCATGGCTTCGGCATCTTTAGCAGCCGTTGCCTTGACCTGCTCGGCCACAGCCTGGGCATCCCGCTTCCCTTCGGCGACGATCTCGCTGGCCTGACGGCGCGCCTCACGAAGAATCTCTTCATTCTCCGCTTGCGTCGCTTCCATCTTTGCCTGCATGCGATCGGCCGCTTCCAGGGATTCCTTGATCTTATGCTCCCGCTCTTCCATGGCGTGGACGATGGGGCCCCATGCAAACTTCCGCAGGATCAGGAATGCGGTCAAAAAGACGCCGACAGTCCATGCTGCAGTTTTGGGATCAAAATCCATCGGCCCTTTGCTGCTGGCTTCAGCAGCAAATGCCATTTCAGGAAGAGCGAACAGCGCCAACCCAATGATCAGGAAGGAGAGCTTGCTGAAAGTCGCCTGCATTACTGGCCGCTTGCGTTCTTGATGAAACCGATGATGTCGGACTGGATCAGGAAGCAGATCACGGCTGCAAAGAGAGCCACACCCTCGACGAATGCTGCGGTCAGAATCATGTTTGCACGGATATCACCGGCAGCTTCCGGGTTACGGGCAATTCCCTCCATGGCAGAACCGGCAAGACGACCGATACCGATACCGGCGCCGACCGCTGCGAGTCCGGCACCGATGCCAGCACCGAGAATGCCGTAGTTGAGAATGGAGCTGTCGACAGCCGCAAGGGCGATGAAACTCAGAATTTCCATGGTTTCCTTTCTTGATCACCCTCCGGGTGATCCACGAATCACTTCCCTGTGAAACGCGTTGATTGATTTATTAAGGTCTTCCTAGTGCTCCGGATGCAGAGCCGCTCCCAGGAAAACGGTAGTCAAATTCGTAAAAATGAACGCCTGAATCATGGCGACCAAAAGTTCAAGGAATGTCAGGGCGACAGCTCCCGTCGCAGAGATGAGCGAAATAGCTCCCCCCGCCAAGAGATTGTCGAGAGTCGCCACCGCAGTGCCTGACATGATGACTGCGAGGAGGATATGCCCCCCCATCATGTTGGCGAAGAGTCGAATCGCCAAAGCAGCAGGCTTAATGATGTGACCTGCCAGCTCGATGATGATCATCATTGGCCAGAGCGGCGCAGGGCCGACGAGAAGGTTGTCTTTCCAATAGGAGACAACCCCATTTTGCTTCATGCCAAAGAAGTGGTACGTCACAAAGGCGATCCCCGCCAAGGCGACTGTCACACTAATGTTTCCTGTAGCCGTCGCTGAAAAGGGAATCAGTCCGAGCAAGTTACAAGTGATGATGAAGAAAAAGTATGTCCACAGAAGTGGCAGGAAACGATAGGTGTCGTCTCCCAGGCTTGGCTTCACCATGTCGTCACGAAGAAAGACCAGCATCGCTTCAAGTAAACTGGAAAGGGTGCCCTTTGACTCGCCGGTTTCAATCTGGCGAGCGAGCCTCTTTGCGACCCGACTGAAGAGGAAGACGCAGATGGCGGTAGCGATCAGCATCATCATCACGTGCTTCGTCAGCCCGATCTCATCGAGGAAGGGATGAAGAGACTTGTCGAGCACGTGGCTGAGTGGATCGCCTGCAGCAAAAAACAGCATCCCGGACCTTTCTGATCGCAACCTGTTCAGTACTCACTTCGAGAGTAAATTCACTCCGGCTGCGAATCGGTTTCCTGTGTCAGCTCCGGCGCAGCGGCCGAAGTCTCTTTCCGATTCAAGACCGTTTCCTCCCGCAGGTACTGCTGCAAAGAGAAAATCTCGACTCCCAAGACCACGAGGTAAAAACAAACCGCCGCGATCAAGGTTCGGCCACCGGTCTCACGGCCGAAGTATTGAAACACCGGTACCTGACTCACCGCCAAGACCAATGCTCGCAATCCCATCCCCCAAAAAACCTTGCCGATCGCCCGATCCGCTTCAGCGCGGAGGACTGCCAGAAGGTTGCGTATCCCGAGCACCCCCAACAGGGTGGCCACCCCCATCCCGTATCCGAGGATGGAAAGCGTGTCTTCTCCCCAAAGGGTTGAGACAGGCTGATACGCCAGGGCTCCGAGGATCAACAGTAAGCCCACGGTCCGCAGCAGAAATCTCAGCGTCAATCGCGAGAGTCCGCTCAAGAGAACCTCCGGTGATCCGTATCTCGAACTCGCTACACTTTGAATCCCACCAGACTCATGCCTTTGGGGAATCTCTCAGGGCCCGAACGATGAGAGCGATGAAGCCGAATAGGCAACCGCCCAAGATACCCCAGGGACCCGTGTCAAACTTGTCGTCGATCCAGTGGCCCACCGCTGCGAAGATCACAAAGGTAAGCATCAGTTGCCAACCTAGTGAACTCCAACTCGCGGATTTGGCCAGAGCCCTGCCGGACTCCTTCTCTTCACTTTCATGAAGACCATCACCACCGTGTGGATCGTCACTCTTCTCCTCTGAAATCTGGCCCTCCTCGTTTCAACGGGACTGCACAACCAGAGGACGAAACGCTTCCACAAACGGGCTTATGACCCATCAAAAACCCATTACTGAATCCGACTTTGGTAAGACTGAATCCAAGTGGATACGTTCACGTGTGGTGAGGATAGACGACCGTGACAATTGGGGTCAAGCGAATCAAAATACCGCCTGAAAATGGCCCTCAACGAGTGCGACAAAAGGGTCCGGAACCAGCCTTTATTCGCTATTCGTCGGCAAGGGCATCGACCACCTGCTGGGCCCTGACCGAAGCAGGATCGAGCATCAGGGCACGCCTGGCCCACTTGAGCGCATCCTCGTCTTCTCCCAGCTTCCACAGCACCCAACAGAGATCCGGGTAAATCTCGGCCATCTGCGGACTTTCCATCGCCAATCGCAGTTCCAGCTCTCTCTTCGCGTTGGCCCAATCCTCCAACTCGAGATAGGCCTTGGCGAGTGCGGCATGCCCTTCATCTCCATAGGGAGTGATGTAGGGAAGATCCCATGCGGCATCGACCACCCCTTGCCAATCTTCAGCTTTCTCCAAACTGAGAGCCAAAGCCAAGCGGGTCGAGGCGTCATCTCTGTCGTAAAGAATTTGCGAGCGATAACTATCGAGCGATTCAGATCTCATATCCAAATCCTTCTGTATCGTCGCAAGTTGCAACCAGGGGCTTCCCGCTGAAACAGGGGAAACGGTTGCGGTTGGAGCTTGAACTGTAGCTTCTTCCAGGAGTGTCAAAGCATCGCGAGTGTCGCCGCGTTTGCGCAGTTGATCCGCCTTCAACAAACGACATCTCCAACTCCAGATGGAATCTCCGGCGATCGCCTGATCGAGGGATTTCAGCGCCTTATCGACGAGCCCTTCGTTGAGTTGAATCAGTGCTTTGACCGCAGCAAGATCGGGATGATCAGCGTTCAGTGCTTCCGCTTTACCGATCGACAACTCCGCATCGGCGGTTCGCTTCTCTGCCAAGTATGCAGCAGCCAACCAAATCCAATGGCGCGCCACTTCCGGCTCATCCTCGGTTCGCTCTCGCAAAGCATCAATGTGCCGCCCGGCAAAGGTCGGGCCGACCCCTGCGCTCTTAACTCGATTCGACAACCACTTGTTGAAATCCCGATCGAACTCATCGGTAGTTGAACCAAGGACATCCCGAATCACTGCACGGGTGTTCGCTCCCTCTGCGTATGCAGAGAGCATCTTGCGGAAGGATTCGATGCCGTGCTTCTCATGGATCATTTCGCAAATCAGCCCCCCCTGAACGTATCCGACCATGATCTCACCGGGCCAACTGGGGTTCATAAAAGACTTTTGCAAATCGTCGATAGGACGCAAAGCTCCGGCATAAAACTCGGTAGCGACCAGCAGCGGCTCATGGCGTTTCCAGCGCGGAGTCTTGCGCCCTTCTTCGAAGACGGAGAGTCCTTCACCAAACCACCGTGGAATCCGATGGCGTGCCCGCTGCAAGGTGACGACGTGGGCCAACTCATGGACCGCAACCGCACCCCAGTTTCCGGGTAATGCATTCGGCGTCGTCAATGTCACCAGGCGGCCGAAGCAAACTCCACTGGCGGCCAGCCCCGGAAGACCGATGGATCTCGCCGAGAAATAAGCATGATTGGAGAAGTCTTCGATGGTCAGAGGGCGATAAACCTGAATCTGATAATCTTCTTCCAGATCTTTTCGAGCCTCTTTCATCAATGGCATCAAATAAGGCATGAGAAATGGACCTTCATCCGACTTCATGCGAATCACAAGGCCGTCATCCTCGCGGGTAACGAAGTTGTCTTCGATGTGCTTCATCAGCGTTCGGGTATTTTTCACCCAAACATTAAAGCGATCCTTGTTCCATGCCTCCTCAAGTACTTCCTTGCCCCGTTCCTCGAGTCCACTGCGTAAAGCATTGATGGAAAAGATGGCATAGGATTTCGGCAATCCGGGATCGAGCTCCATCGCCTTCAGAGCAAACTCTGCCGACTCACGGTAAAAGAAGCGATCAACCAGTCGCTCCGCCAAAGTCACGTAAAAGAGTGCAGGTGCAGGATGCCCCTCCTCGACTTGCTGACGCAGCTCCTCATATTCTTTTAATCGGGCAGTCGCATAGAGAAGACTCGCTAATAAACCCTGGGCCACTTGGTGCTTTGGCTGAACCGCCAAAACCTTCCGATAGCACTCTTCTGCGCGCGCCCATTTTTCACTGGAAAAGGCGATATCCCCCTCGAGAAGCCATCTTTCGGGGTGATCTGGCCATATCCGTCCTGCTTGAGACAGCAGCTTCCTGACCTCCTCGCCCCGCTCACCGGGAAAGGCATAATCGGTCCAGGTCGCCCTCGCCAAACCGAGGAGAGCTTCGGCGTTCTGCGGATTGCGCTCGACGGCATCGCGGAAGTGACTGCGAGCATCAGGATAGTTGTACTTGGAGTAGAGTGCATGACCACTCGCTGTATGAGCCGCGACCGATTTGGGATCGAGGTACAAGGCACTGTCGTACATCACTTCGTAAGCATCACGAAATCTCTGCAAACCTTCACAAGCTTTACCAAACCAGACGAAAAGTTCTGGCGGAGATTTCTGCGCCTGCTCCCGTGGCATGTCTTTGTAAATTTGCACGACCTTGCGCAACAGCGTTTCGCCTTCACCCCGTTGGCCAACATCGATGAGATACAATCCCAACTGTGTCAGCGCCTCCACGTGCTCGGGGTCCAACTCTATCGCTTTACGAAGTGAGGCTTCTCCGTCTTCGTAGCGACCTGTTTCAATTTGGATCCCGCCCAATGCTGCAAGGAGATGAGCATCGGCCCCCTCCTCCTCCTTCGCCTTCTCTAGAGCGGCGACTGCTTCTGAAAGTCTTCCATTTTCCCGGTAGACTCTCGCTTCCAATAATGGGAACTCCCCCGGTTCTTCCTCTACCCAATCGATCGCTTCCTGGTAATCCCCAGTCTCGATGAGCAAGAGAAGCTCACGGGCATCTTCGTCGTAGGACTGGGCATGCGCAAAGGAGACCAGTAGTACTGGCCCACAGAGTATCAACAGCGAACAAACAAACCTGATGAGTAGTAATGGCATCGTCGACTCCGCCTCACACTTGAGAACTCTGCGGGTGCATCTTCGGCGATCATTTGGTGAAAGCCGTTTTGCGGCATCATACACGAGAAGGCCCCTGGAGGCATTTAATGCCCGAATCACGCAACATCTCCCTGGTCGGTTCGGCTCTGATTTGTCGGGTTTAGCCTGACCATCCTATTCTCCTTTAGCAGGCTCAGTGCCTGATTTTGTAACCCAGGGAGGGAGTCCCGCTCTTGGCCGTCAAATTCACCGAGAAAGCCGAAAAGGTCCTGCAGTTGGCAGGGAATGAGGCCCGCCGCCTCGGTCATGGCTACATCGGTACCGAACACATCCTATGGGCGTTGTTGCACCAACCGGATTCTGTCGCAGTACAGGCGATCCAGAAGTGCGACCGCACCACTGATGAGCTACTTCGTTCACTGCGAAGCAGCCTTGATCGAATTCCTTCCAGCAAAGGGAAGCATTTCGAAGAGACCCCGTATACGCCTCATGCAAAGCGGTGTCTCGAGCTCGCTCGCGAGCAAGCGGTCTTCCTCGATCAGTACTACATCGGCACTGAACATCTGCTGATCGGACTGAGTCAGGAAGAAGAAGGGGAAGCATCGAGAATCTTGGCAGAACGAGATCTCGGCAAAGACAGACTTCAAAACGTCATTCAGAGAATGCTTGGAGGAGATGTGGATAGTTCACAGGGAGCAGCTGTCAAAAGATCTGGAATCGCAACACCGACTCTGGATTCCAATGGTGTCGATCTCACGGCCATCGCGGCTCAAAATCGACTCGACCCTGTCATCGGTCGTCACAAAGAGATCGACCGAATCATCCAGATTCTCTCTCGTAAGACGAAGAACAACCCTGTCGTGATGGGTGAACCGGGTGTAGGAAAGACTGCGATCGTCGAGGGCCTCGCCCAACGTATCGCACAGAGTGCGGTTCCCGAGGTTCTCTCGCGCAAAAGGGTCGTGTCCCTCGATCTCGCCTCCCTTCTCGCAGGTACCAAGTACCGCGGTGAGTTTGAGAAACGCATCAAGGCCATCATCAAGGAGATCTCCGAGTCGGGAAATGTGATCCTCTTCGTCGATGAGCTTCACACCATCATGGGTGCGGGAGCCTCCGAATCGAGCCTCGATGCTTCCAACATTCTGAAGCCCGCACTCTCCAGAGGTGAAATCCAGTGTATTGGAGCCACCACCCTGGATGAGTACCGCAAGCACATTGAAAAAGACGGCGCAATGGAACGTCGCTTCCAGCCGATCATCGTCGATCCCCCAAGTAGGGATGACGCCCTGGAGATCCTCTTCGGTCTTCGCGATACCTTCGAAGCACATCATCGAGTACAGATCACCGATGAGGCTCTCGAAGCGAGTGTCGATCTTTCGATCCGCTACATCTCCAACAGGTTCCTGCCCGATAAAGCCATCGACGTTCTCGATGAGGCTTGCTCGTGCGAACGCTTGCAGCGCACGACTCGTCCCCCCGATCTCACCGAGATCGAGGAGGAGATCGATCAGCTGCAACAAGACAAAAACGAAGCTGTCTTCTCACAAGACTTCGAACTTGCCGCACAGATCCGGGACAACCTGGAGAGCCGTAAGAACTACAAGGAGCAAATCATCTTCGAATGGAAGGCCAGCTCCAAGGAAGTCGATGGACAAGTCGACGACGATAGCATCGCCCGCACCGTCGCTGAGATGACTGGGGTTCCCATCCAGAATCTTCAGGAAGAAGAAGCTAAACGTCTGCGCAAGATGGAAGAGACCCTCCACGAAGATGTGGTCAGTCAGGATCATGCGGTCCACTCCATCAGCCGTGCGACCCGCAGGGCTCGCGCGGGTCTTCGCGATCCTCAGCGTCCTATGGGCTCCTTTGTCTTCGTCGGTCCAACCGGTGTCGGTAAGACCCTCGTCGCGAAATCTCTCGCGAAATTCCTCTTCGGTACAGAAGACGCCATCCTCAGCATCGATATGTCCGAGTACGCCGAGAAGCACTCGATCAGCCGACTGATCGGTTCACCTCCCGGCTACGTCGGATACGACGAGGGTGGATTACTCACCGAAAAAGTACGCCGCAAGCCATACATGGTCGTGCTCTTCGATGAGATTGAAAAAGCACACACCGACATTACCAATACTCTGCTGCAAGTTCTCGAAGAAGGCCGTTTGACCGATGCCTTTGGTCGGAAAGTTGACTTCAAGAACACCATCGTGATCTTTACCTCCAACCTGGGAGTTCGCGAAGCAGAGAGTAAATCCTCCCTCGGCTTCACTGAGGCAGAGGGCGAAGGAAATGAAGCTTCGCGTAAAGCTGTCCTCGAAGCGGTGAGAACCTACTTCCGCCCAGAGTTCCTTAACCGCGTCGACGAAGTAGTGGTCTTCGACGAACTAAATGACGCTGATCTCACAGAGATCCTCGATCTTGAAGTCTCGAAGCTGGAATCTCGCATTGCCGATCTCGATTTGAAAATCCAGATCGATGAAACAGCCAAGTCCTACTTGGTCGCCGAAAGTTCGGGCCCTTCCACAGGAGCTCGTGGCCTTCGCCGCACCCTGGAAGACAAATTACAAGATCGCATTGCCGATCTGATCATCGATGGCAATCTCACGCGAGGTGGAATCGTCCATGTGTCACTCGACGAAGATGGCGTCATCGCTGTCAATGTCGAGGCCACCAACGAAGTTCAGTAGAGATACCCTTTGTAAATAAAATGCTGATTCGGCATCATCCGTGGTCACCCGTTGGGTGGCCACGGATTTTTTGAAGGGAAGAGTCATGCAAGACTGCCCACATTGTGGTGCCGAAGTCGCCGAGGGTCGCCTCGCCTGTCGCGAATGCGGGAGTGATTTCGATACCGGTTGGGGAGATCCCTCCGAAATCGATTATCAATCTGTGGATTTGGGTGAAGGTTTCACCGAAGAAGAGAAGGTGCGGCAAAAGAGTTATCAGAGATTGATCGCATCGATCTTGATCGCCGGATTACCGGTCGGGTTGGTGTTTTGGTTCCTTCCAACTCAAAAAGCGTTGGGGATGGGTGTAGTGATTCTCATCATCCTCGGAGTGGTCTTCTCTAAACGGGAATATTAAGAAGCACCGCTTCACCCCGTAGCGTCTTTATCCTTTGCCACTTCGGATTCACTCTTCCAAGCGACTGCCATAATCCCTGCGATCACCATGGGGCCACCAATCCAAAAGGAACTAGGCGGTGCTTCCTGGATGAAGAGCCATACCAGTAGAGGCGCACCAGCCATCTCACCCAAATACGTGGTCGAAACCACTGTCGGCGGCAGTCTCTTGAGAGCTGCATTTAAAGGGGTGTGCCCCAGTAACGTTGGAAACAAAGCCAACAATCCAGCAAATCCCCAACCTGTCGGAGTCTGTGGTAGTACACGCCCCCCCATCACCAACAACCACATCAATAACCCTATCGCCGCAACGGAGTATGCCCTTGAAGCGTAGGTCACGGTTGACATCACTTGCGTTGCTTTTCGCCCTGCCAACAGATAACCGACGAATGCAAGAGACCCGATTACCGAGAGTAGCATTCCCCATAATTTCTGATCAGCGACCGACGGATCGCTCTCTTCTTCGGCAAAGAATGCGAGCACTGTCGTTCCTGCCAGTGTCAGAATCACGCCTCCAATTTTGGCCCACTGAAATGGAGCACTCCCCCGCGCCACTTCGATGGCATAGATGATGACAGGGTGGAGATAGACGAGAACGACAGAGGTCGCCACCGAGAGATAAGCCAAGGAAGCCATCCATGCGCCAAAGTGAAGTGCCAAGGAGGCTCCTGCGATGATCACAGCCCAGCCACATTGCTGTAGCGGTACCTTTTCTTGGTTTTTTTCCATTCTTGCCAAGATCACCAAAACAGGAATCGCGAGAGCGAGGCGTAAGAATGCCAATTGAACTTCGTCCATCACGGAAGTATCAGTGGCCAGGCGAATCCACAACGTTGAAGTTGAGATTCCGAGAATCCCCACCACCAGAAGCAACCAAGTTTTAACGGTGCGATTCAATGGGCAGATCCTTGGTGCCATTCACCATCGAGGCGAAAAGAGGTCGCATCGTTTTTTCCTGCTACCAGATCTTCTGGTAACAGTGCTTCAGGGAAACCCTGCCAACACACCGGCCGCTGGAATCTTTCGAGAGCCGTCATACCGACGGAAGTCCAGCGAGAATCGGTAGTCGCCGGCCATGGCCCGCCGTGCTGCATCGCCTCGCCCACTTCGACTCCAGTGGGGAAACCATTGAAGATGATTCGCCCCACTCGATCCTCAAGGCGCTGAAGAAGTTCTTGCTGATCTATGAGCTCCGCTTCGGTAGCGTGAATCGTTGCCGTCAGCTGGCCTTCGAGAACGGAAGCGACCTTGTGAAGTTGTTGCAGATCATCACACTCGACCAACAAGGTACTCGGTCCAAAAATCTCTGCTTGTAGTTGAGGATCTTCGATAAACCGACGTGCATCCGCAGCGAGCAAGCCAGCTTCGGCATCACACGCTCCTGAACTGACAGGTCCCTTGCCCATCAATTGAACGCCGTTTCTTTCAGCGACTTCTTGAAGTCCCTTTTTGTATCCGGCGTGAATTCCCGAATGCAGCATCGTTCCAACAGGGCCATGAAAGAGTTCCCGTGATAACACAGCTTTGAAGGCCTCACTGTTTTCATCACGAATCAGCACCAATATTCCCGGGCAAGTACAAAACTGCCCAACTCCTAAGAGAACACTCGACGCCATACCAGAGGCAATTTCTTCACCCCTTTCGGCAATGGCACCCGGCAACACGAAAACAGGATTCGCACTCCCCATTTCAGCAAATACCGGGATCGGCACTTCCCTCTGTGCAGCGATGCGCCAAAGAGAAAGTCCTCCCGATTGGGATCCTGTAAAACCGACCGCCGAAATTTCTGGATGGGAAGTCAATCCCACTCCGACATCGAAGGATTCCCCATGAATCAAACTGAAGACCCCAGCAGGCAGCTCCACCTCTTCCACCGCCGATGTGATCGCTGCCCCTACCAACTCGCAAACACCCGGATGCGCCGGGTGCGCTTTGACGACGACAGGGCAACCTGCAGCAATTGCGCTGGCGGTATCTCCGCCCGCGACACCAAAGGCGAGAGGAAAGTTACTGGCACCGAAGACTGCGATGGGACCAAGAGGAATCATCCTTCGACGTAGATCGGGTCGTGGCAGGGGTGATCGCTCAGGATCTGCACTTTGAAGGACAGTCTCACGAAACAAGCCCGAAGAAACGGTTTCAGCAAACTGTAACAGCTGAGAGCAGGTCCTCCCCATCTCTGCTTCAAAACGTCCCTCTGGCAATCCGGTTTCGAGGACACCCCGTTGCTGAATTTGAGGCAACTGTTCTTGCAGGTTACGAGCCATCGCCTTCAGTAACCGAACACGAACCTCTGCGGGAAAAAGAACGCGCTGTTCATGGACTTCACGCGCTGCGATCACTGCTGTTTCGATCTGATCAGAGGACGCTTCCGGGTATCCCGGTTCCAGTTTTTCACCGGTGGCAGGATTATGGGCATGGAATAGCCTGGAACCGGTGACTTTTTTTCCGGCGATCCAATGAATCCCTTCCAACATCATTTCTCTCCTTCAAGGACAGCCGGTCGCTTTTGCAAAGCTTCACGAATGACCGCCAGTGCACCTTCACGCAATGCACCGACGACCGGCATCCGCGGTGAACGCACCGTCTCTGAACCTCTCTCGACTTCTTGCTGAACCAGTTTGATCAGTTGAACAAACTCCGGAACGCAATCGAGTCGCAACATCGGCAAGAACCAACGATAGATTTCATCTGCTTCGATAGCGCTGCTGCGCTCCTCAAGACCGGCGACCGCCTTGTCAAAGAGTAAGACCGATTCTGCGGGAAGAGCATTGACGAGCCCTGCGACCCAACCGACCGCTCCTTGACGAACAGCTTCGACGACCATGTCGTCGAGGCCCGCAAAGAGCGCAAGGCGATCACCCACCAGTGAACGAACTGCGGTGATTCTACGGGCGTCACCACTCGAATCTTTGACGGCTACCAATCTTTCCTGTCGATCGGCAAGGTCGGCGATCCAACCGGGAGGAAAGTCAACGCCATAAGCACCTGGGTTATTGTAGAGCATGCAAGGAAGATCAGTGGCAGCCATCACCGCCTCCACGTGGGCCTCCATTTCGTGGAAGGGACCTTTGTGGATGTATGGAGGTAAGACCATCAGGCCTTTCGCTCCCATCACTGAAGCGGCTGCTGCCAATCTTCCCGCATCCCGAGTCGAGCCAGCGGCGATACCTGGGATAACCGGTACACGATGACCAACAGCGCGCACACAAGTGTCGATGATTCGCTGCTTTTCTTCGAGAGAGAGGGTCGCGCCCTCCCCAAGAGATCCACAAGGAATGATACCGGTGGCTCCATGATCGACGAGCCACACCGCATGTTCAGAAAGAAACGCATGGTCAACTTCGCCGGAATCATCAAACGGGGTCGTGATGGCAGGCATTACCCCGGTCCAGCTCCATTGTAATTCAGAATCCATCGGCTTCCTTTCCCGAAGTAATTCTCGGAGTAAATCTCTGAGTGATCATCATGGGGTCATGATGGTCCGAAATGAAGATGACGGAAACCCATCCGCGAAACCGATCTCTTCGATCTCGAAATCAACGGCGGCGGGATCTTCGTAACACCAGCAGAAACAACAATGGAGCTCCCAATGCGGCCGTGATCACGCCGACAGGGACCTCCCGCTGAGCCGACAATATCCGGCCGAGGCTGTCGCAAAGGGGCAAAAAAGCGACCCCCAACAACATCGAAGCAGGTACGAGGAAACGTGGCTGTGCCCCACCGAGAAGTCGCATGATGTGAGGACAAACGAGTCCAACAAAAGCGATCGGCCCCGCCATAGCGACCCCCGCAGCGACTCCCAAAGAAGAGAGACCCACACCGAGTGTTCGCACCCTGCGAATATCGACTCCCCGTGAGCGTGCGCGATCGGTTCCTGTGACAAGAACGTCGAGAGGGCGTAGTAATGCCAGCATTCCAATGATGGAAATGAGTAAGAATGGCAAGGCAAGCCACAGCCTGTCAAAACCGATCAGGGTCAGACTCCCCAACGACCAACGTAAAGCATCCAGCGCCATCACTTGATCGAAGCCCAGTCGAAGTGCAGAAGAGATCGCCCCGGTCATCAATGTCAAAGCAATGCCGGCAAGAAGTACATCTTCAGTGCGAGTTTGATTGCGCGCAGCGATGAGTACGACCACCGTTGTCACCACCAATGCTCCGACAAAGGCAGCGAATGGCAATAGAGGGACTCCCCAACTCTCGGCTCCTGCACCAAGGAGCAGCGCAACGATGACACCGAGTGAGGCACCTGCAGTAGTTCCCACCGTTCCCGGAGTCGCCAATGGGTTCTGTAACAAAATCTGTAAGACTGCTCCTGCGCCAGCGAGCACCGCTCCCAATACCATTCCAGAAATCGCCCGCGGCAAACGCAGTTCGGCGAGGATTTGCTGACCCAGGTCACCATCCAAAGGAGACCCTATCCAAGCGGTGACGATTCCCAGAAACAGTGTGAATAGGGCCCACAATCCGAGTTGAATCCTGCCCCATGGTTTTTTTGAGCTCGAATCAGCGGCACTTTGTAGCTGCGAATCATCGGCATAGATCTTCTGTTGCCAATCATCGCCCAACTCAGCAGGATCGTTTCCGTCGTAAACGATCTTGCCATCAGAAAGAGCGACAACTCTCGCCTCAATCTGTTCCAAATCCTTGAGCAAACGGATGTCGTGAAGGACCACCACCACCGTCTGCCCCGCCAAAATTCGCTGCTGCAAATCTTCGAGGAGTCGTGTTCTCCAAATTGGATCGAGATGGTTGGCGGGTTCATCGAGAAGCCAAACCCTTGCCTCTTGCGCCCTCAAGGTCGCCATCTCCACCCTTTGGCGTTCGCCACCGGAGAGTTGGTTCCACCAACGCTTGGCAAGATCACCGGCACCGCTCAGCTTCAACGCCGCTCGCGCCTCTTCGAGGGCTACCTGACGAGGTTCGTCAAAGTGATAACGCGCGGCAGCGACCACATCTTCGACCAGTAATGGTTCTGGAGTTGGGTTTTCTTGCGGCAACCAGGCGAAAAGACTGGCGCGGTCAAAGTCACTGAGTTTTGTCAGGTCCGCACCATCGACACTAATCGATCCAGCGTTGGGAGATACTTGACCGAGGAGGGTTGCTAGAAGAGATGATTTTCCGGATCCATTGGCACCGACGATCGCGACCAGCTCACCGCTACCGATGCCGAGATCGATCTCCTTCAACACCTCTTTGTCGCCGCGACGAATCGTCAGCTTCTCGATTTGCAACCAGCCCCCACCGTCACTTCCGGTGAACATCTCTTGAGAACTCATCGGGGAGCCTCCGAGACCATCAGCGGAAGTTTCTGAATCGTCTCTTTAAGCTGACCGACCAACTTCAACAAACCTGGACCTTCATCGAGAATGGTGGGGTCATGAATTGTCCCGATGGCTCCTCTGCTCAGTGCTTTTAAACCGGGAATGCCAGAGTAAGAGCTGATGACCGCTTCCCTATTTGAATCCGAACTTTCTTCCGCGGGAATGAGATGAATGATGCCATCAGGGTTCATCTCAATCAGCGCCTCCAGTGAGATTTTAGGTGCGCCCGGAAGTGGATCGACGAGTGCATTGCGATATCCCGCGGCCCTTAATGCTTGTCCGTGAAGTGATTCATCTCGAATCACCCAAGGACCACCACTACGATCGAGGGGGCCACCGATCACCAAAAGAATTCGGGGGGATTGGGGCGAATCAGTGGGTGCCATTCCAGAGCGCATCCTCTGAGCCAACTCCCGAGCATTCTCTTCCTTCGCGCTGATCTCTCCCAATTTTTCGATACTGAAACACAAATCCTCGACATTCGACCAAGGCAACATCACCGGTACGCCGATTCTGCCTAGAGCATCTACCGGAACTCCCGCAGCCGATCTGGCGAGCAGAATCTTCGCTCCAGATCGCAAGATGCGTTCGAGATCTGGAGACAGGGCCGTTCCTCCCCTGGGGAGATCCCCGACAGTGGGGCAAAAGTCGCTGATCATCGCCAGCCGATCTTCTCCACCGAGCGCTAAAAGCGTGGCCGTAATCGATGGAGCTAACGACGCCAATCCTTGGCCCTGAATCATCGGCGACTGGGAGTCGAGGGTGCGACTCAGCGAGGCGGACAACAGGGTTGCAAGGAGAGCCAAAACCAAGAGGAGGGTTAGTGCTTTTCGGTCGATGTCACCCTCCTCTTCTTTGCTGGGCTGTAGTCAATATGCTGAAACGAGATCATTCCGAATCCCTGACTTGAGAAACCCGGGTCGACAATCCTGAAGGGACAACCATCCAGGGAGGTCGAATCGTATCGGATCCCGTCAATCTCTGACAGATCGGACTCGATTCACACACCCGTCCTTGGCAGGGACCCATTCCCAATCTGTGTATCAACCTCGCCTCACGGAATGAAGTCACCCCTGAGAGATCTCCGGTTGCCACATCTTCGCAGCGGCAAGCGATGACATCTTCAGTCGCCAACTGAAGAACTTCATCACGTAGCGGATGTGCAGATTCCAAAGCTTGCCCCCAGAAGCGATGGCGACGAACGCGAGCCAAAAGTCGCGACTGCGGATTTCGACCTGCCGCTACAATTCCTGCGATCAAACCTTCATCGATCGCAGCTTCATTACCGGCGACACCGGTCAATTCACCGGCACATAGGATCCCTGGTATCGAACTTTGCTGATGTGCATCCACACGAACGGCACCACTCTCATCGAGGTCACAACCCAATCCAGCTGCCACCCGTGATTCGGGAATCAATCCGTAACCCACCGCCAACCCATCCACGGCCATCACACGATCTCCGGCAGGAGTTCTTAGAACCACTTCCTCGACACGCCCATCTCCGCGCGCTTCCTTGACCCAACTGGAAGAAGATTTCTCAACATCGGCGAGAGCATTCCACAAATTCAGAGCGGGGCGCCAACGGGAAGGGGATAAGAGTAGAGGAATTGCGAGCCCGCTTCGATCTGCGAAGGAAGCTTGCTCCGCAAGAGTCACTCGGGCACCTGACTCATTCGCCAATCGTGCAACCGCTAAAAGCAATGGTCCCGAACCAGCAACCAACAAAGTGCGGTCCCTCACATCGAGTCCGCCTTTGATCAAGGACTGTAGCGCTCCTGCACCCACGACTCCGGGAAGAGTCCATCCCGGAAATGGGAGAAACCTCTCACGTGCACCCGTGGCGACGATGATCTTATGACAGATCACGCGAACCCGGTTACCGTCGGTGACTCCGGCCACCTCGAGCTCTCCCGGTTGGCCGCGATAGACGGTGTAACCTTGAAGTCGTTGAACACCCGCCTGGCGTGCTCTCTCGAGCCAGCTCCGCGCAGCAAGAGGGGGCTCGTGACGATAGCTCCAAATGCGCCCCCCAGGACGAATCGATTCATCAATGATGACGACCGATCGTCCCAGTTCAGCGGCCGCACAGGCGGCAGCGAGGCCCGCTGGGCCAGCTCCGATCACTGCGAGATCAAACTCAACGGTTCGAATCGATCGGTCGATCTTAGCTTCAAGAGAAGCCAGCCCCAGGGGTTGATCCCTTTCAATCTTCTGGCCTTCCTTGACTTCGATCATGCAAGTTTTAACGCCACGAACTCCGTCCACGGTCGCTCTGCATTCGTGACATGATCCCATCGCACAAAGAACACCACGGGGATCACCACCTGGAGATCGGCGCATCGCTGCCAAGCCAGACATCATCATGGCAGCGGCAAGGGTCATGCCGGATTCAACCATGATGGTTGCGCCATCTACTTGAATGCGAACCCGATCACCCATGAAGCCTCCCAACCACCGCACTGCGCATTCGAGCAGGGTCCCACGCTCCTGGATCAAGGATGCAGGCCTCCCCTAAAACTCGCTGACACAACAATTCTGCAGCAGCTGGAGCTTGAGTGATTCCGAGTCCCTCAAAGCCTCCCAACAACCAGGTTCGTTTCAATCCGGGCATCGGTCCGATCAAAGGTTTTCCATCGGACGTCGCGGCCCGTGAACCGGTCCAGGTTCGTAATATGGGAAGAGAACTCACTCCAGGAACAAATCGTTCACAGCGATCGATGATGCGTTGTAACAATTGAGCATCCACTGGCCCGCCTCGACCTGGCCTTCGGCAGGAACCCAAACACAGCTGATCCGTCGGTCGGGGAAGGATGGCACATGCCACTGCTTCCTCGGAAACTTGATGAGCTCCCTTTTGATAGCCCGCCTCGACCACATGATGCCCTAGAATTCTCGTTCCCCTCGCCGTGATCGCCAAGTGCCCTTCCCGGGGCAGAATTGGAAATTGTCGAGCCCACTCTCCTGCAGCTCCGGTGAAGTGATCGAGTAGAGAGATTCCCGTCGCAACGATCACGGCATCACCGGCCAGCCGGGAACCATTCGCAAGTTGGACCCAACCATCGCCGATCTCCACCACTGCAGTGTGAAAATAGCTCTCCACCTGCTCCAATTCATTCCAAAGATTTGCGGTAACCTTCGGAGCATACACGACCCCATCATGGGGAATTCGTAAACCACCGACCAAATCTCTAGCGAGAGCCGGCTCCACTTTGAAAAGCCGCTCTCCTTCGATCAGTTCCGATTCGACTCCTGCGCTCTGAAGTCTGCCAAGGGCTCCTTTTAAAGCTTCCATTTGTGAATCGTCTTCAGCCATCCACAAGGTTCCGCTGCGCCAATAACTCTGATCCGTTTCCTCTTCATTCAACCTCTCGCGCCACAGCTCGCGTCCTCGTAAACAGAGCCTCAGCACTTCTGGATCACCATCGTTAACGACGATGTGTCCCATCCCCGCAGCGGTGGCACCTTGCACTCCTGCTGCTGGTCCAGACTCGATGAGCGAGACTTTGAATCCGCGATCAACGAACTCTCGTGCGCAACAAACCCCCGCAATTCCTGCACCGAGGATAATGACGTGATGGCGCTGATTCATGAGGACTCCATCGCATTTTGATACACCAACTCAGTCTCTTGGGCACACCGATCCCAGGTGAAACTGCGTGCGTACTCTTTGCCCTTTTCTCGATCGGTGACTGAAGCTCCTAGAGCGCTATTGAGGGCTGCAGCAATCGAAACAGCATCATTCGCATCACAAAGATGACCATGCCCTCCAGCGACCTCCGGAGCCGCTCCCCGATTCGATATCACCACTGGGGTACCACACGCCAATGCCTCAAGGATGGGCAAACCAAAGCCTTCGTAGTGGGTGCAAAAGAGGAGGGCTCGTGAAGAGCGGTAGGCAGCGGCTAGCTGATCTTGATTCAACCAACCGAAGCGCAGAATCCTCCCCTTATCGACGACATCAATTTTTTTCTGCAACGCAGTAGAGCCATAGGTGGACTCTCCGATCAGAATCAACGGGGTGTCGATATCCAAATCCGCTTTCAGATATCCTTCCACGATTCCATCGAGGTTTTTTCGTTGTGAAAAATCCCCTGCGTAGACGACCCCCCCCGCAGGGATCCCTACTTCCTCGAGTAACTTCTGATCCGCAAATCCACCTTTAAAGAAGTTCTCATCGATTCCGTGATGCACCACCTCTACTTTCTCTGGGTCACAATCGATATGTTCGAGAAAGTCGTCTTTGGTTGTGCCGCTGACCGCGATGATGCGACTGCAATCTCTGGCGATCTGGCGATATCGATCTATTTTTTTCTGTGCAAATTTTTCGGTAGAAAATCGTTCTCCTTGGGTCATTCCAGGAAGGATGTGGAACACATCGTGCAGTGTTGCCACGGTAGGAATTTTGCCATTGAGAAGGGGCCAGCGTGGAACTCGCGAATCGGTCACATGAATTACATCCGCGGACCGTGTGAGTGGCCAAAGTGGTTCCTGAATCCAAAATCTGCGAGAGCGCTCTACACTCAAACGATGTTGCCGAAGATGAAAGTGGGAGCAGCGGGTACCAATCTGCAGGGAAACCTGCCGGCGAGAGAGAGCAGATGTCAAACCCTCGGTGTACCTACCGATTCCTGTCGGCTTCGGAGTGCACGCGGCTGTGACATCGATGGCGATGCTCAACACTATCAACACTCCCTTCTTGAAGCCTCAAAAAATAAATCGGACTGCTCCCGAGCCTAATGGCCGGTGAGTCTTTGCTCTAGCTGGGAAAACCATTTCGAAAGGGATCATCTTCTTCGAAGATCAACTCGCCCTTTGAAGATGGCCATGCCCTACCACTGATCGTCGGAATGATTCCTTTACTCCCAGATTCCCAAGTAGCCTCAAAGCGGCTACCGAGAAGGCTCTCCTGGGTCCAAACTTCGCCCTCGTTGATTTCGTTTCGTTCGACCATGCAAGCCAAAGTTGCACTGGTTCCTGTTCCACATGGGGAACGATCCCACTCCATCCCCGGGCAAAGAGTGAAACTGCGAACTCCCGGTCGATCTCGTTCAAGGTTCTCATGCAACTCGACGTGGTCGATGCAAGCTCCACCTTCACCACAGATCTCATTCAAGTCGAGAGCTGCTCGGATCTCGGCAGCGTAATCTTTCAGACTCCCCAGCTCCTGCATCTCCAGAGACAAACCTTTGATTTCCGAGATAAAGAACCAGTTTCCACCCCAGGCGATATCTCCTACCGCTTTTCGACCTGAGGAGGTGATCACCTCCACATCTTTGCGATGACAATAGCTCTCAACGTTGACCACGGAGATTCGCCCCCCGTCGTCAATGCGAGCTTCGACAATTCCTGCGGGAGTTTCGAAGGAGACCTTTTCGGAATTGATCAATCCCTGGTCCTTCAATGCGCGAACAACTCCCATGGTGCCGTGACCGCACATTCCGAGAGGACCCACATTGTTAAAAAAGATAACCCCATGATCACAGCTTTGATCTACCGGCTCAAGAAGTAAAGCCGCGACCATCGCCTCGTGCCCTCGGGGCTCGCGAACGATCCCCGAGCACAACTCAGAAAAATTCTTCTTCATGAATTCACAGCGTTGACGAATCGATCCCGCTCCCAGGTCAGGAAACCCCGAGGTGATCACACGGGTCGGCTCACCCTCGGTATGCAGGTCGATATATTGAATCACGTCAACTCCTGCCCCTGCGGAAGGAGAATCGATCCCGACTTCAATTTCTGAAGTCGGGATCGACGCCAGTAATCAGGAAGCTTGGCCTCGCTTCGCCTGCAGATTCTCATCCAACTTGGCGAGGAACTCTTCAGTGGTCAGGAAGGGTGTATCCCCTCCAACCAAAAGTGCCAAATCCTTGGTCATGTGTCCTGCTTCGACGGTCTCGATACAAACCGCCTCAAGATCTTCGGCGAACTGCTTCAAGTCGTCATTGCCATCCATGCGCGCCCTGTGGGCAAAGCCACGGGTCCAAGCAAAGATACTGGCGATGGGATTGGTCGAAGTCGGATTTCCCTTTTGGTGCTCACGATAGTGGCGTGTGACTGTCCCGTGAGCCGCCTCTGCTTCGACGGTATTTCCATCGGGGGTCATCAAAACACTGGTCATCAATCCCAGTGATCCGAATCCTTGCGCCACGGTGTCCGACTGAACATCGCCATCGTAATTTTTACAGGCCCAGACAAATCCTCCGGACCACTTCATGGCACAAGCAACCATGTCGTCAATCAAACGGTGCTCGTATTCGATGCCGGCATCTTCGAATGCAGCTTTAAACTCATTGTCGAAGACTTCCTGGAACAGATCTTTGAAGCGACCGTCGTAGGCTTTGAGAATGGTGTTTTTGGTCGACAGGTAGACGGGCCACTTGCGCTGCAATCCGTAGTTCATACATGCTCGTGCGAAGCCACGAATCGACTCGTCCAGGTTGTACATCCCCATGGCGATTCCTGGAGCCTCGAACTGCATCACATCGAAGTTCATCGGATCTCCACCCTCTTCGGGGGTGAAAGTCATCGTCAACTTTCCTGCACCCGGAACGAGGAAATCAGTGGCTCGGTATTGGTCACCGTGAGCATGGCGACCGATGACGATAGACTGAGTCCAGCCGGGAACGAGGCGGGGAACGTTTTCACAGATGATGGGCTCGCGGAATACGGTTCCGCCGAGAATGTTGCGAATCGTTCCATTCGGTGAACGCCACATCTTCTTAAGACCAAATTCATCCACCCGCTCTTCATCGGGAGTAATGGTGGCGCACTTGACGCCAACTCCGTACTCCTTGATTGCTTCGGCAGCATCGATGGTGATCTGGTCATCAGTTTCATCGCGCTTTTGAATGCCGAGATCGAAGTACTTCAATTCTACGTCAACGTAAGGAAGGATCAGACGATCCTTGATGAATTGCCAAATGATACGGGTCATCTCATCACCGTCGAGTTCGACGACGGGGTTATCGACCTTGATCTTTTCCACGGATGGACTCCTTGAATTCGTGACCCTGGGGGTCTGGGGATTTCCTGCGCGCTTCGCAGGCTTCGCAATGGGCGATTTTAGGCCCCTGCAGCGGCTGGGGGAAGCAGACCCGAAGAGGGAATACTACCTTTGGCAACCCCTGCAGAAGAAGATGGATCGCTGGGATACCACGTCACGGGTGATTTCTCCGCCACAGCGAGAGCACTCCTCCCCCTCTTGCCCATAGACTTCGAAGGTATGCTGGAAGTAACCCGGCTGACCTTCCGGATCGACAAAATCCCTCAGGGTGGTCCCACCCTTATCGACTGCGATTTGCAATACCCGTTGGATTTCGCCGGCAAGGCTCAGGTAACGATCCTTGGAGATTCGCCCGCAGGCGCGATCTGGTCGGATCCCCGACCGCCAAGCAGCTTCATTGGCGTATATGTTACCGACTCCGGCGACGACTCGACCGTCCAGAAGATAGTCGCGCAGTCTCTTTTTACGTTTTCTCGATTGCTGATAAAGGTGCTCACCGAGATCCTCAGCAGAGATCCCCCCGATCGGTTCGGGGCCGAGATCCCTTAACAGAGGGTGGGGCTCTCCGGCTGATTCGGCCCAAGTGACGATGCCAAAGCGGCGCGGGTCGTGATATCGAAGTTGGCGATCCCCCTGTAGATTCCAGATCACATGGTCATGCTTCCGCAACTCTTGGGTCGGATCAGTAATTCGCAAACTTCCAGACATCCCGAGATGGATCAGCAGGGATCCAACGTTCGAATCCAACAATAAGAACTTCGCTCTGCGCCGAGTCTCCCGCCATTCCGCACCCTCCAAACGTGAGTTCAGATCCTCGGGAATCGGTAATCTCAACCGCGGACGACGCACTTCAACCGAGTCGATCCGGAGTCCCCGGATCCGATCAGCGATCCCCCTGCGCGTCGTTTCGACCTCGGGTAACTCAGGCAAATTGACCTCCGGCAGCGATTCTCTAAAATTCTTCGGTGGTTTCCTGCATCCCCGTATAAGGGTAGTATTCGGTGAATTCACGTCGAATTTGGCAATTCTGTCGTAGATCTGCTGAAAAAGATCCCTTGCAACCACCCCCGAATACAAGTTACCCGTAATTAAACGTCGCCTCGGCGCCGTCGCGAAAAAAGAAGGGATGGCCGGTAAGCATGGGAAAACGGCTCGTGATCGTCGAATCACCCACCAAAGCCAAAACGATCGAAAAGTACCTCGGTGGCGATTTTGTCGTCGAGGCGAGTGTCGGGCACATCCGTGATCTTCCATCTAAAGCGAGCCAGGTTCCCGAGGAATACAAGAAGCAGCAGGTGGTCACCGGAATCACCAATGAATTCGAAGCCATCTACATTCTCGACGATGACAAGAAATCGACGGTCAGTACCATTCGCAAACAAATGCGTGAAGCGAGCGAACTCTACCTCGCAACTGACGCCGACCGTGAGGGAGAAGCCATCTCTTGGCACCTCCTTCAAGTCCTGAAACCAAAAAAAGGTCTCCCTGTTCGTCGATTGCGTCTTGGACAGATCACTAAAAGTGCTTTAGAAAAAGCGATCGCCGAACCAGAGGACCTCGATTCTCTTCTCGTCGAAGCCCAAGAAGCGCGGCGTATGGTCGATCGTCTTTATGGTTACCCAGTATCGAATCTGTTGTGGCGTAAGGTCGCCCAGGGGTTATCTGCTGGTCGCGTTCAAACCGTTGCCATCCGATTGTTGGTGGAACGTGAAAAAGAACGCCTCGCTTTCGTCCCCGCAGTTTACTGGGATATGGACGCCGATTTTGAAACCAGCTCTAAAGAGAAGTTTTCAACAAAGTTACTCACCGTAGGTGGCCAAGCCATCGCCCAGAGCAAAGATTTTGGTGAGGACGGAAAACTAAAGAGCGAATCGGCAAACTGCCTCGTTCTCGACGAAGCTAAAACGACGGCCCTCAAAGAGCGCCTTGAAAAGGGCACTTTCAAGATCTCCTCCATTGAGGAAAAACCATACTCGCGCAAACCACCCGTGCCGTTCATCACCAGTGGTATGCAGCAGGAGGCTTCAAATCGCCTTGGTTTCTCACCCTCGAGGACGATGCGCGCGGCCAATGCCTTGTTCCAAAAGGGTTTCATCACCTACGTTCGAACCGATAACTACGTTCTCGCCCCTGAAGCGATGCAAGCGATCGGATCGCTGATCGAAAAGAAATACGGTGCCGATGAGCATGCACCGAAGAACTTTGATCACCTCTCAAAGGATGCAGGCGGTGAACACGAACCAATCCGCCCTTCCGATTTTGACGATCCCAAAGAAGTTGCCGCCAAAGTCGGAGACGACGAAGCTCGCCTCTACGATCTGATATGGAAACGTACCGTTGCCAGTCAGATGAAACCGGCCACCGGAAGAACCGTCATCGTTGAAGTCGAAGAAGAACATGCAGAAGCAGCCCGCTACCAAGCCCGCGGCACGGTGATCGACAACAAGGGCTTTATGCTCGCTGACCCTGCCGGAACCAAGGAAACCATCCTTCCCGCAGTGGAAGTTGGAAACAGCGTTTCCTTGGCAGAACTGGATCCTGAAGAGCATCGCACCCAGGCGATTGGGCGCTACACAGAAGCAGGCCTCATCAAAGAGATGGAAAAACGTGGCATCGGAAGACCGAGTACCTACGCTTCCATCATCGATCGAATTCAATCCGCTCAGTATTCTTTCCGTCGCAATAAGGCATTGGTCCCCACCTGGACCGCCTTTGCCGTCGTCCGCCTGATGGAGGAGCATTTCTCGCAAATCATCGACTACGGTTTCACCAAGCGAATGGAAGATGACCTCGACGGCATCGCCCAAGGCCAACTCAAAACTCAGGAGTACTTGAAGAAGTTTTGGTCAGGGAATGGTGAGGCCGGCCTCGAAGGCTTGCTCGAAAGCGGTATGGAAGTCATCGACCCAGCCGCGATCTGTCGCTTCCCTATGCCTTATGCCGGTGGCGATCCGGTTCGCTTCCAAGATGAAGATGTGATCCTTCGAGTGGGTAGATACGGTCCGTATTTGGAAGCGGGAGAAGTTCGCGGAAATATTCCCGAGGAACTCCCTCCCGACGAATTGGACGCTGCAAAAATCGATGAGATTTTGCAGGCGGGAGCGCGACGGGATGAGCCTTTGGGCCACTGCAGCGCGACTGGAAAACCGATCTTCCTCAAAAGCGGACGCTTCGGCCCTTACGTACAGCGCGGAGATACGGACAGTGAAGAGAAGCCGGAGTTTGCTTCCCTCTTGCCCAACATGGAACCTGAATCGATCACTGCTGAGATCGCCATCCAACTTCTCATCCTCAAAGAGGGACGCCCGGTCGGGACTTCCGCAGAAGGAGATGAAATCCGCGTTTTCAATGGCCGCTATGGCCTCTACCTGAAAGCGGGCAAGGAAACGCGCAGCCTTGAGGAGGGGGATGACCCCTTCACGGTCAATGAGGAGCGTTGTCGCATCTTGTTGTCACAACCGAAACGTCGTGGCCGTGCCGCCGCGAAACCGCCGATCCAGACCTTTGAAAATGTGGTCGAGCTCGAAGGAGCCACCATTCAGATCAAAGATGGTCGCTTTGGTCCTTACGCCACCGATGGTGAGACCAACGCCACCCTTGCCAGTGGTATGGACCCTGCAAAGATCAGTTCTTCTGAAGCTGCCCAACGCATCCTAGAAAAACGCGAACGGGATGCCAAGAAGGGCAAAAAGAAGAAAAAGAAAACGGCTAAGAAGAAAGCTAAAAAGAAGACCACCAAGAAGACTGCGAAGAAAGCCGCCAAAAAGAAAACCACTAAAAAAACGACGGAAGATTGATCGATGAAATTCAAGATGCTCGCCAACACTGTTTGTTTTGGATTGAGCCTCTTGCTGAATGGATCTCTCGTCACAGCGGACCAGGATCTGTCAGGCTCATGGAAGGGCGCACTGGGCCCCGTTGAGTTGACTTTCCATTTCGAAAACAAGACCGATTCTGGCTGGTCCGGAAGTGTCGACACCCCCCAACAAAACTCCTATGGCTTACCAGCCAATGTGATAGTCAAGCCGGAAGGTACTTTGACTATTTCTGTCCCTGCCACATCAGCGACTTGTGACGCACTCCTGGATGTTGATAGCGGAAAAATTCAAGGCACTTGGAATCAAGGTGGCATCAGTATGCCCCTCAAACTCAACCGCACTGCGCCGCGCACTCGACTTTCAGCCAAATTAGCTGCAGAAGTTGCAGGGCTTTACGAAGGCAAAGCGGTCATCCAGCTAATTCAATTACGGATGATTCTGAGTCTTGAAGTCATCGAGGATACAAATGTACGGGGGTACCTGATCAGTACTGATCAGAGCCCCGAGGAGATTCCCTTTGATCGCTTCGATCAAGTCGCCGAACGCCGTTTGAGATTGTGTGCATCTTCCGTCTTTTTGACCCTGGATCTGATCCTCTCTGAAGATGGAAAAGAATTGTCCGGGATCATGCTTCAAGGTCCTGGAAAATATCCCTTTAAGTTAGAGCGCAAAGAAGACGTCGAAAAACCGCAGCGCCCACAAACTCCCCAGCCACCATTTCCGTATCAGGAATTCCACTGGGTTGGGAATAAGGACAGTTGGTGCCCTATCGGAGCGACCCTTACCGTACCGAAAGGCGGTGGTCCCTTCCCTGTCGCCATCTTGATCTCGGGTTCCGGTACACAAGATCGTGATAGTACCCTCTTTGGGCACCATCCATTTCGAGTGATCGCAGATGATCTGGCTCGTAAGGGAATCGCGAGCATTCGGTACGACGATCCAGGAATCAGTGAATCCCCGCCTCTCGAAAACCAGAATCTCGCGACCTCATTCGACTATATGAAGTTGGCACAGACTCTCTATCAGCTCGCCAGCGAAGCAGAGCAGCACTTTCAAATTAAAGACGAAAATGGCGCCATCGCTGATGGAGTCATCGGTGATTCGATCGGATACCTCGGTCATAGCGAAGGTGCAGTCATCGCTCAATTGATTGCCGCGCTTGCAGAGGACGAAGATCAACCCAATCCCAGTTTCATCATTAGCCTTGCTGGTCCTGGTGTACGTGGTGATCAATTACTACTCGATCAAAATAGAGCTCTTTCCAAGGCAGAAGGGCTGGACGATGCAACCCTTGATTCAGCCCTTGAACTCAACAGGAAAATATTTTCGGCGATTCTTGAAGCTCCTGCAGCATCAGAACAAGAAACAACAAAGGATCCTGTTAGAGCGAGAGTTGAATCTCATGCCACGGCACGAATCAAAGACATTATCGCCGCTGATATGAAGATTTCAGAAGAAGACAAAGCTCGAATCTCAGCTCAGGTATCGATCCCATGGATTCGATGGTTTATCCGTTACGATCCGGAGTGGGCAATCAAAAGGATTCGTACTCCTCACTTATTGATCTTTGGTAAAAAAGATCTGCAAGTACCCTGGGATTCCAATGTCGAAAGAATCCAACAGCTTCTCAAGAATCCTTCACTCGCTGAGTTTGATCATGAAGTTCGCATTTTTGAAAACCTCAATCACCTGTTTCAAAATTGTGAAACTGGTACCGTCAGCGAATACGCAAAAATTGAAGAAACCATTTCGCAAGAGGTTCTTAACACCATCTCCGAGTGGATCCTTCAACGCTTTGATCGTCAGAACTAATTTCCTAATCTCCCCCCAAAGTACTTGAAATAGCCTACAGCTGCTTTTTCTACACAATTGAGTTTTGGGCAATTCATGCTACAATTCATATATCTGATAGTTGGTCGAAACTATCGACCAACCGGCTCTGGGAGAAATCTTGCCGATGAAAATTCGCCGCCAGCCTCAGCGGCTGTTGAGCATGACATCGTGCATGGCGAGATCTCCAAAATCTCATAAAGGTGGGTCATGCGAGACAACTTCGCAACAGGCCCGGGGCCTATTTGGGGCCCATGGGTCCTGTTCACCCTGGCGCTTTCTTTGTTGCCAATTTGCATCCCAAGTTGGCTGCCAGCCCAACATCCACCTTTTATCGAAGATTCCAGTGTAAGAGGAATAACTGTTTATACATCCTCGGTGGGCACTTTTGGATCCGGATTGGCACTCGTAGATTTTGATAGCGATGGGGATCCTGACCTGATCGCGACCGCAGTAGGTTCAGCATTAAAAATCCTGGAAAACGATGGCGCTGGATACTTCATCGATCGAACCCCTCCACCAGGAACTTTCCCAATTGTAAATCCGAGTTGCGTTGCAGCAGGTGATATCGATGGCGATCAGGATCTCGACCTATACGTAGGATGTCATAACTCACCAGATGCGATCTTATTGAATCAAGGTGACTTGAATTTTACACCACATACCTGGACCACCCCAACGCCGACACCGCTTGCAACGCGAACAACCGGCGTAACCTTTTGCGATCTCAATGGCGATCAATGGCTAGACTTGGTGGTCTCATGTGGATCTGCCGTTGGACAACAATCGTGGAACCAATTGTATTACAATGACCAAAGCGGTTTCTTTATTCCTGCTCCACAACCTATTTTACAATTAGTAGAACCGACTTTTCAAATCATGCCTCATGACTACGACCTCGATGGGGATTTAGATCTCTACATCTCGAATGATCGCGGAATCGCGCTGGGATTTGTGAATCGCTTTCTCATCAATAACGACTCGGTTCTGGGTACCTACTTTTCAAACATCTCTTCCGTATCAGTCGATTCGATGGGGGTCTGTACAGGTGACATTAATCTGGATGGTCTCCCAGACATCTACGTAACGAATACGACTTCCCCCCACCCTCTTTTGATCAACAGGGGCAACTTCGTTTTTGAAGACCTGTCTGTCGAATATGGTGTCAATGAAGGGGGAGTCAGCTGGGGTTGTCTTTTTATGGATCACGGACTCGACGGAGATTTGGATCTGCTGGTGGCAGATTCAAGCCTACCCGATCGGTTCTTTGAACAAGGACAGACAACTCCCTGGGAGGACATGGCACCAGAACTGGGGCTCAATGTTCAAAACTTCAGCTCCTGCTGGGTCAAAGGGGACATCGATAACGATGGAGACATCGACTTGATCAATCAGAGTTCCTTCGATTACCTGAAGGTGTTTCTTCACCCTGACATGCCTGATGCCAACTACTTTAAATTCGAACCTCTCTTCATGTTTCCTAACTACCATGCGATTGGCAGCAAAATCGAAGTGTATGGAAATAACATGAAGCCCATCTTTTTTGATCAGAAGACCACCGGTCGGCACTACAAATCGGAATCGGAGTGGATCTTCCACCATGGAGTTCCAGAGGGTCATCTCATCGAAATGGTACGGGTCATTTACCCAGATGGATCAAAAAGGTCATTTTCATCAGTCCCCATGAATAAAAAGTGGAAACTCCCCCACCAGCATCTATTAGGGGATGAAGATGACGATCGAAAATTTCCGTTCACAGAGTTTTTTGAATTTTGCACCATGCGTACAACTTCTTCGAATCCCATCCAAAGCGGATTCGAGTTTTATGACTTCGATGCCAACTTTGTTATCGATTCTTTTGATTTACTGGCGCTCGTAGAAAAAGCCGAATGGCAACAATCTGACTGTAATGGCAACGGAGTTATGGACCTTCTAGAAATATTTTTGGGTGACGTAGAAGATTTTGATCAAAATGGGGTCCCAGATAGCTGCAATCCCAACTTTATCAGGGGAGATTTGAATCTGGATCTCATCGCTGATGTCGCTGACGGTATTCTGTTATTGGAATTCCTGTTCCTCGATTCCCCAATTTCTTGTCTATCTGCCGCAGACCTGACAACTGACGATCAGCTCGATGTGGCTGATTTCGCTTATTTAGCCACATTTCTTTTCTCCGCTGGTAGTCCACCTCCCATGCCATTTCCAATCTGTGGGTCCGACTTCTCCATACTCAGCTGTGAGTCTCCTCCCTGCCCCTGATTCGTCACTAAGCCAGGTTACTGAGATATCGGACTGATCGCTTCCTTCCCCTAAAGTAGACCTCCCACGCAAGTACACTCCAAATCCTTGGTATGTCGGATAAGATCACCCTTAAGTTCGAGAAGGGAAACATATGGACATCTCATTGGATGGCAAATCCGCACTGGTTTGCGGGAGTAGTCAGGGAATCGGTCTTGCCAGCGCAATTGAATTGGCCAGCCATGGTGCACGAGTCACTCTTTGTGCCCGCAACGCTTCCGACCTGAATCATGCAGTCGAAAAACTGCCCGGTTCAAATCACGACATCCTCGTGGCCGACTTCGATAACCCAGATCAACTAAGAGAACTGATCCGTCAAAAGATCGATTCTTCGGGTGCCTACCAAATTTTGGTCAACAACTCTGGTGGTCCACCAGGCGGGCCTCTCTTCGAAGCAAACTCCGATGAATTTGCCGCTGCGATGACTCGACATCTCGTTTGTAACCATCTTCTTGTTCAAGAGCTGGTGCCGGGGATGATAAAGAGTCGCTATGGTCGCATCGTCAATGTCATTTCAACTTCAGTCAGAGAACCGATCCAAGGACTCGGAGTTTCCAATACTACCCGGGGAGCTGTCGCCTCTTGGTCCAAAACTCTTTCTAAAGAACTCGGCCCCCACGGCATTACTATCAACAGTGTCCTGCCAGGATTTACCGACACCGCCAGACTTAGTCAGTTGATGGAAAAAAGGGCCGCTTCAAGTAGTGTCACCCCAGAAGAAGTTAAATCGGCATGGTTATCTTCCATTCCTTTAGGAAGGCTGGCAGAGGCTTCAGAGATCGGTTCTGCGGTCGCGTTTTTGTGCTCACCAGCCGCTGCTTACATCAGCGGAGTTTGCCTACCTGTTGATGGTGGCAGGCTGAATATGATTTGAGCGCGAATCGTTCCTGAAAGGAATGAGCATGGACCTCGAAAATCTCTCTGAAGTATTGAACTACATTGGAGGTGAGAGAATTCCCGCCTCCAGTGGCAAATCTTTGGAAAACTACGAACCTGCAACTGGAAAAATCCTAGGATCACTGCCTGCCAGCGATTCAAAGGATGTCACGCTAGCAGTCACCGCTGCTAAGGAAGCGATGAACTCATGGGGGAATCTTTCAGCGGAGGTAAGAGGGTTTCACCTTGAAAATCTTGCACGAGGAATTGAAGAAAATCTCGAGTCCCTCGCGCGGGCTGAAAGCATCGACAACGGTAAACCGATATCGGTGTCGAAGTCCTTGGATATCCCCCGCGCCGCTGCAAACCTGAGGTTCTTTGCCGGAGCAGCCCGTTACCAACATGAAGAAGCTTTCAGAACCCGACTACCGGGGGATGACCTACTCAATGTAACCGTCAGTCGTCCAGTTGGCGTTGCTGGCTGTATTTCACCTTGGAACCTGCCCCTATATCTCTTCACCTGGAAAATCGCCCCTGCTTTGGCAGCGGGTTGCACGGTGGTTGGCAAGCCCTCTGAAGTCACGCCTGTCACTGCAGATCTTTTGGCGAGAATCGCCATCGATGTCGGCTTTCCACCGGGGGTATTGAACATCGTCCACGGCACTGGCCCTGAAGCGGGTTCTCCCATCGTTGGGCATGAGGATATTCCTGCGATCTCTTTCACTGGCGGAACAGCTACTGGGGCAGCGATTGGCCAACAAGCAGCACCAACATTCAAAAAGACTCTTCTGGAGTTGGGTGGTAAAAATCCAACCATCATCTTTGAAGACGCCGATATCGATTCAGCAGTCGAAGGAGCGTTTCGAGCCGCCTACTCCAATCAAGGTCAGATCTGCCTTTGCGGTTCTAGAATCTTAATCCACGAAAGTATCGCGGAAGAAATCACCGGACGACTACAAAAGAGAATCACAGAGATGGTTATCGGAGATCCTTTGGTTGAAAACACCATGATGGGTGCACTCGTCTCCGCAGACCATCTATCCAAAGTTGAATCCTGTCTTCAAACCGCTCGTGATGAGGGCGGAGAAATCCTTGTCGGCGGAGAGAGGGTCTCACCAGAAGGAAGATGTAAGAATGGTTACTTTTTAACTCCAGCATTGATACGGGGTCTCTCCCATTCCGCGACCACAAACCAAGAAGAGATCTTCGGTCCCGTTGCTTCGGTACTGACCTTCAAGGATGAAGAGGAAGCCCTCCAGCTGGCCAACGGTGTTCGCTACGGACTCGCAGCGAGCCTGTGGACTCAAGACGTCGATCGTGCATTACGATTTTCTGAAAAAATTGAGGCGGGAACCGTATGGGTCAACTGCTGGATGAAGAGAGATCTTCGAACCATCTTTGGCGGAGTCAAAGATAGTGGTGTTGGTCGCGAAGGAGGCACTGATTCACTGCGCTTCTTCCAGGAACCGACCAATATCTGTGTCCGATTTGACACTCAATCCTGAATCCTCCTGAAAGGGAACTGATGAACGATCACGTCACCGATAGCGAAAGGGCACCAGAGCCAGTGGGCCCCTATCCCCATGCCCGCCGGGCCGGAGAATTTATCTTTTTGAGCGGTGTAGGGCCCAGATCGAGGGGTACGAAGGAGATTCCGGGGGTCACCCTCTCAGAAGACGGAAACATCGTAGACTACTGTATCGAAACCCAGTGTCGCTCCTGCTTCGAAAACGTCCAGAAAGTGGTCGAAGATGCCGGGGCTCATTGGAACGAGGTGGTCGACGTTGCCGTCTATCTGACTGACATGAAAAAAGACTTTGCCGTCTTCAATCGTGTTTACGAAGAGTACTTCGGTGAAATTCGACCGTGTCGAACGACTGTGGAAGTGGGAGCTCTTCCCACACCCATAGCCGTCGAGTTGAAAGTGATCGTTCATGCACCCCGGGGGTAGGGAGATCTTTTTTGATCACCATCGACAAGCGAGTCCTAGCGATAGTCTTGATACTGGTCGGCGGCCTTGCCCTCTTCATCGGTAGATTCTTTCTCGGTGATACTCCGCCGTTAGAAGACTATCCGGATGTCAACTCCTCCCAAAATTCTGAATCAGAATCAGGAAGCGTGGATGACCCCCAAGGGAACGATGTCTCCTCGGTCAGTAGCAGGCCCTCCAAACCAGTGGGACCAACGACACGTTTTGCCGGACAAGTGATCGATATCTCAACGGGCCTACCGGTACCTGAAGCGACAGTGGCATTCAGAAATTTCAAAGGCTCTGTTCCCCTTGGTCATTCCCGAACTCGATCGGGAGGATACTTTTCTGTCGAGGTCCCCGAAGTCAATCAGGCTTCAGTGACAGTGCGCGCCGAAGGGTACGCACCGGCTCGTTGGCACTGGGGTGAAGATGCCATTCATTTGGGCTCCGCCAGTTCCAATACTCCTCCCGGAGAATTGCTCCTTGCCATCGCCCCAGAGAGCGTGCTCTGGGTCAGTGTCGAATCTCCCAATACCGAATTCCTGGAAGACATGCTTGTCGAGAGTCGCCTCATTGAACCGAGAACTCCCAGAGAGATGGGTGCAGCGGTTCCGGTTCCTCCAGTATCGCTGGATGGAACTTCACGAAGGCTAGGCGGTCTCATCGCAGGCAGGCACATGGTGAGCGTGCGTTCAGGATCCAGAATCCTGGCTCGAAGAGAGATTGAAATCGGAGAAGGTGAAGAACGGGATTTAGTCTTCCAGCTAGGACCCTCTATCCAGGTCAGAGGAATCATTCTCCGAAATCAGGAAACGGTTGCAGGTGGCACTGTGCAAACTTGGTGCCGCGAGACACAAGCCTCCGCAACGATACCCGTAGCTGAAAATGGTCGCTTTGAAGCACTCCTCCCAGGACCAGGCTTGTGGAGATTCATTTGGACCTCTCCTCTCGGCAATGGAGAAGGTACCACCCATGAGGAAGAACTCTTTCAAGATAGTGAAGTTGTTCTGAGATTAAACACAGGGCGAATCGAGGGAAGAGTCATCGGCCCCCTCGGCGAGTCTGTGGTGGGACTTCAAGGAAGTCTCTTCGGTCCACGCCCATTTTCATTCTCCACCGACGAAGATGGACGTTTCGTTGTCGAAGATGTTCCACACGGCACTTACAAATGGGTGTTCTTACAACTTCCGGAGCGAGTCTTCGCTCAAAACAAAAGCTTCGAGGTCACCGGGAATCAATTCGAGGAGTTCCAGTTTGACGGTGCCACCGAACTCTCCGTGACGGTTTACGCTGCACAAGATGAATACAGCCAACCTTCTCTGACCAATGTTCCTGTATACCTGCTTGCTGACAACGGTGAGATGTCACCCCTAAAGCGAACCCAGCAACCTGAAACATTTTTGTGGCCCAGAACGGGTGGGGTCGGAGTCGTGTACCAAAGGGGTTGGACACCCTACTTCTTCTCGACTGGACCTTCTGACTATCCACTTCCTGTGAAAGCGACACTTCAACCAGCGGGAGAGGTCACCGTGACTCTCGTCGCGCTGGATGGAGAAGTCTTGGCAAATTATCCGTTCACCATCGTTCCACTTTCTGCTCCGGAGATCCCTGATGCCTGGGCTCAAAGAACGACTGGTCCACGAGGATCGAGTAGAGTAACCCTTTCTCCTGGCCAATATGAAATCCGTGCTCAATTGGATAGTGGGCCGGCTGCAGCGACTCTCTTCATCGAGCCAAAGGAATCGACGCGGTTGCGCTTACCCTAGATCGACAACTGCTTGCGAATTTCAGAGACGGCCTCAGAGTCAAATCCGGTCACCTCTAAAAAACCGATGTGTATCAATTCAGATTCTTCAGCGGATCCAGGTGTAAGATTATCGACATGGGCATTTGCCAGCGCCCAATCTTCAGCGGAGTGTTGAAACACCTCGATGAGATTGCCAACCCTCAATGAGGACTTCACCAATTTTAGCCCACACAAGGTGACCAAGGCATCATCGTGTTGCCGTGTGACCCACACGAGGAAGGCGATCACCACTGGCTTGTGAAAATCACCCGCCTCGTTATCCGCGTGCATTCAAGAATCCTGTTTCCATTTGCGCAATACTGCCCGCACTGGAGAAGCGTCGAAGCCTTTCAACGGTAGTGGCAAGGCGATCAACTCATAAAAACCAGGATCGACCTTCTCTAACACGAGCCCCTCTAAGATCCAGATGTTTCCTCGGCGACATGCTGCGTGCGCCAAGAGATCTTTTGAATCAGCAAGATCCACACTGGGCGTGTCAACTCCGAGAAGCTTGACTCCTTGTTGCGCCAACTCATCGATCAAACCGGGCGAAACTCCATTGAAATCACCTCCCCAATGATCAGGATTGGGATGGCTTCCTGTCTTCAGCAGAACCCTGGAACACTGCGGCTGCTCTTCCAGATCTTCTGCAAAAATCTCTTCTCCTAATTTCGAATTCGTTTGAATTACTTGGCACTTTCCCACGCACAGGGATAGATCGACCTCTTCGATAGAGACTCCATCAGGATCGTAGTGACTCGGTGCATCGAGATGGCTACCAAGGTGAACCGTCGATTTGAGTGTCGATAAAGTCAAATGGTTGCCCGCATGGAGATCCATGAGCACTTCCCTCTGCAACGGGGTGTCACCGGGAAAAACCGCGGTATCAGTACTCAGCAGTGGAGAGATGTCGATCAGGTCCAAAGGCCTCCTACATTTCGGAGCGGATCGCCCACAGGTCAGGGAACAGTGGAGTAAAGAGAGTTCTCTTAAGGAACTCGACTCCATCGCTGCCACCAGTGCCAATCTTTGCGCCGATGGTTCTCTCCGCCAGCTTTACATGGCGGTAACGCCACTCTTGAATTCCTTCGTCGATATCGGTCAAGAGCTCCAATAGCACTGAGACGTCAGGCTTCTCCCGATACATCCGAAGTAGCTCTCTTTGAACGCCCTCGTTGGCGGAATTAGCTTCTTTGACATCCCTCTCGAGAACCTCTCCCGGAATGTCACAACCACTCCGAGATAGAAAACCATTAAGAACGTCGAGCAAGCTTCTTTTCTCAAAGGACTCTGCCAGCTCTTCCCGTAAGGGCACACCCTTTGGGGTCATATCAAGAATTCGTTGTCGTTTGTGACCAAGTCGGAATTCGATGATGCGAAACTGTACTGACTGAAAGCCGCTAGCAGTATCAAGACGATCCCTGAATGAGACGAAGCTCAAAGGGGTCATCGTCTCCAAAATATCCACCTGCTGGACCAAGGTCTTCAAGATCATGCGCATTCTTTTTAGAGTTGCGATACATCCCCAAAGATCATCGGCATCGAGACAAAATTCTGCACGATCTAGCTCATGGAGAAACTGCTTGAACCACAGTTCATAAGTTTGATGGATGATGATGAAAAGGGTCTCATCGTGCTCCGCCGGTTCAGATCTTGGCGTCTGAATTTCAAGAAGCTGAGGTATCGAGAGGTAATCGTGGTAGGTAAGGGTCATGTCAAACTCCAGACTATCGCCGCCACGATGATTAAAGCCAGCAGCGGAAAGATGAATCGAATCGCCTGATCCTGTGATCTTGCTATCCGAACCGCCTCCTCATAAGGAGTATTCGAAAAGCTAACCATCGAATAGAGAGAACGGTACCACCCTGGAAACAACTTCTGAAGAAGGTTTGAAAACTTCTTGTTGAGTAAGAAGAGCGGTTTGGCCACATGATCTTGCATCTCATAAAAATTAGCTAACGCCAAATCCGCAATCGCGTTGCCATTGCCGATTCTCAACTCTTGGTACGACTTCAAAGCTGCTTCGAGATCTTCCGGACGCTCCTCCAGCTGCTCACATAATATTCTTACGTCCTCAAATCCTGCGTTCATCCCCTGTCCATAGAAGGGAACGATGGCATGGGCCGAATCACCCACCAGAACAGTCTTCCCGACGACCCACGGTTGGCAGCGAATCGTCACTAGAGAGGATGGACTCCCAGATAGATACTGCTCCTCCAAATCAGGAACCAAAACAGGTACATCGGGGAACCACTCCTTGAAGAATCTCTTCACCTGTTCAGCATCCTTGAGATTTGAAAATGCGGCGTCCCCCTTGAGAGGCCAAAAGAGAGTCCCTGTAAATGAACCATCGTCGTTGGGTAGAGCGATCATCATGAAATGCCCGCGAGGCCAAATGTGAAGTGCGTTCTTCTCGATGGCAAACTCGCCCCCTTCAGCAGCAGGGATGTACAACTCCATGTAGCCATGGCTCAGGTACTCTTGGGAAAAATCGAAGAGATCCCCCACCATCAAGTTTTGCCGCACCGCTGAATACGCCCCGTCAGCTCCGATCACCAGATCACCGCTAGCTTCGACAGTTTCACCGGTCTTATCGTCGCTAAATGTCACCACACCTGAACGGGGATCAACTTCAATACAACGATGATCAAAGTGAAGTGTGACATTATCTTCTTCAGCAGCATGTTCGATCAAAAATCGATTTAATCCCCCACGGGAAATGCTGTAGATGTTTTCTTTGGGATCAGCAGAGTAAGGCTGGAATGTCGTCGAAAGATCCTCGCCATGCATTCGCCTACCCCGCATCGGCACCGCCATGTCGAGAGCATGCTGCCGCAAACCAACTCTTTCCAATGCAGTCAATCCACGAGTGGAGATCGCCAAGTTGATGCTGCGGCCATGAACGATGGTTGCATCACGAATGTCACCTCTACGCTCGTAGAGATCGACTCGATGGCCATCCCTGGCCAGGGCAAGTGCAGCCAAAGCTCCTGTGAGCCCACCTCCGACGATGACGATATTTTTTGCAGTCATCTCAGGAACCCACTCCTGCTCGCTCACTGAGGACGGAAGCGAATCGTGCGATCTCTTCATAGGTGTTGTACAGAGGCGTCGGTGCGATTCGGATCACGTCCGGTGGTCGGAAGTCAGTGACGATACCCGCTTCCTGAAGTGATTCTCGCAGAGCCGGTGCATTCTCATGCACGCGCAAAGAAATTTGCGACCCACGGCTTTGCGGATTGGAAGGGGTGATGATGGAGTAGTGATCATCTCCGATTTCACGGATGCACTCCTCAAGGAATCCTGTCATTCGCAGTGACCGCTCCCTCAAAGAACCAATTCCAACCTCATCGAAAATGGCCAAAGAAGCATGAAGAGGTGTCATTGAAAAGATGGGAGGATTCGAGACTTGCCAACCCTCGGCACCCGGGTGAGGAACGAAATCTGTCATCTCATCCATCTGGAAGCGAGTTGCTGGATCATTGCCCCACCAACCGGCAAGACGTACGAGGTCTTTATCGTTGGCATGCTTTTCATGGACAAACGCCGCGGCGACCGCACCGGGACCGCAGTTGACGTATTTGTAAGTGCACCAAGCCGCAAAATCGACGCCATCCTCATGAAGCTTCAAATGCAGATTCCCGGCAGCGTGGGCCAAATCCACACCGAAGGGAATTGCATGTTGCTGGCATGCGGCCGAGATCGCTTTCAAGTCATACGCTTGCCCTGTGAGAAAGTTCACCCCTGCAAGCATCACCATTGCAATCTCATCCGCGTTTTCATGGATCGCCGCAACGATGTCATCATCTTCGAGGCAACTCGCTCCTTCTTTGGGATGCAAAACCAACATATCCCGATCGATGTCGCCTCCATGCCAGCGAATCTGTGATTGCAAAGCATAGATGTCCGAGGGAAAGGTCGGCGCGTCGGAGAGAATACGGGTCTTTTTCCCATTCGGCCTGTAGAAGGAAGCCATCAAAAAATGGAGATTAGCCGTCAACGTGTTCATGAAGACGACTTCTCCAGGGTTTGCTCCTACTAGCCGAGCTCCCGTTTCCCTGAATGATTCGTGATATGGAAACCAAGGACGCCGAGCGTGGTGGTGGCCATCGACGGCAAGATCACGCCAATCCTCCAGCTCTGCCTGAAGATCTGCTTCCACCTGCTTTGGCATCAAACCGAGGGAGTTACCGCAGAAATAAACGAGCTCTTCGCCATTCTTTCCCCGCGGAACATGAAATCGATCTCTGCGACTTTTGACCGGATCTTCATTCTCCAACCGCTGCGCTTTTTCAAGGTGAGTCATCAGGATTGACCTCCACCATTTGCGGCGAACGCCTCAGCAGCGAGGCCAAGAAACTCCAACGCAGTCCCGCCGATCATTCTGTCCCGTTCGTATTGAGTCAGTCTTTCCATCGCTTCGATCATCGCTCCGGGGTGATCCTCTCCAAGAGGAAATGGATAGTCGCTCCCCAAGGCCAACTTATCGACTCCAAACATGTCCATCACTTGGTGCAACATGTCGGGATCGTGGACCAGAGTGTCGAGATAAAAGCGTCCGATGTAATCACTCGGTGTCCCGCACCCATTGACAGCGCAAAGATCTGGCCTCGCCTTGTAGCCCTTATCGATACGGGCAAGGGTTCCTGGGAAGGACCCACCACCATGGGCAAAACAGATCTTCAGATCGGGAAGTCGATCGAAGACCCCGCCAAAGATCATCGAGCAGATAGCCAAGCTGGTCTCGGCAGGCATTCCCACTAACCACGGTAAGAAGTATGAGCCCAATCGGTCTGCACCGAGCATGTCCCAAGGGTGAACGAAGATCGACACTCCCCTGCGTGCTGCGTGTTCAAGAACCGGAAACAACTCGGGGGCATCCAGGTTCCATTCACCACAGTGGGTTCCGATCTGTAATCCCGGAAACTTCAACTCATCGACGCAACGGTCCATCTCCAGGCATGCCAATTCTGGATCCTGCAGTGGTACCGTCCCGAGGCCAACAAATCTCTGCGGATGATCTTTGACCACCTCGGCGATGTGATCATTCAGCAACTTTGACAAGTCGAGGGCGTCCGCTGGTTTAGCCCAATAGCTAAACATGATAGGGACAGTCGAGAGCGCTTGAACATCGATTCCCTGCTGGTCACAGTCCTGAATCCTTCGTTCGGGACTCCAGCAACGATCATCGACTTCACGAAAAAATTTGCCATCCTTCCACAACCTCGCACAGCAAGGTGCATGGTGTTCGATGGTAACAAAGCCATCGTAGCCGTACCTCTGGGCGAGATCAGGCCACTGCTGTGGCAGGATGTGAGTATGCAAATCAATTTTGAGGGACATGGAGGTCTCCCGGAAACTCTTTAGTCAAAGAGGAAGTAAACAGTAGGGCGGTAAACCGCTAACTCAGAGAAACTCGACGTCGCCTAGTTGACTGGCTGAACCACAGCTCCGCATTTGGAACAGGTCCGCTGATCCTCACTGGCCCAAAAGTTACCCAACAAAGGCTTTAACTGGCCAACGATGTCGGTGAGGACAAACTGGGCATGGAGGACCTCATGTTCGCAAACATCACAATAGACGACGAACTGATCCTCGACGCCTTCGGGTCGCTTGCGCTCCACCACCATACCTACAGTGCCTTCACCCCGCTGAGGTGAATGAGGGATTCCCGGTGGTAACAAGAAGACATCTCCTTCACGGATATGGATGTCTCTCTCTTCCCCATCCTCTTTGATACGGAGGACCATATCCCCCTCCAACTGGTGGAAGAACTCCTCTGTCTCATTGATGTGGTAATCTTTGCGCAAGTTCGGCCCACCGACGATCATGACTATGAAATCAGTGTCCTTCCAGACGACCTGATTTCCCACCGGGGGCTTGAGAAGATGACGGTGTTCGTCGATCCACTCCTTGAGGGAAAATGCTGACAGTTTGGACATGGCGATCGCCTTTCCGGCTGGCGGTCCAGGCTGTTACCGCGGGGTCCTCTTGAACCCTCCACGGATATCGTTATACAGTAATCCTTTGCCCGAACTTCGGCAACTTGGCCAACGGGGGTATTCCCCCGAATCAGGCCTCGATAGCGACCAAAATCGCACGGATTGGAAGATCGAGAGATGAGCTCTGAGGGATACCGGTTTCAACCTGGAGAATTTGAGAGATTTGCCCCCGGGGTACAGGGGAACGCAGAGTACAACGATGCACGCCTCGAAGTGCGTCGAAAGCTCGATGAAATCGGTAAGGAAGGTGCTCAAGTCCTCTCCGATGGCGTCAGGGATTTCACCTCCCGAGCAAGTCTTCACCACCCCCACAAAATCAACAGCTTCAAGGTCGATCGTCAGTGGGTGTATCTCTCCCGCGGAGATCAGGAGCGTAAGGTTTTAGAAGCACGGCTTGGCCAAGGGATCGGCGAGGATCTCGGTAGTGATTACTTCCACGCCATCCTCGTTTTGGAAATTCATCATCAAGGGTTGATGATCGGGCTGAAGATCCACCCAAAAGCTTGGTGGGATGGAGAAAATCTGCGGCGCCAAATGGGTAAGCAAGAATGCCGAGAAGCTCTCGGTGCGGCGATGAAAAACCTCAAAGGCTATCAACTCAGGATCCACGACCACAAGACTTCAAGACCTTGTGAAACGGTCGATGACATCGAATGGAAATCACTACGAAGTCACTTCACTCCGGGTGAACACTGGATTCACATCGAGAAACAAATCGAAAAAGAGTCGATTTTCGTCACTTCCGGAGGGTTTCGTCAGCGAGTCATCGACGAATGGGAGCGCTTACTTCCCGCCTATCGTCTCTTCGGCTGGCACCCAACGAATGATCAGCTCTTCGCTTAAACCTGTGCTAAAGACATCGTTGACTACATCGTTCATCCGTCACGGTTTTGCTGGATAATGGCAGCCGGGAGGTTTCGATGAGATCGGTTTCGATGCGACGCCGTTTGGGAATGCTGATTCTAGTCACCATGTCCTGCAGCCTGACAGTGGCGAGCGGCTCAGATTCCGTATCCAATCCTCCCGATTTTGCCGCCGACGTGCGGCCCATCCTTTCGCGCCATTGTCTACCCTGTCACGGCCCAGACCAGCAAACCCGGCGTGGCAGCCTGAGACTCGATCTTGAGGAAGAAGCTCTCGAAGTCATCACTCCTGGAAACTCCTCAGCCAGCTTGCTGGGACAACGCATCACCAGTGCTGACCCTGAAGATCAAATGCCTCCCTCTGATTTTCATGAGTCTTTGGATGATCGTGAAAAAGCCATCCTCCTCGAGTGGATCGACGGTGGTGCAAAGTGGCAGGAACACTGGAGCTTCATTGCCCCACAGCTCCCCGCTTTGCCAACAGAGACAGCCCACCCTATCGACGCTTTCATCGATGCAGCCTTAGAGAAACAAGGACTCCTTGCAGCAGCCCCGGCAGCACCAGAAATCCTCGCACGCAGGGCTGCCCTCGACTTGACTGGCTTACCCCCGGAATTGGCAGATCTCGACAACTATCTCGCTGATCACGCCAATGATCCGGAGGGAGCATGGCAACGTTGGCTCGATCATCTACTGTCATTGCCATCCTACGGAGAACGTTGGGCGAGCCCATGGCTCGACCTGGCTCGCTATGCCGATACCAAAGGTTACGAACAGGATGGCCATCGAAACATCTGGCCCTGGCGCGATTGGGTGATTCGCGCGCTCAATGATGACATGCCATTCGATCGCTTCACCCTCGAGCAGATCGCAGGCGATCTTCTCACCGATGCAGATACCAAAACTCGCATCGCCACGGCATTCCATCGCAACACCCTGACCAACGACGAGGGTGGAACCCAAGATGAAGAGTTTCGCGTCGCAGCGGTCGTCGATCGAGTCAATACGACGATGCAAGTTTGGATGGGACTCACCGCATCGTGCGCTCAATGCCATGACCACAAATACGACCCACTCTCCCAAGAGGAGTACTACCAACTTTACGATGTCTTCAATCAAACCGAAGATGCCGATCGTAATGATGAGTTTCCGACGCTGAGCTACTTACCAGAGCCGGATCAGCAGGAGTTACAAAAAGCAAAGTCTGAATTGGAAGAATTGCAGCAACGCTACCGAAGCGAACCGTTGCCAGAAGTCGATCGCACCAATATCCCCCTGCAAGACAACTCGCGTAACCTGGTTTGGTCTGGATACAGCTTGCCACTAGCAAATGAGACCATCGATGACCGGGTCACACCCTGGGTATGGACCGCGCTCGATGAGATTGCCGCTCCGGGAATCTCTCACGTCATTCACCAGACAGCCCCCGACCAACAAACACGTCAAGTTTACTTCGATCGCTGCCTGCATCCCGTAACCGTGGAAGAAGAAGATGTCTTTGCAATCCACGTACGGATTCGAAAAGCACCCAATACTTTGATGCTTCAGGTCCATGCAGCAGATGCATCCGCGTGGGAACACCGTGCCTACTGGGGAGATGATCGTATCCCTTGGGGTCAGCCGGGAACTACTTCCCGCTGGCCTATGGAAACCGATTTAGACCCCTTACAAAATCGGGAATGGCAAGAGCTGCGGATTCCCGCAGCGGCCATCGGTATGCTCCCAGGGTCTCGCTTCGATGGACTCGCTTTGACTCAGGTCGGTGGCGAGATCGAATGGGGTGGCGTGCGACTGCTACGAAAAGCCCCCCCAACAAAGCATCCTGAAGTATTCTTTCCGCAATTCATCGAAAGCTCCTCTGAGTACCATCTCGATCTGCTCCCCGAAGAGATTCGATCAGCCCTCGCTGAAGCCAGTACTGACAATTCTGCGGATCTTACTCAGCTAGAAAATTGGTGGCGCCGAGAAATCTCACCCTTCGGCCGCCGGGCGCTCTTTCCACTCAAGATGGAGATAGCGCGCAAACGTGAAGAGATCGCCGGCATCGAAAGACGTGCCCTTTCTCTACCGATTTTGAATGCATTGGCTCCCGAAAATGCACGCCTTACCCATCTTTTGGAGCGGGGTTCTTATCTGCAACCAGGTCCACAGGTCTCTGCGGCGACACCGGGGTTTCTTCCACCCCTCGCCAATTCAGAAGAAGCGGCTCGCCTACGTTTCGCCCGCTGGCTCGTCGATGCAAAGAACCCTCTCACCGCAAGGGTGCAGGTCAATCGTATCTGGGAGCAGATCTTCGGACTGGGACTCGTTCCTACCGTCGAAGATCTCGGAACCCAAGGGGATCTTCCCAGCCATCCGCAGCTCCTAGACTACCTGGCGATCACTTGGCAAAACGAGGACAGCTGGAGCATGAAGAAGCTGCTGCGCCGCATCCTGAGCAGTGAAACCTATCGCCGCAGTAGCCAACTCAGTGAGAACCAACTCAAACTCGATCCGCAAAATCGTTGGCTCGCCCGTGCACCCCGTGTTCGTCTTCCCGCAGAGACGATCCGTGATCAAGCATTAGCGATCGGCGGATTGTTGTCTCCAAAGATGCATGGACCTCCTGTTTATCCACCGCAGCCGGATGGCGTCTGGCAGGTGGTCTACAACGGTTCCCAATGGCCAACCAGCAGTGGAGAAGATCGGGTGCGTCGCAGCATCTATACTTACTGGCGACGTACAGCTCCTTACCCAGCAATGTTGATCTTCGATTCACCGGATCGACAGGTATGCCAATCGAGAAGGATACGTACCAACACACCCTTACAAGCTTTAGTCACGCTCAATGATCCTGTCTACATCGAAGCTGCCGGTGGTCTAGCCCACCGTAGCTTGATGAAAGATGGCAATATTTCAGAGGCTCTGCGCCATGCATTCCGTCTCGCCACCTCCCGTTTTCCCGACGATCAGGAATTGGCAACTCTGCGAACTTACTTCACAGAGCAACGTGCACATTTCCTACAAAAACCGAATCAGGCGACACGACTCCTGGAATCAGCGAAATGGACTCAGGCGTCAACTGAAGATCTTGCCTCTAAAGCAGCGCTGGTGATGGCTGCAAATGTGATTCTTAATCTCGATGAAGTCTTGGTGAGGAGATAACGATGGAAACTCACGATCAGCATTTCCTCGAACATCATCGTGAAATCACCCGCCGCTGGTTCCTCGGCAAGATAGGCCTCGGCATTGGAGGCATCGCCTTCTCAGGCATCGGCCAAAATTTGCTAGGATCCTCCACCACCAACGATTTATGGACACCTGGAGATCCCCACTTCCAGCCGCGAGCACGTCGTGTCATCGCCATCCATTTGGCGGGTTCACCTCCACAGCAGGATCTCTTTGACCCGAAACCGCTTCTTAAAGAGTTGGATGGGCAACCGTGCCCCGATCATCTGATGACGAATGAGATCTTCCCCTTTATCAAAGGTCACCCGAAGATTCTCGCCAGCCCTTACGAGTTCCAGCGTCATCCAAAAACCGGAATGCACTTCTCCGAACTGATGCCGGAGTTAAGTAAAGTTTCCGAAGAGATCTGCATGATCCGTTCAATGCACACCGAACAGTTCAATCACGCTCCGGCACAGATGTTTATCTACACCGGATCGCCCCGCTTCGGACGGCCCTCGATGGGATCTTGGCTCACCTGGGGGCTCGGAAGTGCTAATCAAAATTTGCCCGCTTACGTAGTCCTCGTTTCCGGAGGTAAAACACCCAGTTCAGGCAAGAGTGTCTGGGGCTCCGGTTTCCTTCCATCGGTGCATCAAGGGGTTCAATGCCGTACCAGCGGAGATCCCGTTCTTTACTTGGGGAACCCTCCCGGAGTCGATGGCGTCACTCGCCGAGGCAGCATCGATGCGATTCAAGCTCTCGACCGCATCGCTGCGGCAAAAGATGCAGACCCTGAGACGATCACCCGTATCGAGCAATACGAACTCGCCTATCGCATGCAAACTTCCGTACCGGAGGTGATGGATCTCGATAAAGAAGATCCCAAGACACTGGAGATGTATGGCATCGGCGATGAGCCCTCTAGCTTCGCTCGAAATTGTCTCCTCGCCCGTAGAATGGTCGAACAGGATGTTCGCTTTGTGCAGCTCTTCGACTGGGGTTGGGATACCCATGGCACGAATCCCAGCGATGACATCATCCATCAGTTACCGAAAAAGTGTCAGGAGACGGATCGACCTGTCGCCGCTCTCATCAAAGACCTTCGCCAACGGGGGCTACTCGACGATACGTTAGTGATTTGGACCGGTGAGTTTGGCCGTACAGCGATGAATGAAGAGCGCAATGGCTCTACCTATCTGGGCCGAGATCATCACCCCCACTGCTATTCGATGTGGATGGCTGGCGGAGGAGTCAAAGGTGGGTACACCCATGGTGAAACCGATGAATTCGGTTACAGCATCACCCGTGATCCGGTTCATGTTCACGATCTACAAGCGACGATCTTGCAACTGATGGGTTTCGACCACGAGCAGTTAACATATCCATACCAAGGGCGCGATTTCCGTCTCACCGACGTTCACGGTAAGGTCATCTCTGACCTCTTGAGCTAAAGGATTTCCCGATGGCGATCTTACAAAAGTTGACGACCGATCGCCTGATCCTGCGCTCTTGGGAATCCTCAGATTTAGATCCACTCGCTGAAATGATGGCGGACCCCCTCTACAACCGATTTATGCCTGGCCCTTTCCCCCGCATTGAGGCTGAAAAGAGATTTCAGAAGATCCAATCACAGATCGATGAGACGGGATTCGGGACTTGGGTCGTGGAACTCCCTGAAAAGGCGAGCTTCATCGGTTTCGTGGGGTTAGCAATCCCCAGTCATCAGCTTCCCTGTAGCCCTTGCGTCGAAATCGGCTGGCACTTTCAATCTCGTTTCTGGGGAAAGGGGTATGCCACTGAAGCTGCCCAAGAAGTGGTGCGCTGGGGATTCGTCGAGAAAGAACTTGATGAAATCGTCGCCTTCACGGTTCCTGAGAATCTCCCATCAATACGTATTATGGAAAAATTAGGAATGATCCATGACCCTAGCGGAGACTTTGCTCATCCTGCTCTTCCGCAGGATCATCGTTTAAGTCATCACATTCTCTACCGTAAGAAAAACCCGGATGGCTAAGGAAGAACCCAGCACTCTTGAACTTGGTTGTTGTTCAGATTCACATCTGGGCCGGGGAATGGGTAAGGTGGTGCCGGTGAATCGCCACCCTGGAAGATTAGAGAGATAATCTGAATCGCATCTGAAACGGTAACGAATCCGTCGTCTTCGAAATCACAGGCATTCACGCAACCGGTGAGCTCTTGTCCTCCGAAGAGATAAGCCAGTAGCAGCAGAGCGTCTGATATTTGAACCAATGTATTTCCATCGCAATCACCGCGGATGAAACAGTGGCCGAAACCTGGTGTTTCAAATGCACCAAGATCTCTTCGAAGGCCTTGCGGGCGTATGACACCGTCGATGTCTGTAGCGGGAAGACCCGGGTAATCATCAGTCCCCTCGTCGATTGCTGCCGAGCATTCCCCCGGATAACCGAAGTCATCCAGATCAGCATCTAATTGAAAAACGAGCGGCTCTGCTGGATCAGCTCCCTGCATTACCACATGAATCAATTGGAAATCCGATTGGGGCCCTCTGGAGATACCGGTTTGCTGAGTCGCCTGATTACGCCAAATGATGCTGTTGACCACGTTTGGATAACACAAGTTGTCTGCTCGAATACCTCCACCGAATCCATGGGTTGAATTACGGTCGATAGTGCAATGCAAAATCTCCGGAGAGACCCCTTCGATGCAGGAAATTCCTCCACCCGCTTCGGTGGCGTGATTCTGCATAATTAGGCAATTCTCGATAACGGGATCCCCCAAGATCCTGGCAAGAATTCCACCGCCCTTGAATCCTGCAGTGTTTCCGACGATGCGGAGCCTGCGATAGGTAGAAAAGGTCTCAAAGTTAAAGATTCCGCCGCCAGCATTCACTGCGCTGTTACCGCTAATGACGCTATCAACCAAGTCGATATCGCAGAAGTGGGTCACACCCAAGCCACCCCCATCGTTGGCACTGTTTTGGATGATCTGCATATCCGAGAGGGAAAGATTGCAAAACTGCTCAAACAATCCTCCTCCGCCTTCATCGATCGCTTGATTGCCATCGACGAGGCAATTCGTCATCGACCCACTGACCCCGGACATCAAAAAGCCACCCCCTGATTCACTGCTGTTGGCAGTGAAATCACATTGGTCGATCACGACTATCGCTTCGCCACCAGCGTAGAGACCTCCACCCCAGCCAGTGGCAACGTTGTCCATGATCACCGTATCGAATAGCTGACAAGAACCTCCCTGAATCGAAATTCCTGCCCCCTGGTTGGAGAAATTATTCATCACCAGGCAACCTTCGATGGAGACGGTCGAATACTCCGCATGCAATCCACCGCCATTGGCTGCGGAATTGCCCAAGAGGACGCAATCCTTGATTTCAGCATTGGTCTCCAGAAGGACGATCCCACCCCCACAAAGGGTTAATGGATCGCCACAACTCACTCCAAATCCATTTTGTACTGTGAAGCCTTCTAACCGACTGAGTCCGGAAGGAGCGTCGATTCTCACTACTGTGAGAAATGAACCCTCTCCTTCAAGGATCGTCTGGTCTGCCCCATCAAGTCCGATGATTTCGATGGCTTTACCATCGAAATCCACCAACTCTGGATAGGTTCCAGCGGAGACTAGAATCCTGTCTCCATCTGAGGAAGCAGCGATGGCTTCGTTAATCGTCGCGAACTGCAAAGGGACCTGTCGGTCAATCGCCATGAGCGCGCCGGGAAACAGTATCAACAGAAGTACGTTCGACAATACAAATCTGAACACGAGGATCCTCAAGGAGTCAGGGGCAAATAGGGCAGCTCGGAGAAGGAGTCGTACAATTAAAATCGTCATCCCCTGGGTAGTCTTCTAGACCACACTCCGGGAAGGGATAAGGCGGAGCGACTCCGATTCCAAAGACATAATAAAGAGTGAATACAGCATCGGTGATGTTGTACAAGCCATCGTCATCCGCATCTGCGGCATCCAAGCAATCAGGCTCTGCACCGATCGTGAAGAGATAATGCAAAGTAAAAATCGGGTCTGCAACATCGACGATGCCATCGCTGTTGCTGTCTCCCCGGATAAAAAACGCCGTGGCAGGTACGCACACCTGGCCCGGTTCAGTCATATTCGGCGGTACTGACTGGTTGCCGATCACCGCAATATTGGAGAGGAAGACATTTCCGGTACCGTTGATGTTGTCGCAAAACTCGACGTTATAACACTTAAAACAATTCACCTCTTCGGGAGCAAAAAATTCAAAATAACCCAGCTCTCGAGGCAAGAAGGTGGGTGGAATCGTTTGCCCAGAGAAGGGCGGGAGAAAGTCGACGAGAATACCGATGATGATTTCCCTGCCGTCCCCATCGTCATCAACATTATCAAACTGCTGTTCGATGTACTCAGCACCAACATCTTCAACGACGGTGCCTTCGACGGAAAAAGTCCCTGGCAAAGCAACCAAAGGGGCTTCAAAGCATGCCGTGATGGTAAAGCCTTGAATATTGCTAGAGGGATCGATGAAGAAGAATGCAAACTCTTCGACTCCCCCGGGCTGAACACGAGTTACCGGATCATAAACATCAGTTCCATGTGCACCGCCTAACAGAACCGTGTCACTCGACCCACGCAGCTCACCGGGAGTCAGTGAACCAAAAATCGATATCACGATCGACAGTATCAACATTCGCAGAATTGTTCTTGGCAAGGGCATAGAGAACTCTTCCGATTCTTGAATATCTGTTGCTCTTATAGAACTCGAATATCAGAAAGTACAATATGGTCGCAGATAATCTAGAGACCAACATGAAGTAAACTGCCATTCATGTACATCCGCAATAACTAATAACGAAATTATATCCTTACAAACCTGCATTAACGACGAAGTCATCATTTCTCTTCATTTTCTGCAGTAACAACCCTCCAGAGGCTGAAGTTTGATTCGCCTCTGATCACTGCTCAGAGTATCTATCGTCAACAATTCCCCATGTAGAGGAGCTCCTATCCCGGTCAAGATCTTCAAAACTTCCAATGATTGGTACAAACCGACCAAACCGGGCAGAACTCCCAAAACTCCCACCTCTGCACAACTCCCACAATCCTCGTTACTTGGCGGAATCGGGTGCAAACAACGTAGACAAGGGGCGTCATTCGCTGGATCAAAGACGGTCACGAGGCCCTCAAATTTGTGCACTGCACCGTGAACAACCGGGATCCCCAGTTTTGTCGCGGCATCGCTGACGGTGAAACGGGTTTCAAAGTTATCGCAGGTATCCACGACGACGTTCATTCCGGAGATTAGCTCAGTCGCATTTTTCTCATCTAACCTCTCACCATGTTCGATCACTTTGACGTCAGGATTCATCTCTCTCAATGTCGAAGCGGCCAGTGAGACTTTTGACGAACCGATATCAGCGGTTTTGAACAAAACTTGCCGCGGCAGATTTGATAAACTGACGGAATCATCATCAACGATGGTCAACTCCCCCACACCTGCTGCCGCCAAGTACGTTGCCACAGGACAGCCGAGCCCACCAACGCCGACGATGAGAACCCGTGACTGCAGGAGTTTTTGCTGGCCCACTAAGCCCAATTCCGGCAACCGTAGCTGGCTCAGATATCTCTCATTACGAGTCGCATCCCAATCTTCAGCTCGATTCTCCGTCTCCGAAGAACTCTCCAGTGAGAGACTTGCCTCTAACCAATCGGCAAATCCGCCGGACATCGAAGTGATCTTTTCCCAACCCTGACTCCGCAGATACCGGGTTGCCTGAAGAGATCGGATCCCATGCTGGCAATAAACGACTGTAAGACGCTCAGGGTCGATCTCTTCTTGAGCTGATCCAGGAATCGAAGCGAGGGGAATATGGATGGCTCCTGGTAAGATCCCTTCCACCAATTCGTACTCTTCTCGGACATCTACCAGCTGAATCGGTTCCCCAGCAGCAAGCCAATCGCTGACCTGGTGAATCGAGCACTCCTCCGATGGAGCTCCTGATTCCGTAGAATTTCTGTGGTCTCTTGGACTCATCAATTCTCGCCTGATCCTTCATCTAGCGGCATTGGACATGACACACCTGCTGCTTTGTTCTAGACTGAGTTTCACCGGTCTGGCACGGGCTAACAAGGCCTCGATCCGCTGGGTTTCCAGCTGCCGGGATGAGTGGCTCACACTTTGAACCCTCTAGACCTACATGTTGTAAGGAAGGGAATCACACTCCCCATGGTCATGGACCAGCAGTATCTCAGAAATTTCACTGATACCTTTCTACAACGAGCACTCGAAAAGGGCGTGATCGACCAAAACCAACACGCCTTCCTCGAAAACAGCCTGAGTCGCTTCCCCGATCCCTCTGATTCAGGCCTCGATTCAGATTCTTCAGAGCAATTTATTCACACCACTTTGCAGCTGATCGAAGTTTGTCTCGCCGATAAAGAGCGCCCCCGATCTGGATTTGTGAATCCCATCATTCAGAAAGAACTGGATCGCTGGTGCCAAGAAAAATGTGGAGAAAATTGGACCCTGATTCCCGTCAGTGAGAGTGGTCGCAGTGGACAAGATCGACAATTCACATTTGGGCAAGTCAAACAAAACCCTGACGATCCGGATGACCCTTCCTTTTTTGCGGGAGTATGGAAAGCAAATTGTGACGACAAACCGCGTCGCGTTGCCTTTGCCATATTCGCCGATGTCATCCCAGGAAGTGAAGGATGGAAATTGATCGATGATCCCAAGATTTCCAGCGCAGAGTTGGAGTCACGGGTACGCAGCAGGGGCCCCCACCCTTGGCAACTTCAGGTGGCACCGGCTTCACCACTCGGTACCTGGATCGCTGAATTATCAGGTACGACCAACATTGGCCAACATGCGGGGCATATTCATCTCGGAGTTCTGGGTGAAGCGGTACGCAGGGCTTTAGAACCTCGTGGAATCAGCCACCTTCTTTTGGGACCAAGCCGCCGCGACCCGCCGACGGAACCTTGGCACACTGGATCATTTTTGAATCGCATCGGTGACAGCTTTGACTTCGAGTGGCGAGGACACGGCATCGAAAAACGCAGAGATTCGATCGTCGAAGCACGTTGCGTCATCGGTGTTCGAGGAAAAATTTTGCAGATCCTCGATTCCTAAAGGAACACCTTTTGCTGCTTTTTCGTTTGATGCCAAGGCCTACGAAGCCAGCGGTTGATCGCAACCATTTGCCGATTTATCGCGAGCTTCGCCCCATTTGGGGCTGTCGATCCCCTGAATGAGGTCGTGTGAACATCAGCAGCTTTGTTTATGATGAGGCCCCGGCATGAGTTTCAGTAATTGCCACACCCGTAATTGCCGCACCCGTAATTGCCGCACCCGTAATTGCCGCACCCAATGAGAGACCCGTGCAAATCGAAAGAGTCGAAAACAGATTCTTTCAATGAACCCCGCAGGTTTCAGGAGGAATCATGAGAGCCCTTCTCCATTTCCCACAGTTCTTTCTTAGTCAGACCAGCGTCAGTCCTTCTACAAAGACTGATTCTAAAGCGATCTCGACTTTGATTTTCCTAACCCTCTTCCTCACGCTAACTCCTAGCATCTTGCCGGCACAGGATGAAGTTCCACTGCAACCTGTGGTTGGATCGCCAATTCCCACTGATTTACGAAAGACATTTCTCTCCAGCGATTTAGAGAAGGGATTGGCAATTCTCGATCAACTGGAGAAAGACACTCCTGATCGCCTCCAAGATTGGCTCTTTTATCGGGCAGCGCTCTTAGAGCAATCTGATCAATCAGATTCGGCCTTGGAAATTCTCACTCGACTGGAATCGAAATTCCCATCGGGTGCATGGTTTCATCGGGCTCGATTCATGAAGGCTCGGCTCCTCGTAGAAATTGGTAGATTCGGAGAAGCTCAGAGAATCATCGAACAAGAGACATTACGTCTCCACTCTGAAGAGCGTCGCCAGAGGTTGGCACAGCTGCTGATCGATGAGGGGAATCTCTTATCTGAGCAAAGAGATCCCGGTGTGGTCGAGGATAAATCTCGAGACCTTCGAAAAGCGTACGCGATTTATCAACAAGTGGCAGAGCTGAATCCTCCCTCTCCCTTATTGGAGCAAGCCTTATTTGCACTGGTGCGCTGCTCCGCAGAACTGAACAGCTCACAAGTGATCGCGGATGCAGATCGATATATCGCCAATTTTGATTACCGCGATAAGCAAGGGCAAGAAGTCGAAGAAGAAGGATACATTGGAAAAAATTTACTGACCGTGTTACTGACACGCACCAGAGCGATGAACCCGGTCAAGAAACGCCGTGCACTGGAAGACCTCATTGCAAGGATCGACGATGAAATCAGCGGTCATCCTTGGAGAGCACGATTCTTTACCGAAGAGTCGAAGATGTCTGCGGATGAAATCCGCCAAGAGGCTCTTCTTCGTATCGTCCATACCTACAGCGAATTTGCTTCTCGCCTCGCTGCGATGAGACGTTTTCTTAGTGAAGCGAAGAACCACCCCAAGTACTGGGAAATCCGATTTGATTTGGGAAATTTACAACAACAAAATTCCGACGTGGAGGGCTCCATCCAGCACTGGCGAGAGCTCTTTGATGAAATCCCCAAAGAGAAATCTGATTCAGATCTCGGTAAACTTCGAGCTGGGACCCTCTTCTCCATAGGGCTGGCCTACTGGAATATCGTGAATCTGGAGGAGGCTCTCTCGACCTTTCGAAGTTATGTCAGCGAGTTTCCTGATGGGGCTGACTGGGCTAAATCACAGGGCTACTGTATCGATATCGAAGCCGAAATTTGTGAACGGCTCCTCTATGAAAATAATTTTGCTGATGCCCGTACCGCCATTGCTGAGTTTTCTCTGAAGTACCCCATCCACGCGAAAACTTTACGACTGCTTTATCTCTCAGCTCGAACCTATGCACAGGAAGCCCGACAGCAACGAGAGGAATCTTCAGATACCAGTCCAGCACCGAGTGAAGAAGTTTCACGCCTCTTCAATAGGACCCTTTCAGAACTCCGAGCCCTAAACGGCAAATACCCTTCAACGACAGAGGGTCAGAGAGCCCTCTTCGACGTGGGTAGGATTCTCGAGGAAGATTTGCTCAAGCCCGCTGAAGCGGTAGAGGCTTACCGAGAATGCTTTGGAGGGCCATTTGAAGGACAAGCTCGTTTCAGGTTGTCTGAGTTAACGCGTGTTCACCTTTCCATCGAAACAGAGCGACTGTATCGATCCACAGACGCGGCCTCCTTTACCCTCGATAGTCGTAATCTCGAAGAGGTCAAGGTGGATTTGTTTCCCATCGATATCGAAGCTTATTTTCGGAAGTACCAATCTCGCAATCGTGTTGAACAATTAGACTTAGATCTGATCGACCCCTGGAAGACAATTGAAGTCAAAGTCAAAGATTACGAGCCTTATCGTCCATGCTCACAATTGGTTGAGATCCCTGTGGAAGGCCAGGGAACCTGGGCGGTAGTCGTCACCGCTGGAGAATTCCGAGCAACGACTCTCGTCGTTCGCACCGATTTGGACATCATCGTTCAAGCAGGACGTGACGATGTTCTGATCTACGCCCAAGACATGGTCAATATGAAACCTGCTGTGGGTACGCGAATATTGATCGCAACTCCCGGCCCTGACAACCAACCTGTGATCCGTGATGTTCGTACCGGTTCCGATGGAACGATTCTGTTGCAGTATGATGACCTTGACCGAGATGACAGCGTTCGCGTTCTCGCCATGCTCGATGATAATTCTGCCGTCGCCGGACTGGGCTTAGGAAACACACTGGTCTCCAGAGGACTATCACCTTTAAGTCACATTCTGATGAGTAGTGCCACCTACCAACCCGGTGACAGAGTCCAATGGAGTGCCGTGATTCGGGATCTCAAAGATCAGAGATGGATCATTCCTGGTGAAGAGGCTGGAAGAGTGCGGATCTTCGATCCGGAAGGTATGGAAATCTTCCGACAGGAATCGGTTCTCAGCTCTCTGGGAACCCTTCATGGATCATTTGAATTACCCATCGGTTCCCCAATGGGTCTTTGGCAATTGCAAGTCACCTCTCCCCAAGGCTTTAGTACCTCCCAAAGTTTCAATGTCGAAATTCCTAAACCGTTACCGATACAAATGGAATTTTCTTCTACCAGAAACGTCTACGTCCGTGGAGAACAGATCGAACTGAAAGTGACCGCGCAAACTTGGTATGGAAAACCTCTTGCTGGCGCACCGGTCACTATCCAGCTCCCCTATCTCAATGAACTGGTCGAGAAAGAATTGATTCTGGACGATCAGGGATCTGCAAAGTTCGACTTTGATTCAAGAACTGCTGAAAGTTCGACTCTTTCATTCAATGCCTACCTCCGTGAAGAGGGAGTTCAACGCTCGCTGACAATTCCATTACGTCAAAAACTTTGGGAAATCGCCCTTGAGATCCCGCGTAAAGGCGGAAGGTTCATGATCGGAGAAAGTGTCCCTATCACAGTCAAGGCCACTGACCTTTCCGGCGAAGGCATCAGCCGTGAAGTTTCTCTAAAACTCACAGAAAGGGTTCGTCGATCGAATCGCTGGAATGATCGCAACCTCACAGAGCTTGTGGTCAAAACCGATGAATCCGGCGTAGCCGAAATTCGAGTCCCCTTGGAAAAAGCTGGAAATTTGACCTTAAAAGCGGAAGGTGTCGATCGTTGGGGGCACCCGATTCTCGCTCAAGAATCGATCCGAGTTTACGGCGATTCGGATGCCACTGAGCTCATTTGGCTCGTGGAAGATGCCGCTCTTGTCACAGGAGAAAAACGTGAACTGAATTTGCACTGCACCGGAGCTGCAGGGCCCGCATTGATGACGATCCTTGGAGATCATTTAGTCAGCCATCGCATCATCGATTTACGTAATGGCAAAAACACCATCACCTTTAGCGTAAGTCCTGAAATTAGATCCGCTGCAACTCTTAGAGTGGCAAAAATGGATGAATCTGGACTCCAAGATGCTGAAACCACATTTAAAATCCGAAGAAAATTGAAGGTCAATATTTCGCCACCGGCTGGTCCCGTAGATCCCGGCAGTGAAGTGACTCTTGAAGTTGAAACACTGGACCTGCTCGATCAACCCGTATCCGCCGAGATCGCCCTCGCGGTACTCGATGCCTCCATCGATGATCTTTATCCAAATTGGTTCAGAGAACTGAATATTTCCCAAAGTAATCATGATCCGGCAAGGATTCTCTCCCTCTCCTCCTCCTGTGAATTCCGTTACACCGGTATCACCAAAACCATCGAACAGAATCTACTCAATGAAATGCGACGTATCGAGCAACAGGAAATGGAAGACTCCGTCTCCCTTGGCCTTGAGGTGATGGCCAATGCTGATTTCGATCCACCCAGAGAATCGGCTGCGAAGAGGATGTTGCAATCTCGTAGCATGGCGCCAGGTTCAATCGAAAAAGGAAAGGTGCTCGGTGGAGGAGCTGCCGGAGAATTTGGATATCGATTCGGTAGAGGTCAAGCAGTTGGTGGATTGACTGCTGAGGGCGGAAGCGAAGCAGGGGGAGGTAACGATGAAATCCAAGTTTCCCGCTACCTCGCTTTTTGGGAAGGAGCTCTCGTCACTGATGAGAACGGTAAAGGCAGTGTGACATTCAGGATTCCTGACCGGAGCTCTACATGGCGAATCAGATCCCGGGGAGTCGCTTCCGGAGACCTCTTCGGCGAAGAGGACAAAGAGTTTTTATCTCGGGAAGATTTAGTCATCGAATCCTTGATCCCCTTCAGCGCCATTGAAGGCGACGTGATCACTCCAAGAATTCGCATCTTCAATGATACGCAATTACAAACTCAGGCAAAAATCACACTCTCTTGGCCATCTGGAGATGGTGAAAGTCAATCAGATGCCAACATCGCACTGTTACCAGGAATGCAAGAGGTACTTCTCGAGCGTTGGCCGGCCCTTGGAACAGAAGATGAGCGGCCATACCGAATTGAAGTACAGGTCGGAGATCGGACCTACCTCTATAACGGGAGCGTTAAAATCCAGCGATGGGGACTCGATGTCTACAGCCTTACCGGCTGGAATCTCGAAGATGAAACTACCAGTGGAAAAATTGGCTTCGCAGACAGAGAGTCACTCCTCGATCGTAAACTGCGCCTCACTCTCGGATCTTCGATCGATGCCGGACTGATCGACAGACTTACCTCAAGTCGAGACAGGCGCATGGTGCGATCTCTGGTTGTCGATGACCATTTCACCATCGCCGCAAAGCTACTTGGAATTATCGAAGCTCTTAATATCTCAACTGCTAGAGGCGCGGAATTGAAAGAGCCGATTGAGCAGGACCTGCGTCAGCAGGCAGAAAACTTGATTCGACGATTGGTCACAGCCCAAAAAAGCAGAGGGGATTGGCCTTGGTTACCGACAAAGAGTAACACCAGAGATTCCTTCTCAGATTCAGTAACAGCATTTGTTTTCGAATCACTCTCCACAGCTCGCGCAGCCGGATTTACAGTACCGGATACAGTTTTCAACCGAGCCACTCCATTCTTGGAGAAAAGATTCCGTGATACCGATCAAGGAAAACTGAATCAAAAAGCCATTCTCCTCGCAGCCTTATCGAGTAATGGTTCTGGTGACTTTGGCGCTGCGAATCGTCTCCACAGAAATCGAAGCAAATTGTCAAATGCTGGATTGGCAGCCTTGATCAGAGGTTTGAATCACCTCCAACGAGATACGATGTCGCAAGAGGTCGCCCTCACTCTTCTCGAACGTCAACAAGAAGACGGATCGTGGTCGAATGAAAAATCTGGCAGTGCAGAAATGTCGCTGTACCGACTTCCCCGCTTTTTGACCGCATTGTGCCTGCACGCACTCACCAAAACCGATCTTGCGGCAGCTCGCAGTGAATCTGCAGCTCGCTGGTTAAAAAGCAACCTGACATTTTATCTCGATCGCGGTTCTGCGCTCTCAATTGCGGCTTTGTTACGTTGGCAAGGGACGACAGCCGCGAAGCAACGTGATTGTGAAGTGACGATCAGCATCGCTGGACTTGAAAATGGAGCGCAGCTCGCAAGCCTGAAAGTTGGGGAAGGTAAACTCCATGACTCTATTGTCCTCGACCTCGCAGCCGGCCAAGCAGAGCTCAACCTAACAACGAAGTTGATCGGTGACAGCGGAGCCTTCTTTACGGCTGAACTGACCGGGAAATACGTTGGTTATCCCGAGTTCAAAGATCGCGACTTCAGCATCCGCGATGCCAACTTCCTCGCAGCTGCCCCAAGAATGGCAGGAAGAACTCTGCCAACCGGGTTCAGTATTTTGAAGAAAAATGAAGAGCGGTGGAGAAATATAGTTCAGAACCTCTCTCCAGGAGAGACCGCTCAATTTGAACTAAACCTCACCGGCACAAAGAGCCAACAAGAGTTTGTTTCGGTTGAGTTGAAAATCCCCAGCGGCCTGATGCTCGATCAAGAATCTCTAAAAGGGAACTTTACCTATAAGGAAATCGACAACGGACTTCTCAAAGTCTGGGGAACACTTCGTTCTAGAATGAATATCAATTTCTCTGTCGTAGCGACAAGCCCCGGTGAATACCGAATGCCGCCTGTCATCATCCGAAGTGTGGCTGAGCCGCAACGGATGACCCTTGGTAAATCACAAGTCCTCACAGTAATAAACTCAGGTGAAACTTCCCCTGACGATTACAAACCAAGTCCAGATGAAATTTACTCCCGTGGAAGCCGACTCTGGGAAGATAGTCGTTGGCGTGAAGCTCGCAGCACCCTTGAGCCGCTTTGGGAAGAGTATTCAGATGAATTGCGCTCTAATCCTGCTAGAGAGATCGCGCGAATTCTCATGCTTTCAGCGATGGAGGCTGGGGACAACTCGTCGATGGTCTCCTTCTTCGAGATTCTCAAGGAACGAAACCCGGATTTAACTCTCAGCCTTTCCAATTTTATTCGCCTAGGTGAGGCCTACCGCACTCTTGGCGAGTCCTCCCGATCACTGCAGATTTTCATGGCTGTCAATGAAGCCATCTTCGCCCGCGATCGCAAAGTGAGTGATCTGCTTTCCGAAAGTGATTTGATCCCTGCACTAAATCTCCTTCAGCAATTGACGATGGAAAATCCTGCCACACCGGCGGTCCTCGCAGCAGAACAATACCTTGCGGATGTCTCTCTTAAGGCATCAGCCGCAAGAAACGATTTCAAAACTGAAGAGAAGATTCAACTGGGACTTCTCGGGCGCAGGATTCTCTATCGCTTTCTCACCTTGCACGGCGATGATCCGACTGCTCCAGATGCAGGCCTTAACTTGGTCAGTAGTTTACTGAGTCGCAAAAATTGGTCATTAGCCCGGCGTGAATCAGAAAGATTGGCACAGCGATACCAAAAGCCAAGATACCTGGATTCATTCCGTTACACCCAAGCAGTTGCCATGTGGGCACTCGGTGAAGATGAGGCGGCTCTCAACTTGCTGGAACAGATCGCTGATAGCCGCTACCCAGTGGCTTCTGGCGGAGAGGTTCCAAGTGAGAATCGAGATCTCGCACTCTTTATCATCGGACAGATTCACCATGCTGCAAATCAACCGCAGGAAGCTTCCAAGTACTACGAGATGATCAAAGATCAATTCGCCGATGCACGTGATTCACTCAGGCAGATCAATGCCAGAGAATTGGAATTGGATGAAATTTCCGAGTTCCGCCCCGGCGAACCCATCTCTATTGAGCTTCGTTACCGAAACATCGAAAATGCAGAGGTCCTCGCTTATAAAGTTAATTTGATGACTCTTGCGCTCAGAGAACAGGATCTTTCTCGTGTTACAGAGGTCAACCTCAGCGGAATCTCCCCCACCCTCAGTAAAACCGTTGAACTAGGAGCTCAGGGAACTGCTGGGGGAACCTTGCCAGCAACTCGGAACATCGATATTCCCATCGAAGATGAAGGCGCATATCTGGTCATCGCTCGAGGCGGAGATGTCCATACATCCTGTTTGATCCTCGTCAATCGGATGGAGATGGTCGTCAAAGAAACGAATGGATCCTTACGAATCCAGATCGTCGATCCTACCACAGGTAAATTACTTCCAGATGTCGAGGTGAGAATCCTCAATCCATTCCGCCCGGGATCAGAGGGCGCCACTTTCGGAACGACTGATCGAAGAGGCTTGGTTCTCGCAAATACCGAAGGCCCCTACACGGTGATCGCCCGAAGAGGAAAAAGTGATTACGCCTTCCATCGTGCAGTTGGTAGCTATGCGATCAATCTGGACGATCAAGACGGTATCAGGCAAATGCTTGGTGAAACCTACCTCGGAGTCCAACAGCTACAGATGGAAGATTACTTCGGAAACGTTCTTCAATTTAACGCAGACAATTCTGATAACCGAAATCAAATGTGGCGATCGGATGTTGAGAACACTCAGCAGGGAATTCAGATCAAAAAGGCCACAGATTGATTTAGTGAAGGATATATTCCAGCGCGTCGAAGACTTGGTCGGGGTGATCGACCGTAGCCTGGGCGCGTTGGGAAATCTCCTTCAACGCGTGGTGTAGTGAAGGGTCTCTCACCAAAATCAAAGGCTTATCGATAGCGAGAGCAATTCCCGCATCCATCGCTGCATTCCATTGGCGGTACTCTTCTCCAAATTGAGCGACCACTACATCGCAACGATTCATCAATACTCGCGTTCGAAGATTGTTGAATTGAGATGCAAGTTCATCTTTCCAACGGGCATTTGGCTGCTCGCCAAGAATATTTTCACCAATAGCATCACTGAGAGGATGGTCATCCTGTGGGCTGACAAATTCCACTGGAAGCTTTCGCTCCTCCGCCTTTGCCTTAAGCCGACCACGCCAATCATCGTGAATTTGTCCGGCAAGATAAACGGTCAACTTCATAGTTCGACTACCTCTCCAAACACAGCTGCTGATCACCTGCGATGATAAATGAGCCATTCTGCCAACAGCGCTAGTAGACCCAACCCCAGTAACCAAGGCCAGTACTCCCGACGAGCTTCTCCCCATGAAAACCCTCCGGGATTTGCTGAGGCAGCTCCCAGGTTCAATCCTGGACGCGGCTCGATTCGACTCTCTTCTAGGGAAAGAAGATTCACTGGCACCTCGAGAGAGAAATCCCCAGCAGAAGTAGCTTCATCGGTGGAAGCTTCGGAGCTTGATCGGAATTGATGAACTCCCAGATCATCTCCTGCTCTCCAACGCAGAAGGCCATCCTTGTTTAAAGATTCAACTTTGATAGTTCCATTTGGAAACTGGTGGTAGAGCTTTTCGACTAATCCACCAGGCCGTGCTTGAATCAAATCACCGCTGCGAATCCCCGAATTCACTCCACTCTCTTGCCGCCCCAAGTCCCTGAGTGCAGCTGTGAAAAAGAGCGGGAACGAAGGGCTCAAGGGCCAACTGGAATCGAGGATGTCAAAGGAGACCACGATGCCACGGAGCCCATCGGAGGCGAACCTGGAAATCAACGCGCCCTCACGCACCTCAACCAAAGCACGGGTGCCTTTTCCTCTGGGAAGTGGGCGAGTTTTAAGAATGCGACGATCAAGGGGCGCCATCGAAGAGAAGCGCAATAAGGGATCATCCGCAGCCCATCGGACGATAGCGGGTTGTTCTACTTCTTCGGGAACCTCTGTCCAAAAAGGAGCGGGTACTGCATCGAAGATGAGATGGCCTGTTCCTTGAGGAAGCACCTCGGGAACATTTCGATCCCAGATCGCAACGTCGTAATCTCTAGACAATGTCTCCAAATCGACGTCTTCGAATGAAAGCCGTTCCACTTTCAAATTGTCGATCACAGAGAGGGCATTTTCCAAAATGAGGTTTTCATCACCAACGAGGAGAACCCTCAAGGGTCTCAATCTCTTCAAGCTGAGCCAAGCCCTGTTATCGATGGGAAGTGAATCGCCCTCTACGGGCTTCCACTCCACCGCCAATTCACGGATGTCTCCGGCCCGGGTCGAAAAGGTTTGCAGCCAACGCTCTCCTGCTTCGAGTGTTCTTGAGACGGGATCTTCCAGCACTTCTCCATCTCCTGATAACTCCAAGACCCCTTCCACAAAATCATCGCCGGTGTTACGCAGTTCGAGTAATACCTTGAGATCTCCCTCTTCGGAAAACTCTCTACGTGCAGCAAATGCAGTGATTCCAACATTCGAGGATGACTCTCCAACAATCTCGCTGATTACTGGGACCTCGATAGGGTCACCCTTCCACTCAGGCACCACCCCATCAGAGATGAGAATAATTCTGGCATCCGGCTGGTTAGAAAGAAGCTCACCCTCTGTCTCCCCATCTCCATCGCCGGCAGTTGGGATTAATTCATCCTGGCGAACGAAGGAGAGAGCCAATTCCATCGCTTCCTCAAAACGGGTCTCCCCTGAACCGGGTTTGAGTTTCCCGATCTCCCTCTTCAATAAGGACATATCCATCGTCACAGGAGTGAGGGCTTCCGATTTCGCACCAAAAGCGATAAGGACTCCCCGTTCACCTTCGATGTCCCCAATTCTTTGAAGGGCTCGATCTTTCACCAGCTGAAATCGCGTTCTTCCATCGGGTTCGATGGAGTTCATGCTCGCAGATCTATCGATCAAAATTACATTGAGGCGTGACGTGTCTGAAATCGATCCCCACTCAGGCCGCAGAAGAGCGAGAATCAACAAGATCAGAGTCAACAATTGAAAGAGAAGCAGTAGGTTTTTCACCAAACGCTGAAATGGTGAACGCACTCGTTCATCTTCTAAGGCACGGGCCCACAACAAGGTGCTTCCCACAGTCTGGGGCTGCCGACGGATTTTGAGAAACCACAATAGTAACAGCAGCGGGATCAAAAGTGCCCAGATCAGATATTGAGGAGCACCAAAGATCATGTCAGCCACCGCTTCTGACGCATCCATTCCAGGATCACCTGATCAAATGGAACTGCGGTGCTGACCTCCAGTGGTTGAATACGGAAGCGCTGACAGTGGTTACGAAGATCTTGGCGAAACTCCTCAACCGCCCTTCGGTATGCATTCAGAACCGATCTTGTCAGTGTGACATCCACATGCTGCTGCAACTCAGAATCAACTAGCCTCAAATCTCCTTGCAGCTGAGGTTCGATCTCCGACCCGGCGAGAAGATGAACTAACCAACTATCTCCGCGACTACCTGGAACTTGCCTCAAGGCATCTTCGAACCCTTGGGGATCTAACAGATCCGAGATGAGGATTTGAATTGAACCCGGGGGACATGCTGCTGCATGGGCACGCAACGATCTGCCAAGGGAAGTCCCTTTCCCTGGGGGTAACTTTTCGAGGGTATCAATCAAGCGCAAGACGGAACGAGCTCCACGGAGAGCCGGATAAAAGGGGCGCATTTTTTCATCGAAAACTCTCAGGTGTACACGATCACCTGAAGATAAAGCAATGGCCCCGAGTGCAGCTGCAATCTGTCGCGCGTGGCGCCACTTATTCGGTTCACCGATCTGCATCGAGGCGGATGCGTCTAATAACAGGAAGACATTTCGTTCTTCCTCTTCCTCGAACAGTTTAATGAAGAGCTTTTCTAGTCTGCCGAAGATATTCCAATCCAGATGACGGAGATCGTCTCCTGGGGTGTAGTCTTTGTGATCAGCAAACTCTGTAGAAATTCCGCGTCGCCGTGAACGTTTTTCGCCGCGAACCCTTCCCTGAATCACAGTACGTGAGAAGAGAACCAACTTGGCACAACGGGCCAGAAATTCTTCATCCAGCAGGGGGGCCTTTTCAGACCCAGCTTCATTCATGCGCCAGCCACCGCTGAATCGTCCATCTCGGAAGTCTGCTCGACGACCTCAGCTACAATTTCATCGACGGGAATACCTTCTGCTTCCCCTTCAAAACCGAGCAGAACCCTGTGGCGGAGAGCTGCCGGGGCTGTTCTACGCACGTCTTCAAAACTGACGTGAAGTCTTTGATCGAGAGCTGCTCGTACCTTTGCCCCCAATAGCAGTGATTGCACTCCCCTGGGGCTAGCCCCGTATCGAACCCAGCGCTTGACCTGCTCCGTGGCAAACTCCGATTCGGGGTGAGTTGCCAACAACAATCGCACCGCAAAATCTTGTACGTGTGGAGCGGCTTCAACACGGCGGACACAATCCCTGTGAGCAAGAATCTTGTCGCCATCCAAGACGGCCTCAACTTGAGCAGAATGTTGGCCCGTGGTTCGGGTCAAAACTTCGTTCAATTCTTCCCTTTTAGGAAAGGGTACGTGAACTTTAAAGAGGAACCTGTCCAACTGCGCTTCTGGAAGTGGATAAGTTCCATCCATCTCCAAGGGGTTTTGAGTCGCTAGTACGATGAAAGGTTGGTCGAGCTGATGGGTTTCTCCGCCAGCGGTGACCTCTCCTTCCTGCATCGCTTCGAGCAGTGCAGATTGTGTTTTTGGCGTGGCACGGTTGACCTCGTCGGCAAGGACGATCTGGGCAAAGATGGGCCCTTTTTGAAAAACAAAATCTTTCTTGCCGCGCTCATCCTCGGTAACGATTCGGGTACCGGTGATATCTGCAGGCATCAAATCTGGAGTGAACTGAATCCTCGAGTAATCGAGATCGAGGGAACCGCTTAGGGTTCTCACTAGCAAGGTTTTACCCAAACCTGGAACTCCCTCGAGGAGACAATGGCCACCTGCAAAAAGAGCAATTAGTACCGTCTCAACCACTTCGTCCTGACCGACGAGAACCTTCCCCACCTCTTCACGAACACGGTGAAAATCTGACTTGAGCAGTTCCAGGGATTGATCTGCGTTACTCATCGATAGCTCCTTTGGGCAAGACTATCACCAGCATCTCTGATATCGACCCTGAGAGCAAGGAATCGGTCAAACTCGTGATTCTACGGAATTTTGCCAACCCTCTCTCCTGACGCGAATGCTTCGTGATACACTCCCCGTCTTGACCCAATTGAATAGCGAGGAATGTCATGATCGCGAAATCCTTGATGCTTCTTCTCAGTGGATTACTGCTACTCTCCGGTTGCGGGGGAACCCCCGTACGCAAGCTGGAAGAATCCAAATCACCCACTCCTTCACCGGTGGAGAACGCTCCACAGGTTGAAACCTCGACAGTGGCCAGCGAAATCCGACCCGCTATTCAGGATGGATCTATCACTCCGAATACGACACCGACGTCAGGGGATGCACAGCTGGTCAATCCGCCTACCATTGCGACTCCGATTACCACTCCAGAGCCCCTCTCTGAAAAGGATTCGATGACGACTGTGACCATCGATCCATCACAGGTTGAAAAACTGGTTCTGATGAATGGTTCCGGCCCCTTGGAGATTTGCCGAGATCCGCAGGCAAGCACCATCTCATTTACTGCAGAGGTGATCAGCCGTGCGGTCGGACTCGATCGTGCCCGCGAACTCGCTTCCGGAGTTCGAGTCCTTCTCGATAACACTGCACCCGGCCGCTATCGCGCCCGTATCATCGAGCCTCAATTGCAAGAACGAGAAGAGTGCCTCATCGATTTGAAGGTCACCCTTCCCGCAGATGACTCCGTGGATTTCGATCTCGACATTCAAGATAGTGACGGGTCGATCGCCATCGAGGGGTTCAAAGGCAACCTTTCTATCACCAGCCTCAAAGGAGCGATCGAAATCTTCCAGGCGGTGGGCAACGTCGATCTCAGCAGCGGTACCGGGCCCTGTAATGTGATCGGCGTCGAAGGCTCCCTCAAGATCCGTGATGGCGCTGGAGCTTGTCGCGTCAGTGAGATCACCGGCCCCATCGAAATTTGGGGGCGGGAGGGAGAACTCGAGGTTCGTTACGTCACCGGTGAAGTACTTTTGATCGATGGCAGAGATGGTGCCACCGTCCAAAGCATCGAAGGCGATGTAACCCTCTTCGGTTTTGATCCCGCAAGTTGTGTCATCGAGGGGGTCTCCGGTTCGGTCCTCTACAAGACCGGCGCACCCTAGGCCTCACCGATGTTTCTTGCCCGTGGACGGAAAAGTCTTCCCCTCGGATACGAGATGAATGCCCACCCGGCGAGCAGCGTAGAGGACTTCCACGCTGCTCTGCGAGACTTCGTGTTTCCGGTGCGGGAAAAAGTCTGCCCTGGAAAACCATTCGCCATCGCTCCGCACATCGGCGCAGCGCTCGTGAAGCAATTGGCCCAGCCAGGTCTCGCAGAGAGAGTCGGTTCTTACCTTCGCGACTACGATCTTCACCTATACACCGTAAACGCATTTCCGTTGAAAGATTTTCACGCCCGCCGTGTTAAAGAATTGGTTTATCAACCCTCTTGGGCTCAAGGCTCTCGAGCACAGCTCACCTGCAAGATCGCCGATGTGCTCGTACGGATGTCACCAAGCTCAAAACTGTTGACCATCTCTACCCTCGGTGGCGGATATCGCCCAGCGGGGAACAGCCGGAAGACTCTGCAAAAGATGGCCATCAATTACTTGAAGGTGGTCGCTCACTTGGCACGCATCGAATACGACAGCGGCTATCGCATTCTTTTGAATGCAGAACCCGAGCCCGATACCACCTTTGAGTGTGCTGAAGATGTCATTTCTTTTTGGCAGCAATACCTTCAACCAGGGATCGACGATCTCGCTGGGGAACTTCAGTGCTCAAAACGCAAAGCCGAAAAACTGCTCCGCCGGCATTGGACCGTCAATCTCGATGCATGCCACTCAGCAGTACTCTTTCGATCGCCCCTTGAAGATTTGAATATGCTCGACGCGGAAGGTATCCAAGTCGGAAAATTTCATGTCACCAGTGCTCCTGCACTGAAGAACCCCGGACGCTCAGAGGAAGGGCTAGCTGAGTTGCTCGCCCACGTAGAACCACGATACCTTCATCAGACAGCACTACAGCTGAAGGATGGCTCCATCGAGCGACTTGAAGATCTGCCCCTGCTCCGTAGGCGAGATCTCTCGGATGTCCGCGAGGTTCGCACCCATTTCCATGTGCCTTTGTCGCGGGCACGGCACGGCAAACTCGCCACTACTCGCGGCGATGCCCTCGCTCTCCTCGAAGAGGGATTGCGTCGGCAACATCCACGCAAGGGCCCCCACCTCGCCATAGAAACCTACACCTGGCCCGTGCTCACCAAAGGTCTCCGCAAAAAAGAGCGCCAACAAAAATTGATCGACGGCATCGCCGCAGAGCTACGCTGGGCGAAGAAAGCCTCTTACCTGGAATTCGCCGAATAAATCCCAAGTCGGCTAACTGATCCCTCGGGTGGCTCGGGTAGGGCCTTCGAGAATCGCGAAGTCTCTTGCGGTCACATTGGCAAAGTTGGGATTTCCTGCCACTGCAGCGAAGATTTCGCCAGCCTTGTAGGCTTCGAAAGCAGCCTTGTCTTCAAAGGTATAGACCCCCCCATAGGTATTACTCTCCGGATCGGAAAGCCAAACCTTAGCGATCAAGCCAGGAATCCCTGCAAAGGTTTCTCCCAACCCATCGCAAGCTTCGCTGAATTGATCGTGATCAATTCCATCAAGATTGAAGTTGATAATCAAAACGTGCATCAAGTCCCCCCATCTGATGAGTTACCCCACATGAGTGTTCATCGTAACTGAGGAGAGCACTTGAGTGTGCGACGATTTTTTTACACACCTTATCAATCACCAGTCAGAGGCATTGCCCTTATAGCGGCTTCTCCAACATCAAGACTCCCTTGCCGCGACCGATGTACTGGCCCACTTCGCGGAATCCCAAGGAATGGTGAAAAGCGATGCTGGTTTCATTGCGCGGTTGAAGATTGACTTCACAGACTAAGCGCTCAAGTCCTCGACTCCGTGCCCATGCCTCTAAGGTCAGATAAAGAGATTCGCCGATTCCTCGACGTCGGGCACGGCTATCGACAGCAATACGATCGATGTACGCAAATCGTTTAAACCCTCTTCTGAACCAAAGAAAGTTGGGACTGTCGTAATCGGAGTCCCGCTTCATCACGACGAGAAGCCCGGCGGGATCTATGGCACAAGTCTCGGGGTCATCGATGGTCCAAACTCGATGAGCACGATCGATGAGGTGCGAAAAATCCTCTGCTTTGAGAGATCCCACCTCAGGTGCATTCGCCTCATTCAGTTGATGGAGAGCATGCAATCTCTCTTCGGTGACCGTTTCTTTGTGTCGGCGATCGCCATCACGAATCGATTCGATAATTCGATCGCTCCACTTACGAAGGGCAGGATCTTGCAGCTGCCTCGCCATCGCTTCGAGCCCTTGGCGCCAATTTTTTCGTAAACATCGGCGATCCTCTTCATCAGGGAAGCAGCGAAGAATGCAACGCAGACGATCGCTTCTGCTAAAAGAATCAGAGTAGTGACTGATCACTCCCAAAACATCTTCGAGACGCTCTTCAGCACTGATCTCACCTTGGTACTCAAGACAACAGGGATCGACACTGACGTGAACTCCACGAGAAGTTTCATCGATGTACCAATGATCAGGGCTTGCCTTCCGCAATCGAATCCCCTGCCGCTGCCGCTGAAGAACGGAGTCGAGCACCGCAAACATCGGTCGGAGGTCTGATGAACTCATGCCGCCTTCCTGAAGCCACCGGCGTAGTGAATTCCCTGACGATTCCTTCTCGATGAGATGCTGACTCCAAGCGCCCTTCTGCTGCGATTGCCTAAACAGAAAAACAGGAGGACTTCGATGCAAAAGAACCTGCTCGATCAGATTACCTTGCCAACCTCTTTGCAGACCTTCCCTGAGAGATTCCCCCCTCAATGTACGCTGGAATCTACTTCGAATACGTGGCGGGAAATCATGATCCAGAAAGCCGTGAGATCGCCAGTACGTCCAACCATCACCATTCTTTCGTGAAGCACTTCGTCGAAGCCCTCTGCGAAGACGGCGTTGGCGACGGCGTCGCTCCCTCGATTCGACTTTCGATTCCAATCGCTCTCTTTTGTGAGGGCATACCGATTGAACTTGAATCCCATCACTGAATCGAATCGGGCCCACCCCCCAACCGCTGTTGATACCCAGATTCCTAGCGGCCGCTGCCCACCCTTCGAGCATCGCCTCGACATCGTTTCCAGCACGGGATCCGCCCAATGCCTGCGCGACCTGCTCCAACATCTTCTCTTGAGCTGATTCGAGAACCGAGACGCGGCGGCGAGCGTCATGGAGATCGACAACCCACAACTGAGTCGATGGGGCATCGTGACCACGGGCGAGAATGTTCCCGGTGTGAAGATCCCGCGCTTCAATTCCCGCCCGCGCGAGCTGCGCCACCAATGCACCGAGACGGTGCAAAACATGGACTCTTTCGTCGCCGGCGTAGCGCTCCAAATAAGTGGGAAATGGCTCAGTATCGAGGAGGAACTCGGTCACCACTCCATCCCCTGAAGGGGACGAGAACCATGCTACAGGTCGCGGCACTGGAACATTCAACTGCTCAGCCTGCTTCAAGAATTGCCATTCGAGTCGAGCCCGCCCCCAACCCAGCTTTCTGCGCAATCGCGCAAAAGGATCCGATTCCCGATGAATCTTCACCAGCAAAGTAGGGCGTGATGGGGAGGGAGGAATCGCGACCAATTCCCGGTCACCACGTTTTTGAATCGGTTCGATGCCTGGAAGTTGCAGAATTTCATCGGCCTCGAATGGCAATCCAGATAACCAATCTCGACGCCGATGAACGACTTCCTTCAAACCGTCTGCAGAGAACCCACCCAAACCATTCAAGAAGGGATGATTGCGGTAGGTTTCTTCAGTTTGTTGATGCACGGTTCCCCTCCGCTGAATCTCAATAGTTGCGGCTGAATCGTACCGCCTCCCCAGCACCGATGCAGGAGATCTGAAAATTGCCTCCGGTAGTTTCGGTGCGCCACAGTTGCTATCCTCGGTTTAAGAATCAAACCGCATTGATCCCTTGGATCGCCTGATTCACGTTGATTTTGCAGCAGAAGCACAGTTTTTAGGAGTTTCGCCAATATGGCCAAACAGTCCTTCGATCGAGCACATCAGGACTTACCCCAGCAGGAAACTGAACGGGACCGGGCCATCGTCCTCAAAGCGTTGACCCCCGGCGACCCCTCAGAAACAGTGAGTAACGTCGATCCCATCGCCGAGATCACCGCTCTCGCCGATACCGCAGGGGTGGATGTGGTCGACTCCGTGTTGCAGAAGAGACCGAAACCCCACACTGCAACATACGTGGGTAAAGGAAAACTGGAAGAACTCGCTGAAGCAGCCCAGGAACATGAAGCTCACCTGATCTTGGTCGACGACCCCATCTCGCCAGCTCAAGGGCGTAACATCGAAGCCGCGACAGAACTCCGCGTCGTCGATCGTTCTGAATTGATTATGGATATCTTTGCACGCAATGCGCGCACCCATCAGGCGAAGATTCAGATCGAGTTAGCGCAGTTGAAATACTTTCAATCTCGACTCACCCGAATGTGGACTCACCTTTCCAGGATGGAAGGTGGAGCGGTCGGTACCCGCGGCCCCGGTGAAACGCAGTTAGAAACGGACCGCCGAATTATTCGCCGTAAGATCTCCTTACTTCACAAACGCCTGGATGAAATCGAGAAGCAGGCAAACACCCAGAATAAATCCCGCGCGGAGTCCCTCCGAATCGCCCTCGTCGGTTACACCAATGCTGGGAAGTCGACACTGATGAAGCGACTCACCGGCGCGGATATCTTGGTGCAGGATCGCCTCTTTTCGACCCTCGATACCAGCACTCGTAAGTGGGAGTTGGATTTGCCCTTTGATGTGCTGCTCTCTGATACGGTCGGATTTATTCGTAAACTGCCCCACGATCTAGTCGCCTCATTCCATGCCACCTTGATGGAGGCACGGGAAGCGGATCTCTTGCTCCACGTGATCGATGCATCTTCTCTAACCGTTGATTTTGATATGGAATCGGTAGAAAGAACCCTGCAGCGCATCAGCTGTGGAGATCACCCATGCTGGCTCGTCTTCAATAAGTTGGATCGATTGCAAGAGGAGCGCCGCATCGATCTACAGCATCTCTTGGCAGAAAATGAAAACTCTTTCGCCATCAGCGCGGGAACCGGAAGCGGAGTGGATCTGCTCGTAGAAAAGATCGTCGAGCTGGGGCAGCAGCGGCAAGAGTCCGGCAGCTACCAAATCCCCCATTCGCGAGCAGATCTGGTCGCTAAGTTGCGTCAAAATGCCCATATCGAAACAGAGAACTTCCTCGAAGACGGCATCCATTTGGAAGTGCTCTTTAAACCGGGGATGAAAAGTCGCTGGGAGAGCGCTCTTCAGGAAGCAGGATTGTGGCCTCAAGCCCGATCCGAATCTTCCTGAAGAACACACTCGCTACTTGGTAAAACTCACGCCTCCCTTTTAAGGGGAGACCTCAACGACCGGCAGCTTTTCCAATCGATCGATCATTCCCCTGACAAATCGATCAGCTCTTCCATGGGCATCGGTGTAGGCGGAAAGGCAAGCAGTGGCTGTCTTTCGATCCTTCGCTTCGATAGCCCCATCGAAAGCCAAGACCCAAAACGCACGAAACTCCGGATCCGACTCGGAGAGCCGCTGATTGTCACGAACCATCGAATAAGCTCGCTCGACCGCAACTTGGCGTAACTTTTGGACCTCTTCTTTTTCGGCACCCTCAGAGTACGCCAAGCGATAGGGCGTGAAGGCATCCAGAAAACGAATCCGTGCCTTTTCTCTGAGCCAGCGGCCGACCAGCTCAGCAGGTACTCCCTCGACCTGGATCGCCGCCTCCATCTCTTCAAGAGAACAGCTCTCAGGATTGAGCAACCCCAAGATCAGAGTCAGATGCGCCTTGGATAAAGCATCCTCGGGGTTGTCTTTAACCTTTTTCTTGAGAAGAAAAATCGTCTCGACCTCAGCAAGTCCCGCTTCAAGATTTTCCGGGGTATCGGGTCTCCAGTATGGCTCCTTGCCGAAGAGAACCTGGCCTTCCGCATCCATGATCAGGAAGGTGGGGAATCCCCTGAGTTCATAAGTCTGCATCATCTGCTGATCCGGCTTATCAGGAAGATTTGCACTGATGTTGAGGTAAGGAACAAATCGCTTCGTCGAAGATTTCCACCAATCGGACAGGAGGGGGCCCCCCTCCATGAATTCACATGGCGGTCATGGTGCGTAAGATCGAGTGAAGTAAGCGATGATCGGCATGTTTTTTTCCAACGCCTTCTTCTTCGCCTCTTCTAAAGTGCCTTCCCATGCGATGGCGCTGACGAAAGTTTTTTTCAACTTCTCTTGGTAGTTCTTCTCCATCCGATCTTCGTCGTTGGAGTAGATCGGATTTGCATCGCTGTTGGAGTGAGACCCGAGGATCATCAGCACCCCAAGGATGAGTGATAAGGGTGACAACTTTGAAGTGCCACGGATCAAGGATCGGTGAGAGTGCATCGGCTCCCCTTTCTTCATTCATCTTATGGAAGATAACGGAGATCCTCGATTTACCAATCCCACTCCCAAATTGCGTCATAATAACACACCCAGGCTGCCTCAAAACAATGCACTATTGGCTGCTACAAAATGAAGCACCCCTCCCGCTTTCCGCGCAGGAGGGGCGCCAGGGATGGTCTCTGGGTATTTTTAGTGCCAATTCAGGCTGCGCTCAGCTCCCTTTCTGCGAATCCACAGGATTGCGCATACTCCAACAACTCGGCTCGTAACCTCTTTCTAGCCCTAGAGATACGAGATCTTACCGTGCCCAATGGAACCTGTAATTCATGGGCGATTTCGTGGTAAGCCAGCCCATCGAGGTCGCACATCAACAGCGGGATGCGGAACTCGTCTGGAAGCTGATGAATCGCTTCCCTGACCTGATCTCCGACCAAATCTAGGCTCGGATCGCCGCCATCTTCCAGCCGTTGCAGCTCTTTTTGGACCTCCCAAGATCTCTCTGGGGCCACAGGTTGCGTCAAATCGACATCTTCATGGGTCGGACGGCGCATCTTTTTCCTGCACAGATCGTAAAAGCGATTCTTGCAGATTCTAAAGAGCCAGGAACGGCAATCTGTCCCCTTCGAAAATGAGTCAAATGCCTTCAAGGCCCTCAAAAGGGTATCTTGAAGCAAATCCTCGGCTCTATTGCGATCACCCGTTAATGAGATCGCAAATGCCGTCAGAGAGTGGATGTGAGGCAAAACCTCTGCGGAAAAGTCGTCTTCCACAACTCCTTTGCCATTCTGGAATACGGAATCCCACTCTTCGAAACTGAACATTTTCATGGTCATGGCCCCCTCAACAGTCAAATGGCCACACTTTCAAAAAACTCGGGCAATCGCGGTTTAAGCAAGGGGTGTGCCAATCCATTCCCCTCAGGGGAATCTCCAGCATTGGAGACAAATTTCGATATGATCGGGGCGAAGAGATTTGACGGCTTTGCGCCCCCATTGGGAAGATTTCTGCAATGTTCAAAAATCGATCATTTCTCGCTCTGACGGCGACCCAATTCCTCGGTGCGTTCAATGACAACATCTTCAAGCAGTTCATCCTTTTGATCGCGCTACAGATGAGTCTTGAATACCTACCTCTGGATGCCCAAGCGGTGGCGATGGGGATCTTTGCTTTTCCATTTGTCATGTTTGCCTGCCTGGGTGGGTCCATCGCCGACCGAGTCCCCAAACGCCGAGTGATCATCCTCGTCAAATTGAGTGAAATCTTCGTCATGATTCTTGGAATGGGTGCTTTCTTCCTCGCCAAATCTGATCCAGATCTGGGGATCATGGCGATGATGGGCGTTCTCTTCCTCATGGGAACCCAGAGTGCATTCTTCGGTCCGTCAAAATTTGGAATCATTCCAGAGACGGTCAGTGAATCGAATCTGACCCGAGCAAATGCCATCATCAGCATGACCTCGAACATCGCCATCATCCTTGGAACGACATTCGCGGGATTGATGTTCCTCTTCCTCAATCCTGGAGGAGACCTGACCCAGGGTTACCCCAACTGGTACAGCGGCGTCATCTTCATCTTCATCGCGATCATCGGCTGGATTTGTGCTCAAAAAATCAAATCCGGAGCAGAAGCGAGTGCACCCCATCGAAAACTGGAGTGGAACCCGATTCATGAGTTGCGTCACCTCGCGACCGACAAGCCTCTCCTTGGAGCAGTGATCTCCACCGGTTGGTTCTTCCTGATCGGTGCGCTCGCATTGGCCTCCCTCAATGTATGCGGTAAAGAAGTGTTGTCGTTAGGAGATGGGGGCTCCCGCCTCTTCTTCTTCGTCGCCGGCGGAATCGGCTTGGGCAGCCTATTAGCCAGTAAACTCTCGGGGGACAAGGTCGAGATCGGCATCGTTCCCGTAGGGGGAATTTTGATGACCGCCGGCTTTGCCCTGACCACCATCGTCGAAGAAACGCTGCTCGGTTACGGATCAACGCTGACGATCGCCGGAATTGGCGGCGGCATGTTCTTGGTACCTCTTGTCGCATACATCCAAGAACGCTCCCGCGGAGAGGAGCGGGGGAAAATCCAAGGTGCCTCTGAATTCGTCACCTTTTCCTTCATCTTCATGTCCGCACTCGTATGGGACTTTTTCGTCAACACCAACATGCTCGCCCTGAGCCCGGAAGGCACTCTACTGGCGATCGCTGTGCTGGCATTGACGGGAACACTGGGTGTCTTCTTTGCCGTCCCCCACATCGCCGTGCGATTCCCGGTTTGGATCCTCGTACACACTCTCTATCGGATTCGAATCCTTGGTATGGAAAACGTTCCACGCCGCGGAGGAGCATTGCTGGTCGTCAATCACTTGTCCTACGCAGATCCATTCCTCGTCGGAGCCTCGATCCCTCGCTTTGTACATTTCCTTATGCATCGTCAATTCAAGGACATGGGGCTCATCGGTTGGGCAAGCCATCTGATGCGCGCGATACCGGTCTCCAGTGATGATGGCCCCCGTGCCATCATCCAGTCCTTAGAAAACGCAGCCGAGCACGCTCGCAATGGAAACATCGTCTGCATCTTCGCTGAGGGGGGGATTTCTAGAACCGGTAACTTACTGCCATTCTCGAAAGGCCTCGAAAAGATTGCCCGAAAAGCGGACGTTCCCATCATTCCGGTCTACCTCGATCGGGTCTGGGGCAGCATCTTTTCATTCCGCGGTAAAAAATTCTTCTTCAAACGTCCGCTGCGATTGCCATACCCGGTCACTGTCACCATCGGTGAGCCGATGGCTCCCGATTCCACCGCCCGACAAGTCCGTTCGCGAGTGGAAGAGCTGAGTGCTCTCGCCCTCGATTCACGCAAACAAAAGGGAATCACCCTCGCCACCCGCTTCCTCACGGTTGCTCGAAAATCTAGTGGCAGAACTGCGGTTATCGAAAAAGATCGCCGCCTCTCATTCCGCAAATTTCTAATTCTTGTGCTGCTCCTACGAAGGAAACTGCGCAAGCGATTAGAGGGACAACAGAATATCGGGGTGATTCTTCCCTCCGGAGTCGGCGGCGCTGCGATCAACATCGCTCTGACCGTCATGGGAAAAACGGTCAGTAATCTGAATTTCACCGCCGGCACAGCGTCGCTGAAATCTGCTTGTGAACAGTTAGAGCTAAAGACCATCATTTCAGCAAAGATGTTCACCAGCAAAATTGATATGGACATCTCAGAATTCGCGCCCGATGTCGAAGTCATCGACCTTCCCGCATTGCTGACACGCGAGGTCTCCACCGGGGACAAGATCATGGCGATGCTCACAGCTTTACTGCCATCGACTTTCTTGCGCTCTCTGCCAGGAGTTCCCCAAGATCCAGATCAAGATGTTTCAATCATGTTCTCATCAGGATCTACTGGCACGCCCAAGGGAGTGCGACTCTCACACCACAACATCCTTTCGAATGTGCGTAGTGTTTCACAAATCTTTGATGTCGATCACAAAGATCGGGTCGTCGGCTCTCTGCCCTTCTTCCATGTCTTTGGTTACACCATCACTCTTTGGTTCCCCCTTGGAAATGCGATCGGCGCCATCTATCACAATAATCCGATGGACACCGACATCATCGCCGAGCTCACCAGAGATCACAAAGGCACGATCTTCCTGTCAACACCGACCTTCTACAGAACCTACCTGCGACGCTTCCAACCGGAAGATTTCCAATCGGTTCGGATCGCAGGTGCTGGAGCAGAGAAGCTGAAAGCGAGTCTTGCCGAAGCTTGGGAGGAGCGCTTCGGCTCACCACTCCTTGAAGGTTATGGCTGTACCGAACTGAGCCCGGTGGTATCGGTGAATCTTCCAGATATCGATGTACCCGGATTCCGTCACAAGACCCGCAAACTAGGAACCATCGGGCTTCCAATTCCAGGTGTAGTCACCCGCGTCGTTGATCCAGAAACAGGAGAAGATCTCCCCCATGGGGAAGCAGGCCTACTTCTGATTAAAGGCCCCAGTGTGATGCAAGGATACCTGGGCAGGGATGACCTCACCGCAGAAGCGTTCGACGGAGAATGGTACAAGACCGGAGACATCGCCAAGGTCGACGAGGATGGCTTCCTCGTCATCACCGACCGCTTGTCTCGATTCTCTAAACTCGGCGGCGAAATGGTCCCCCATGTGCTGATTGAAGAAGCCATCCAAGAAATCATCGACGCTGCGATTCCCGATGAGGAGGAAACGGATGGCGAAGCGATGGTCGCTGTGACAGCAGTTCCCGATGAATCAAAAGGGGAAAAGCTCGTGGTCGTTCATGGCGAACTCCCCATCGACCCTCCCGAAATCCTCGAAAGCTTGAGAACCCGTGGGGACTTGCCTAATCTCTGGCTGCCCCGAAAAGAAGCATTCGTGCCTGTCGCGGAGGTCCCACGCCTGGGATCAGGAAAACTGGATTTGAAAGCGGTCAAAAACCTGGCCCTCGATCACTTCGGAATCGGCGGTTGATGGGGTGGTTCCCATGCCCATCAGCCGTCATGATGACTCCTGAAGAAGGAGGATCGATGGCCCCCGAGCAGGAACCTGATCTAGGAATCCGAAGTTTTCAAAAAACCATCGAAAGCATCTACTTCGAAAAAGATTCCAAACGCGGAGTAGAAGGCTCATTCATGTGGCTGGTCGAGGAGGTTGGAGAACTGGCACGCTGCCTAAACTCCCCCGATGCGAACTCCCCTGAAGAGCAAGCTGAGTTTGCCGATGTCCTCGCCTGGCTGGCCAGCATCGCCTCCATTAGAGGGGTCGATCTTGCGACCTGTGTGAATCAAAAATACGGAACCGGCTGCCCGCGCTGTGATAAAACCCCCTGTAACTGTCACCACCGTGAAGAGAAATCGACCCAACAATGAAGAAACTGGGAGTCCTCGACCGTTACCTACTAAAGGATCTCATCGTCTCGACCCTCTTCAGTCAATTGGTGTTGTGCGTCCTCGTCAGCATCGTCTTTGCTATGAAAGCGGTCAGCTCCGGATACTCCTTGGGGATCGTCATCCCTTGGCTCGGTGATAGCCTCCTTTACAGCATGTACTTCACGACGCCGATGTCCGTGATGGCTGGTTGTAGTCTCAGTTACGGTAATTTCGTCGCCGATCGAGAATACACCGCTGCCGTCGCATCAGGCATCAGCCCATCCCGGCTCTTCCTACCGATGACGATGCTCATCATCCCTATCTTGATGCTGCTGATGTTCACTCAATCGACACTGCTCCCTGAACTTCAACACCGCAAACAAGACATTAGCCGCTTTTTTGTCAAGCAGCTGGAAAACATCGGTGACGGCAAAAAGGGACAGATCCCCCTCGACGATCAAGGCGGAGTCATCTACTGGGAAGAGATCCGCAATGGAACAGATCTCAAGGTGGTCTTCATCGAGAAACAGCTCAATGTTTCGGCAGGAGGTGCAGTTGCCAACTCTTCTGTAACCGATGAAACTCCTCCAACAAAAATAAATGCCAGACGAGCAAAGCTCAGTGTCGACGAAGAACGAGGGCTCATTCGCCTGACCCTTCGTGATGTCAGTGTGGTGTTTCCGGTTAACAGCTCTCCAACGGGGCAAAAAGAGTTCCTTGATTGGGATCACGAAACGATCGAGTTTGATCAGTTCAATGTGGACTTCCCTGTCAGCTCAAGGAACCGTAGACCCAACGACTTACCTACCGCTGAATTGGCAGAGCGCGTCACGTTGCTCAAAGCGGAGGTAAAAGAGATCGGGGAAACCTGGAACACTCTTCCAACTGCCGAAGAGAAACAGAAAAGTGAACTACGACAGGCTAATCTGACCCGCTCTATCCGCAGAGGCGAGACTGAAATTTGGCGTCGTAGAGCGATGGCTTTATCAGTCCTCACCTTTGCATTGATCGGATCTCCCCTCGCCCTTCTGATGAGGACACCCCAAAAACTAGTGCCCTTCTTCTTCTCACTACTGGCAGTACTCGCCGTCTTCTACCCCCTCACTTACGGAGGAATCCAACTGAGCAGGGCCACCGGCGCACCCCCTTGGCTAACAGTTCTTTCAGGGAACTACATCTTGCTGGGGATCTCTTTGGCGATGCTTTTCAGATTGAGGACGCGATGAAAATTTGGAATCGCCCGCCTCTTAAATGGTTGCCGTTGAAAACCATCGACAGATACCTGATCCGGCAGTATCTGGTTTCTTGGTGCATCTGCTCTTTCGCGATTCTCTCCCTCTTTTGCGTGATCGATGGAGTCTCAAGGCTTGACCGCTTCCTGCGCCATGATCAACCTTTGCCATTGGTGATTCTGCGATACTTCTCAGGAATGATTCCCATCTACTTCACCCAGTACTTGGGCCCGATCTTGACTCTCTTTGCGGCCATGTTCACCGCAACACAAATCAATAAGGGCCGTGAACTGATCCCGTTGCGAGCGGCAGGGATTCCACTTCCAAGAATCTTGGCTTCATTCTTCCTGATGGCTTTGTTGATGTCGGGCTTGATGATTTTAGTTCAGGAGACGGTAGTCCCCTCTCTTAAGGACGAGATCCGCCTTGCCGATTCATACGGTCGATCACGAACCAATATTCAGCCAGAGATGGTGTCAGATAGCCTCAACAACCTCATCAAAGTCACGAGCTATCTCCCCCACGAAAAGAGGGGGCAAAAAGCTCGGATCATGAGCCTCCATGCGGGTTCAGGAAAACTGGAAACCCTCATCAGTGCTCGCGAGTTGATTTGGAAATCCCCGGAATCAGGGCAGCCCTATTGGCTCCTACGTGAAGGCAAGAAGGAGCAGTATCACGAGAATGGCCAAAAGGTGCCATTCCCCCAACCAGATGGCACTGTTCGACTTAGCTTGGCATTCGACGAGCTCAAGTTGGAAACGGATATGCGCCCTGTAGACCTAGAATCCAGTGACAATGAAATCGAATATCTCTCCTTCAGGGAATTGCGAGATCAGTACAAACGTCGACCCCATCTCACCCACCTCGAAGTCAAACTTCACCGACGCTTCGCATTCCCCCTAGCAAACTTCATCCTGTTACTATTGGGGATCCCGTTCGTGATGCGATCGGAGAGCCAATCGATCATCCTCGGTCTATCGATGGCCCTTGCTCTTGGAACGGCCTACCTGATTTTCACCGAGATCTGCGCCCACTTAGGAAATATTGGCGGACTCAACCCGATGCTGTCAGCGTGGCTACCGGTTCTCTTTTTTGGAGCGCTGGGATTAACTCTGTTTGATGGCATCGAAGACTGACGTACTTGAGGCAGATTCCATCAATCACTTCACTCACTCAAAGTGCTGTGAGGCCTAGGTAATTTGACGCAAAGCTTCAATGGCTCGCTGATAGCGTTTGCGAACAACAGCAGGAGTAATACTCAATCGGTCAGCGATCTCCGCGGTCTCCAACCCGTCGAGTTTTAGCCATAAGACACTCGCATAGATTTCATCGAGTCGTTCGATAAGTGCGTGAAGCCATTCCGATTCTTCACGCTCGATCACCAAGGCTTCCCCCCCAACCACATCTGGATCGATGGGAATAGAGACCAGCCCTCCTGGAACGTTCGACTCCCCTTTGAAGTTTTCATTCTTCTTGACGGCATCTAGAATAGTCCATTGGGCATTCTTCAGCACCAGGTTGATAAAGTCTTGCGTTGAAGCGGTCTCAGGGAGATTTTCTAGGACTCTGAGGGCTCTCAGAAAAACGTCTTGGCACATGTCATCTACTTGGATTTTTCGCCTCAACGATAATCCCGATTGCTGCTCTAAATACATTTGAATCTTAGGTTGAACCAAAGAAAACAAGTGACTTCTCGCAGATGAATCTCCGCGAATCGCTGACCTCAGAGTTGCTGAGAAATCAGCTTCTATATCGTTTTCCCCGGCCAATTGGTCTCTCCCCAAAAAAAGTGAAACAAGTCGGTCTAAAGATGTAGTTCATCACCCTCAAAGTCTTTTGCTAAAAGTCTTCTGCTAGTGGGTCCGATGGGGCCGGCCGAAGCCCCATCTTCTGACGATAACCGAATATCACTCATCTTCTCCGATTTTCCAGCTTTTTTAATTTCCCTGTCACAGCGCGCGACTTCGGATCGCTGATGGATATAGGGGAAGGTCTGTTTTGGAGGGTTCCTCCTCAAGAACGCTTCAAAGGCAGACCTGATCCTAGAGCTCGACTGTTGAAGATTCAGTCGAATTACGATCAGAACTGGTCGAAATCAAAAAACATAGATTTTGAGACCCGGGGGCTGGTAAATGGCCGTTCTACCGCCCTCGGTGTTCTCTTTTTTGGTGTTCTCTTCTTCGTCTGGCTACCTTTTAAGATCCACCGGTGATTGGGGAGAGCTCGTGCAGGGGTTGAGCTCTCTTAGCGAATATCGCGACCAAATATACATTTGCTGGTTGAGTAAATTCGAGGCTGATCAGCTGTTGATTGATCAACTTCGTGGTTGATCAGCTGTTGATTGATCAACTTCGTGGTTGATCAGCTGTTGATTGATCAACTTCGTGGTTGATCAGCCTTGACCGATCGCTTGATCCAAATCTTCCAGCAGGTCCTCTACCGATTCTATTCCCACCGAGATTCGAATCAGTCCATCAGAAAGTCCCTCTGCCCGTCGTGTTTCGACAGGAATCGCGCCGTGGGTCATCGAGGGCGGATGTTCGATCAGGCTTTCAACTCCACCAAGACTCTCCGCAAGGGCGAAGACTTGAGTCCGAGAGACCATCTTGCGAGCCTCCTCCTCAGAAGCGCCCGCCAACTCGAAGGAAATCATACCGCCGGGTGCACGCATCTGACGACTGGCAATCTCGAATCCCTCGTGACTCTCGAGCCCAGGATAAAAGACTTTGCCAATCCGTGAATCATTTTCGAGCCAGGTGGCAATCTGAGCGGCATTTTCACAGTGGCGATCGAGACGTACTGCAAGAGTCTTCGTTCCACGCAAGGTCAAGAAACAATCGAGGGGACCAGGCACACCACCTACTGCATTTTGCAGGAATGCCAACTTTTCATGGAGATCGTCATCCGAAGTGATGAGTGCCCCTCCAACCACATCTGAATGGCCACCCAGATATTTAGTCACCGAATGAACGACGATGTCCGCTCCAAGCTTGAGGGGCTGCTGGAGATAGGGAGTGGCAAAGGTGTTATCGACCACCAGCAGTACGCCCTTTTCCTTGCAGACTGCGGCGACTGCAGCAATGTCGGTGATCCGCAATAACGGATTTGTCGGTGTTTCGAGCCAGACCATCCGTGTCTTCTCTGTGATGGCATCCCTAACTTGATCGACATCTCCGGTATTAACGAAATCAAATCCGATTCCCATCGGTCCATATACCTGGGTAAAGATGCGATGGGTTCCACCGTACAAGTCATTCCCGGCAACGACGTGATCTTCAGGTGACAAGAGTTTCAACACCGCATCCGTAGCAGCCAAACCACTCGCAAAGCAAAGGCCGTGCGTTCCCCCCTCAAGGGAAGCCAAGTTTGCTTCCAATGCAGACCGGGTCGGATTCCCGGTGCGGGAATACTCGTAACCCTGATGAACTCCAGGTGCCTCCTGAACATAGGTGGAGGTGAGATAAACCGGGGTCATGACCGCACCGGTACTGGGGTCGGGATGTTGTCCAGCGTGGATAGCTCGTGTTTCAAATTTCACGGTTAGGACCTTCTTCCGCTCATGGAGTGAATCATGTCGTACTTAGTGATAATGCGGAATCCTTCAGGGGTATCGACGAGTACAGCAGCAGACGGCTTGCTCGCTAACCGAGCAAAAATCGAATCTGCGCTGGCGCCTTCTCCAACGACGGGGAAGGGCTCCTCCATCACTGTTCCGATTTCACAATCGAGGTGCTCTGCTCCTGAAAGCATTTTTTCCAGGACCATTGACTCACGAATGCTACCCACCGGCTGATTCTCTTCGAACACAGGAATCTGGCTGATTTCTCCAGATTGCATCCTCTCGACCGCTGCGCGAAGAGAATCGTTGGGTGAAAGATGGATCAATGGTTGGCGACGTGTGCCACGTCGATCGAGGATTTCTCCTGCGGTCAGGTGAAGAGACGATTCGAGGAGACCGTTGGTTCGGAGCCAATCATCGTCGTACACCTTACTCAGATATCGCTCTCCCGTATCGGGAATGATGACGACCATGATATCGTCCGGCCCCATCTGCTCCGCGGCGATGACTGCGGTGCAAACAGCGGTCCCTGCAGAGGATCCGCTGAGGATTCCCTCTTCCCGCGCCAATCGCTGCGCCATCGAAAAGGCATCTACGTCACTGATCTGGTGGACTTCATCGATCAATGAGAAATCGATGGTCCCGGGAATCATGTCTTCGCCGATGCCCTCGGTTTTGTAAGTATTTGCTTCTCCCAATTCGCCGGTATCGAAGTACTCCTTGTAGAGAGATCCGATGGGATCACCACCGATGACTTTAATATTGGGATTTTGCTCCTTCAGATAACGGGCAGTACCGCTGACCGTCCCCCCCGTACCAAGACCGGCAACGTAATGGGTGATCTTTCCATCGGTGTCTTGCCAAATCTCTGGCCCTGTTGCCACGTAATGGGCGTGAGGATTCCATTCGTTGAAGTATTGATTGGGGTTGAATGCCATCGGATCTTCTTCAGTGACTCGCTTTGCCACCGAGTAGTAAGATCGGGGATCATCCGGCTCCACTGCTGTAGGACAGATGATGACTTCTGCACCAAACGCCCTCAAAAGCTTCGATTTTTCCTCGGCGACCTTATCAGGCATGGTGAAGACCGCCTTATAACCGCGAACACACGCGATCAAAGCGAGTCCGAGGCCAGTGTTTCCCGAAGTGCATTCGACGATGGTCCCACCTGGCTTGAGCAAGCCTTCGCGTTCTGCAGCATCGATCATATGAACTGCGATGCGGTCCTTAATGCTGCCCCCTGGGTTGAATGCTTCAACCTTGGCAAGCATGGTGCCGGGCAACCCTCTTGAGATCCGGTTCATCCGAACCAAGGGGGTATGACCAATCGTGTCGAGAATGTGATCGTAGATCTTCATTTTTTACCTGTTTTCATGTCCCTTTGAAGGTGGCCACTCCACATTGGGCAATCCTCGGTCATGCCTTGGTCATTCCTAGGTCACACTTCTGGGCGGACCCTGTGAGGGTACCCTCACATGATACGCGTGGAAGCCGGGATGAACACGGTTCCCGGAGAGATTCCCACAACCTTGATCACTGCCACCCCTTGGCCCGGGAAGGCCCATGGGATAGGTTCCTATGGGGCCCGGGGGCTAGGCCCCGATTAAACAGCTAGACCGGAGAACACCTGCCGTGGGGCCGAAATTGATGATTCGAAACTCTGATCCAGAAGAGTTGGCAAAACGGTTGCGAGAGGATCTCCTCTCTTGCATGGCTGACGGCGACTTACTCTGCATCCCTACTGGTCGCTCTCCCCTGGAGCTCTATCAGCAAATCCGTGAAGACAGCGATAGCGCTGATCGTTGGCGTAGCTTTCGATACCTACAACTGGACGAATATCTCGACCCGTCCGGATCGATTCATAGCTTTCGAGATGAATTGAGCCAGCAAATTTTCACCCCACTGCAAGTGCCAGCAGATCAGATTCATTCCATCGATCCCCAAGGTGACCCGGTTACCCAAGCAAAGAAACTCGATCAAATCTATGATCGATGGGGCCCCCCTAAAGCTTGCGTCCTTGGCCTTGGTTCCAATGGGCATATTGCATTCAACGAACCCGGCAGCTCATTTTCGGGTTACACCGTCGTCGACTTGGCACAGGAAACCATCGCAAACAATTTTCCTGAACCACAGCCGTCAAAGCTGCAAGCGCTGACAATCAGTCTCGAGCAGATTTACGCATCTCAACACGTATTCCTCCTCGTGCCTCAGCCAGAAAAAAGTTCTATCCTCGACCGCTGCCTGGCTGGCCCGAAGGATGTCAATATTCCTGCCTCCTGGCTTCACGATCACCCCAGCCTGCACGTCTATCGTCATCGATAGTCAACAGAAAGGCACCGTCATGAATCTGCTGATCCTGTTTCTCATTGGTCTCGGGTTTCCGGCGTTGGCCGCTGATCCTCCCGTCGATCCGGTCGGAGGTGACGGCTCAAAAGGAAGCATGAAATTTGAGATCATAGACACCGATGGAGAAGCGGTTCCATCGCGGCTAACCTTCCGCAAAACTGATGGCACTCGACAAAAGTTTTTTAGTGAAACCCAAGTGCTCCCTAAAGACCTTGCGATTCGCGATGACGTTATTTGCACCCTCTCAGGGAGGGGACACATCACACTCCCGGTCGGTAAATGGGTGGTTTATGCCAGCCGTGGGCCAGAATGGAGTATCGATCGCCAAGAGGTTTCCATCTCAGCCGATACCATGACAGAGGTGACATTTCGCCTGGAGCAACAGATCGATTCAAGCGGTTGGGCCGCAGCAGACTATCATCTGCATACTTTGACCTACTCTGGTCACGGCGATAGCAACATGACTGAGCGCATCATCAGTATCGCTAGTGAAGCTCTCGAAGTCGGGATCGCCACCGACCACAACCACCACACCGATTACTCTCCCACCATTTCGGAGTTATCAGCGGGGGAACACTTCCAGGGAATCGTTGGCAATGAGATTTCAGTGCCCCTCGGTCACTTCAATGCTTTTCCTCTGGAACCATGGGGAGAAGTAGTCGATGTCAATTCCTCCAATGGCCCCAGGATGTTCCGCGCTGTTCGCAAGATGGGGACCGAAGGTGGCGAAGTACCGGTGATCCAGGTCAATCACCCTCGCTGGGAAGCGATCGATTACTTCCGAATCGCAGGCCTCGATCCCATCACTGGTAAATCCGCTGATCATGATTGGTCCCTCGATTTTGACAGCGTCGAGATCTTCAATGAAAACCCAGGTTGGGGTTACTACGATGCGGAGACGACTGACAGAAATGTCGGAACCAGTCGCCACTCTGTTCTCGAAGACTGGCATAACCTCCTCAATCATGGCGCCCGCATCACTGCAGTCGGCAATTCCGATAGTCACACCGTCAATGTCAACCTGGCCGGCTGGCCGCGAAATTACTTTCCCGTCTCTAATGACCAACCGGGGCAAATCCCTGTCAAAGAAATCTGTGACACCGTCAAAAATGGTCAAGTTTTCACTACCTACGGCCCCTTTATAAAGTTTTCAGTCAATGGCAAAGGGATGGGTGAAACGGTCAAAGCGGAGAGAGCAGCAGTTCGTCTGAGTGTCGAGGTTTACGCAGCGGATTGGATCGATGTCGATCGAGTCCTCGTCGTCGTCGATGGAGATGTGGTCGAAACGATCCCTGTTCCAGAGACTCGAGAGATTCTCCGACTCAAGGATGAGCGAAAGATACCGGTACGGACTGACGGCTGGATCGCCATTCGTGTGGAGGGTGATGACAGTCTCGCCCCGATCGTGCCCGACAAGGATCGGCCCATTCTCCCCATCGCGATGACGAACCCCATCTACGTCGATGTCGATGGAGATGGTCGTGTCACCGCGCCAGTGGAAGTCGCGCGTAACTGGCTCGAAAACCATAAAGGTGACTCCATGCACCTCCATGCAGAGTGGCAAGCGAGACAACCCCATCAAAGAGTCGCGATGCTCCACGCCTGCACCGATGATTCAGAAACGGTTCGAACTCTTTTGAAATGGGGACTGCAAGATCCCTCACGGCTCGTCTGGCTCGCTGCTTGTCGAACCATGGAGGAGCTGGAACTTAGAAACGATGCAGACTTGACCGCTGAGTTACTGAAAAAGTATTCGCTAGAGGGTCTCGATCACTGGGCACTCTCAGTCATCTTAAAGGCGATGCCCCCTGAAGAAAGTGGCCCCCGCATCGCTGAACTCCTTGGTCGCAAAGGTAAGAACGCTTTAGGAATTCATACCAGACAGGTGATTTCACTTCTTCCCGGACACTTTGTCCGTCGTGTGTTCATCTCTGAACCATTCCCGGGGGGTGGCAAGGAAGGTATCGAAGGAGTCCTCGCGCTTCCTGCTCAAGAACGTCAAACCACAAGAGTCCTCCTCTCCACTGAAGAAGGGCCTTTTGATCTTCAGCAGTATGGAGAAGAGCGTGGACGTTCAGAGGATTGCGTATTCCTGATGCGCTGTGTTTTGATCAGCCCCGGCGATCGTCAAGTAAACCTTGCCGCCGGCTCCGATGATGGTTGCCTCATACAAGTGAACGGAGTCACCGTCGTCGAGGATTTTTCTGAGCAAGGCGTCGATCCACTCGATCACTTGATTCAGGTTCCGCTGAAAAAAGGAACCAATGAAATCCTCTTCTTCGTCGAAAATGGTGGCGGAAATTCAGGAGCTTCTCTGAGGGTTCTCGATGAAAAAGTCGTCGTTCAGTCTGCTGAAAAAAGCAGTCTGAAGCCTTCCATCTCCCCTCGAGACAAAGTGGTTTCAGATCTCGCCGCACTCCATGCCGCGGCAACGATCTTCTTTCTGGATCGTAACGAATGGCCAGCAGCGGTCTCTGACCTCGTCGATGCAAAATTGATTCAATCGATAACCACGGATCCCTGGGGTGGGGAATATCAGATCATTCAAAGTGGCAACAAAGTAGAAGTGCTGTGCCTGGGAGCAGACGGATCAGAGGGCGGCATCGGCTTGGAAGCCGATGTTCGATACTCCCCCTAGGAGAGTTCCGCCAACTTTTCATGATTCACTTCCCTGCGATCCTCTCGACGTCGGGTCCACCCCTGCTTGTCGAGGTGCTCCAGCAAGGGGATGGCAAATTTCCGAGTCGTTCCCAAGAGGTCCTTCGCTTCCGATGCACTGAAGGGCCCTGAAGTTTCATGGTGGGCAGCTAGGCGCCTGACCGCTTCAAGAATCGCTTCTTCCAAGAGAACGACATCAGGGGTCAATCGCACCAACTCACCCCGATCGACCAATAGAGATTGAAGTTTGCTAAGGAGAGCTTCGGTGGTTCCGAACTCCGGTGCCAAATCCTCATTTCGCCCAGCTTCAAATAGGTTTCCTGCCAGATAGTTACGGTACTTCTCCAGCACTGCTCTTTCAGCTTCCGGAATAGGCGGTTCAAAATCTGGAATAGAAAGCCTTCCACCACGCAATCTATCAAGACGGCCCTCTGCGACCAAACTTTCATAAACCGCTTCAAGAAAACCATCTTCGAGTCGAAGTGCATCGCGAATTTCAAGGGCCTTCACCGATACACGATAAGGGTCTTGGCGGAATACTGTCTCGATGGCACCGGTGATACGCTCACCTGCCATTCTCATTCCCTCTTGAACCAACCAACGACCACCTTGCAAAGAAGTGACCTCACCAGCTGAAGCGAGTTCTTCAAGATACTCGGCAACCTGCTCCTGGGTGACGGTCATACGACGTGACAATTCTTCGGTCGTGTGAATCTCCAGTAATGCATCCTGAAGAAGACTGCGTAAATAATCTTGTGGGCTGTCGAGTGCTGTCATCTTTCGCCGTACCGATTCGACGACAAAATCTTTACCGGTCTTCAGGCGCCAGCGAGAACGGTCGAGAATTTCTCCACCACCCAGGGTGATCATCGGCGAAGTTTGACGCAGGACGAAGCGATCACCAGGAGCGACGACGACCGGCTCCTCCAGCCGAATCTGTGCCACCGCCTCTTCCCCCGGTTCCAAACTGGTGCAATCGAGCAGGTACAGGCGCCCGACCGCTTCTGTCGTGCCCTGCAAAAACCGAATCGGCATTCGATGGGTTAACGGTTGAGACAAACCTGACAGGGACCGCAAGCTGACTTCGAGCATCTCGGTTGCGGTAAAATAGCCCGGTGTTGCAGCCACCATTCCTCGACTCAGGTCCTTATAATTGACATCCGCCAAGTTAATCGCTGTCGAATGACCGGCACGTGCACGATCCACTGTTACTTTGTAGGCTTGCAAGCCGCGAACCCTACCTTGATGTTCGCCAGGAAGAATCTCCAATCGATCATCCTTGGCTACAGCTCCACTTACAGGAACACCGGTGATGACTGTCCCGTGCCCCTTCGAGGAAAAAACCCTCTGGATCGGTAAGCGAAAAACACCTTCCGTATCCCGAGATGGCAATTCGCCAATGATGCCGATGACTTCATCACGTAATGCGTCGATCCCATCGCCGGTCTCAGCACTCACCCTGAGCATAGGAGCATCCTCGAGGAAGGTCCCTTGCACCGTTTCACGAATTTCTTCCTCGACCAACTCCAGCATCTCGCTATCGACTAAGTCGATCTTATTGATGGCGATCACTCCGCGCTCAACTCCGAGGAGGGTCATGATGGCGAGGTGCTCCAAAGTTTGAGGCATCACTGAATCGTCTGCGGCAACCACCAAAACGACTAAATCGATGCCGCTGGCCCCAGCGACCATGTTGCGGATAAATTTTTCGTGGCCAGGAACATCGATGATCCCTACCAGCTCACCCCCCGGCAGCTTCATCGGCGCAAAACCAAGATCGATGGTCAATCCGCGATCTTTCTCCTCAGGGAGCCGATCTGGGTCAATCCCCGTCAAACGGCGCACTAAAGACGACTTTCCATGGTCGATATGTCCGGCGGTGCCGACAACGACACCGAAAATGCTGTCTTCTGTGGCCAAATGGGTCCTCCGGAACCGGTTCAACAATTTCATGGCAGAACTCAAGTTCTGCTCCCTTGACGATAACCGAGTTTTGTTCCAGCATCATTGCCATGAGCACCGCCAGAGATGAAATCTTCTGTAAGTTTGCCATTCAGCAAGGCCTCTGGTCCAAAGAGGAGGCCGTGCTGTTTTTGAACCATTTCCGTTCGGAGGGCTCCCCCGGCAGATTTGGTGATTGGGCTGCCGAACAGGGAGCGATCTCTGCAGAAATCGCCCAACGTATCGAAGCCGCCATCGATAAAAGGATCGGTGCTTCTCCAGCAGCAACAAACCAACCTGGCAAGAAACCTGCCTCCGGAAATACGGGGGGAAGTGCAGCAGCGGGCCGCGGTGGTAAAACTCGCCGTCGTCGCAAACGGGGTGGTGGTGGTCTCGGTCTCGATTTTGAAAAGAATCCGGTTCAGACCTCGATCTATCTCGCATGTGGAATTTTGGCGCTTGGGCTCGTGGTATACGTCATCTACAACTTCCAAAAAGCGGATCCACCACCGCCACCGAAGACTACTGAAGAATCCCAAAGTGAATCTTCGAGTTCTTCGACATCCGCCACCGCAAACGAAGCGCCTCCAGCGCCCATCTTCAGTGAAGAAGAACTGCTGAATATGGACAACCGAATCAACGTCGCCATCACCGATGCACGTCAGTACCTGCGAGATGGAAAACTCTATCTGGGCATCAATATTCTCAACAAGTTGCGGGAGGACCTCGGAGGCAACGACCTTCCCGAAGCACAAAGATCACGACTCGATTCTCAACTTGCCGAGTTGTCAGAAATTCGTGAAGGCACCTATTCAGACCTTCTCGAAGAATTACGCGAGGCCAAAGGGAGCGGCTCAGATCAAGATGTGCAAGACGCCCTCGATGAAATCGAACAAAACTGCGGCCCCGATTTCCGCGCCCGCGCCGAGAAGGAGGGGGCCTAAGCCCCGCTTGCACCATGGCTCGTGAAAGACTCCAGAAATACCTGGCCCGCTGCGGCCATGGATCCCGCCGCCGCGCTGAGCTTCTCATCGAAAAAGGGCTCGTCTTCGTCAATGGCGAAGTCGCTGATCTCGGAGTCAGCATTCAGCCTGGCAAAGATGAAGTCGTCCTTCATGGTGAAAAGGTCCAGCCCCCCAAGACTCTGACCGTCATGTTTCACAAGACCGCAGGAACGATCACCAGCACCCATGACACCCACGATCGCTTGACCGTCATGGACATGCTGCCAAAACGAATCGTCGATGCAGGGGTTCTTCCTGCCGGAAGGCTCGACTTAGAAACCGAAGGATTACTAATCTTCACCAATGACGGTGATCTTTTGCACCGCATCACCCACCCGCGCTACCGCTGCCGTAAGGAATATTTTGTCGTCCTGTCGCGCGCGCCATCCGAAAGAATATTGGAAACCCTTCGTCGAGGGGTCTTCCTCCCCGATGTTGGTAAAGAAACCTCCCCCGCACAGATCACCCGTCTGCGCCGCCGCAAGGATGGCACCGCTTCACTCCACATCGTCATTCACGAGGGAATGAAGAGACAGATCAGGCGTATGTTCTCAGGGCAGGGCCTCGAAGTGACATATCTCAAACGAATCTCTATCGGAAAACTGAGCCTCGACGACCTCGCCCCTGGCAAGTACCGAACCCTTCGTGATCGAGACCTCGCGCAGTTATTGAAATCCGATGAGGACGAAAAAAACCGTCCTCCCCATCCGAAGGGACGAGGAGGACGGTCGAGCTCCAAAGGAGGCTCTGGAAGGAGTTCAAGGGGCACGAGTGGCCAACGTGAAGGTCAAAAGCGAGGTCAACAGCGTGGCGGTCAACAGCGCGGCGGGCAACGCAGAAGCCAACGTTAATCCAAGATCACCTGCAGGTAGCCATCCACATCAGTCGAATCGATGACCACTTCCCACAATCCAGGTACTCCCAAATCAGAGAGCGCTTTATAGATCACATTGCCACCATTACCGAAAAATGTTTCGTCATAAATTTTGAAGTTAAAATTATCAAAGATCCGAATCCGTACGATTCCATCAAACTTCAATCCATCGAGAGTGACGAAGGCATCACTTAAAGTCGTGAACCAGAGGTAGCTCTCTGAGTAGTAGAAGTTTGAAAAATCGCCCGAATAGGTGAAGAGCTGTGAATCTCGGGTGACCAAAGGGTCATTGATGCAACTGCCACAGCCGTAGTTCTTGCACCCCGAAGATAAGATCAACACCGCTGCCAACCCTGCAGCCAAAACACGAGAAGACATCGTTACTCCCATCCAGAGACCTTCATGGCCTCAGAAGATAGACGTACCGCCGCTTCGATTATTCATCGGTTTTTTATCTGCCAGAAACCACCCGCCCAACCAGACCAGTAGGATGGTCCCAAATTCGCCTATTCAAGCTATGCGGGTCTATTTCTTCGTAGATTCAGCCGTCACCTCTCGGCTATCCTGTGGATTGGCTCTGGGATTTTAATTCCCGTTTCCTGGACAGCTTCCCCTGAGAAAGGTCACTTTATGCGGCTCAACACAATGTGCATCCGCCTGTGCCTCACCGCCCTGATTCTCCTTCTGGTCTCACCCATCGGCTGGGCCCACGATCCATTTGACGAGATTCCCCCACCCTTCTTGGTCGTCGACAAACTCGAGCGGGAAGACCCTTTCCGCCAACTGGATGATGTTTTACCGACCCCCAATGAGTCGCGACTCGGTTCCGGTGCACCGGGACCTGGATACTGGCAACAAAAGGTCGATATGGAAATCGACGTAACTCTCGATGCCGTAAACCATCAACTCGATGGTCATGAGAAGGTGACCTACCACAATAATTCACCCCACACTCTGACCTACCTTTGGATGCAACTGGATCAGAATCGCTTCCGCGAAGATTCGATTGGAAATCGCTCAAGAGCGACAGACCCCAACGACGAACAAAGCATTCGCTGGCTGAGACGCCTCGCTTTCCAGCAACAGTTCGAGGGCGGTTTTCAAATTGAATCGATCGTCGATACTGCAGGAAACGCTGTTCCCTTTATCATCAACGACACTCTCTTGAGAATTGATCTCCCCAAGCCATTGGCTCCGGGAGAAACCTTCACCTATTCCTTGAAGTGGCAGCACAATATCGTCAACGCCAAAGTCCTTCGCGCCCGTGGAGGTTACGAATGGTTTGAAGATGCGGGTAATGCCATCTACGAGATGGCGCAGTGGTTTCCGCGCATGTGCGCCTACACCGATTACGCCGGATGGCAAAACAAACAATTCATCGGCAGTGGTGAGTTCACATTGGAGTTCGGTGATTACCTCGTCAATATCACCGTGCCCGACACCTTTGTCGTCACTGCAACCGGGGAACTGACCAACTCTGACGAGGTCATGACCGAAACACAAATGAAGCGCCTCAAGGAATCGGAGACTGCGGCGAAACCGATGTTTGTCATCACGCCGGAGGAGGCCCTCGCCAATGAAGAGAAGGAAGCCACCGGCACGCGTACTTGGAGATTTGACGCCAAGAATGTTCGCGACTTCGCCTGGGCAGCCTCCCCAAAGTTCATCTGGGACTCTCTTGGAGTCGAGGTTCCCGGTGGTGAACTCACGATGGCGATGTCCTTCTACCCCAATGAAGGCGAGCCTCTGTGGAGTAAATACTCAACCCATGCCATCGCCCACACTCTCGAGGTCTTCTCTGAGATGTGTACTCCCTACCCCTACCCCGTCGCCATCAGTGTGAATGGTCCTGTCGGTGGCATGGAATACCCGATGATCTGCTTCAACGGCCCGCGCCCGGAGAAGGACGGCACCTACTCTGAACGAACAAAGTACGGCCTGATCGGCGTCATCATCCACGAAGTCGGACACAACTGGTTCCCGATGATCATCAACTCGGATGAGCGTCAGTGGACGTGGATGGATGAGGGACTCAACACCTTTGTACAATTCGTCACTCAACTCTCGTGGGAAGAGAAATACCCTTCTCGCCGTGGTGAAGCACGCAACATCACCGGTTTCATGACCAGCCCGAATCAGATGCCGATCATGACCAATAGCGAGCAACTGATTCAGTTCGGCAACAACGCCTATGCCAAGCCCGCCACCGCCCTCAATATCCTGCGCGAGAGTGTCATGGGCCGTGAACTCTTCGATTTCGCGTTCCGTGAATACTGCAAACGTTGGGAATTCCGTCGCCCCGAGCCCGCAGACCTCTTCCGTACCCTTGAAGATGCCAGCGGCATGGATCTGGATTGGTTCTGGCGCGGTTGGTTCTACACCACCGATCACGCGGATCTCGCCATCGAGAGTGTCGTTCGTTACCACATGGACAGCGGCAATCCGGATGTCGAGAAGCCCCTCCAAAAAGAGGAGCGCGACAGCGATCCAGAGTGGATCAGCCGAACCAACAACAAGGATATTCCATTCCGTAGCGATCGCTTCCCGGAGCTGCTCGACTTCTACAATAGCTTCGATGAACTCGATGTCACCGCTGAGGATCGCCGTGGTTACGAAGCCTTCCTCGCACGACTCGATGCCGGTGATGAAGAACTCCTCAATCGGGATTGGAACTTCACCGTCATTCGCTTGCGGAACTACGGAGGTCTAGTGATGCCAGTTCCAGTACGCATCACCTACTCCAGTGGAAAAACTGAAGAGCAGCACCTTCCCGCTGAATTGTGGCGCTCCAATCCGCGGGTGATTTCACGTCTTCTCGTCACTCCAGAACCGGTGGTCAAGGTCGAGATCGACCCCAACCTGGAAATCGCCGATGGAGATCGCAGCAACAACACCTATCCTCAAGAGATCGACCAAAAACGCTTCCGAATTCGTCCTGATTCCGATCGATCAAACCCGATGCAACGCTCCCGTGATGAAAGATTGCTGAAAGAAGCAGAGCTGGCTGCAGGAAGGTTGGGTCAAGAGATCGCCAAGCGCATCGCCTCCAACACCGTGGGAACCCCAGTGCCAGCAGCTTCTGGAATCATCTCTGAGTTACGCCAAGACTTCTTCAATGATCCCTTCGGATCTGAGTTCTCCGTCTTCGATTTCGAAGGTGAAGAAGGCATCGCCCGCATCTATTCGGTCGGGCCCGATGGCGATCCTGGAACCGCTGACGATTTGACGTGGATTGTTCGTAAGGATGGTCACATCGATTGGTGGATCTCCGAAAAATAATACCACTGAAATTTTGACGACGAGCGGATCCGCAGGAGGACAGAGGACGACCTCCTGCCCGGATCCGCTCTTTTTTTTGCCCCAGCTCTCACTTCACTTCTTCAAATCCCCACCCACCTGCGTTCTTCACACCTTTTCATGGCCCTATTTCATGGCCCTATTTCATTAACCGAATTCCATTTCAAATCCCTGGAAGATGGCACTCGTCTTGCAATGCCTCCCTCCCGCCCTAATCACGAGGAGGAGAATCATGCGTGGCGATCGTCATCTATTGACCTACTTTATTGGCTGTCTGTTTCTGGCTCTCATCGGCCTATTGATCTTTCAAAGCAGTGGATACTCGCAAACTTCTGGATACTCGACAGCCCCACCTTTGATCGTTGCAGATACGAGCCGTGATCACCTGATCGGGCTCAAGGATCTCGATGGGGATGGTTTCTATTTTTCCCCCGAAGAGCACTCCATCCTTCTCACCGAACTTTCCGGGATCGACCTCTCGATCCCAGCAGCTCTACTCAGTCGGCCCGATGATTTGCTTCTTTTGGATGGGGGGAGCGTCGATCAACTGATCTCCTTACGCGATCTCGATGGAGACGGCAGCTGGATTGGCAATGGTGAAACTAGCGTGCTTTACGATGGCGGAAATTCGATCCCTGATTGGGTCTACCCAACGGCTCTATGCCGAGATCCAGCTTCTGTACAAGGCGTTGAAACTCTTTACGTCGCCGATCGCAGTACCACCCGAAGAAGAATTCTGCAACTGCGAGATCTCGACGGCGACGGTTCTTTCAGCACCGGTGAAGCTCAAATCTGGTGGAGCGTTTTGAATGGCCCAAATATCGATCCTTCTTTTCTCCCGACAGAACTGCTCGCTATCGCTCCTTCCGAGTTACTGGTTGTCGATGGGCCTCGTGGGCTGATTCACCGTGCTCACGATATCGACGGTAATGGCATCATCGACACTGATGCCGAATGGTCCCCCTGGTTCGTAGCCCCCAGTGATTTCGGCATCACCCGTATCTCCGATTTCCAGCGTGGAGACGATGGACGATTTTGGCTGACTGATGATGTGAGTGGTCAGGTGTTTATCTTCGAAGATTCCGACAGCAGTGACCGCATCGATCGCAATGAGGAAGTCATTCTCTTTACCTCGAAATCTTCACCGCGTTCAATATGGCCCCACCCTAGCACGGGGGCATTCATCGGAGATGGCGAGACCGATACTCTTTGGTTTTGCCGAGATGAAGATGGCGATGGATCTGCTTTTGGAAATGAAGAGTGTATTGCACTACTCCCTGATTCTTTCGCAGATCTATCGACTCCATCAGCGATCAGCGGCCCCCAAGGTTGGCAAAGTTTGCAATTTGAAAGCATCGATCCTCCATGGGTCTCACGAGAAGGGCAGGTAGTCGAGATCCATGGCGATGGTTGGAGTACGGGAGTTCCGATTTCCTTACAGGTATCGGGCACAGAGATACCGGCGACCAGTGTACTCCCACAAAGAATCGTTGCAGATTTCCCACCTCTGCAGGAAGGAGTCCACGACTTGTGGATCCAGTCCGGTCAGTGGCACGGTTATATTCCCGCGGCGATCACGGTTGTTCCAACTTTCATTCGGGGAGACGTCACTCGCGATCAGCACATCAATTTGGCGGATCCGCTGCGTTTACTGCAATGGCTCTATATTCCGGGAGTCCCTCCCCTGCCCTGCCTCGACGCAGCCGATGTGAATGATGATGAACTTCTGCAACTCACCGATGCCGTATGGCTACTCGACTACCTCTTCGGTGGAGGACCGATGCCGCAGTTGCCATTTCCTGAATCAGGGCCCGATCCTGTTCAAGAGGAACAGGGCTGCGTTGAATGAGAGCAATGGAGTGAACCGATCAATCCTCGGAGGATTTATCTCCTCCGAGGAGATCTTTTAAGCCACTGGGAAGTCGATCCTCCAGTACCTTTTTGACCTGCCCCTTCACGCGATCCTTGACGATATCGGAGACGCCCTCTTCAGACCAACTGCGAAGCATCAGCAAAAAGGCTTCCCGCTCCCCTTTTGACATCTGCCACTTCTCACTGGCAACCTCTAGAGCGTTCAATGCTCTACCGATCAATAAATCAAGCACTTCACGATATAGCTCGCCAACATTCGTCGTTTGCTCCGATTGGAGATTGGCTTCGGGGGTGAAGATCATCGCCGGAATCGTCAATGAAATTGATTCAGTTTTCCCACCCGGTAGTCGAATCTGTCCAACCAATCTGGAGTCAGTAATCGACAATTTTGATAACTCCACCAGAGGTCCTCCCTCTGAAGACTGTTCATTCTCTTTATCATTCTTCTTTGGGAGCTGATCTTTAATTTTTCGATACGCCTCAAGTAGGTTCAATTTTAATCCATTCGATCCTAATGAAGCATCAATGGTCAGCTGTACGCCATCCAATAAAAGCTCTACTTGCTGAGGAGCTTCGGAGAAAATCGAACTCAAATCCAAATAGATGATCGCAGTATCAATACTGACAAGCTCACCTTCACCGAAACTAGACGGGCTTTTCAGATTCAGATTTTCAACTCGTAGCTTTTCGAGGCCTGGGATTTTGACCTTACTCACGGAAGTCGACCCTTGGCCTAACACGTAATCCCCCCCGAAGACGAGGGTCCTCTCGATAGCTATTGGCATACTCATCACTACGACACCAATCAAAACTAAGCATGAAAGGAGCAAAATCACCAAGATTTTGACAGATGGCTTTTTTAGCCAGCTACCCATATCGATCTCCTTACCGCTCGTTTTCACTGGAGTTCAAATTGAAGAGCACTAAAGTCAGCCCATCAACCCTGCTAAATGCAGTTCTTTGCAAATCTCGAATTCAAGTGCTCATCATCTTCATAACGCCTGCTGCAGCAATGCATTCATTTTTCCTCAGGTATCACCGACGTAGAAAGAAGTCGTCGATCAATCCTTAATAAGTTCCAAAGCCTTGAGAACAGTCTCTCGATCTTTATCAGAGAGATCCCAACCGGCGACAGCATCTCGAATCTCATCGACAGAGTTTTGAATGATGCCCATCAAGATGTAACAAAAATATTGCTCGACAGTGGCAAGATCCTGGATGTGAGGCGCACGGACACTACCTCCGTTGGTTTTTGCATCATGAACTGCATTAGTTTTCCAAATTCGCTGGGTATTCTTCTCTCGCCATAATGGAGATATCTCAGGCAACTCCATGTCGAGCTCACCCACCCAACTATTGATTTTAAAATCGCCACCAACGAGCCGATATTTTTCGACAAACGGCGAGTACATCTTAATGACAGGACTTTCAGGAAGCGGACGATCCATTTTCACACCAGAAGCAATCTGCTCTAACCTCAGTTTTAGATGACGATAAATATCGACGAGATTGACTCTCATATCTTCACCGCTACCGAGAACCGTGACATTCACAGTGCAATTCTTAAAGAAAGTCTGAATATCAATACGTCCCTCCAACAGGCTTTCAACTTTGTAAGAAACCTGTAACTGGCCGACCTCAAGCCAGTTCTTCACCTCTGAATATTCACCAGGGTTTGAGATCGAGAACCCCCATAGCATGAGAATCTCATACAAACCCTGATCTACATTTGGCAAGTAAGTGGCAGATTCGATTTGAGTACTTCCATCTGAAAAGATGGCGTTCCCAGTAGTCAGAACCAGATCAGTGATTTTTGAGGGCGCATTTTTTTGAAAACTTTTGTACTCCCCGATTAATACTGCAATCAAGCCACCCACTATCAAAAGCAGTGAAATCAAAAGAATCAAAAATTTTCTGTTCAACATCATGGTCGAATCTCATTCTTATCACGCCAGAACTTTTAAGAGCATTCCTTCGTAGTTCTTCACGAATCATAAATCCGAAATCAGGGAACAGCAGGCCATACAGCATTGCCCCCATTGCTCACAAACTATTTTCATGAATAAAATAAGGGAGACAAGGATCACCTGCCGTATTCTAGAGAAGGCTTCAGAAATCATTCCTTGATGGGGTTCAATGAAATCAGACAAGAACTATGCCGTAGCGGTCATCTTATCGATGATCTTTGGAGTTTTTGGTATCCAGCACTTCTATCTGGGTCGCTGGTTTCTTGGTCTTTTTGATTTGAGTCTTTCGATTTGCGCGATCTATCACTTCGCCATTGGAAAACCGGGCTTAGCCCTGCTCTTTTTTGCTACCGACTTTATTCACACAACCATCGTCACCATCGAGTTGTTCACCGGCAAATTCAAAGATGGGAAAGGTCGGTTCGTCTGTTACCCTGGACAGAAGCTGAAAGGTCAAGAAGATGAATCGTTCCCGTTACAAGGTCAAGAAGATGAATCGTTCCCGTTACAGTGATTGTGGATTTGTACCTACAGCATTATTGGCGATGTTCTTGGGTAGCTTTGGAATCCACCGTTTTTACGTTGGAAAAGTAGGTACAGGAATTTTGATGCTGTTTACCTTCGGCGGCTATGGGATTTGGACACTGATCGATTACATCATCGTTTTGACCGATGGCTTCACCGATTCAGAAGGCCGGGTTATCAGCCGAAATCAACAAATCCAACCTGAGAGCGACTGTAACTTCATACCCGCTTTTTTCCTCTGTGCTTTCCTTGGCTTGCTTGGAGCCCACCGCTTTTATACCGGCAAGTACCTGACCGCTATTCTGATGATCATCACCTTCGGGGGTCTCGGAATCTGGATTCTCATCGACAGTGTGATGCTCATCACAGGAGGCTTCCACGATAGTGAGGGCAAGCTCGTCTAGCAGCTGTCAGGGCTCTTCATCCACTCCCGAGGGGCCCTGCAGCCCTCCGTTCGCAGATTTTCGTCTAATTTATTTCTGTGGGCATCACAGCGGAGATTCCCTCGATATCCCTGTCAGGGGGGCAGGACTTGCCAGGTGTCCTCTGCCTTGGCCGTCACATTTCCCAAAGAAACCGTTCAATCTTCCCAGTAAACGGGACAAATCCATTCGAAAAAGTTAAGGTCTATAGCAGTGACCTTTGTGTGAGGAGCGGTTTTCTACTGAAACCCCCTCGCCAACCGGCGGACGCTTCTGTCCCGGTTTTGGCAACAGGGGATCCAGTGACGTTCAACGTGAGAGACAGTGATGGAAACGATCGATCCCTTTGCCCAGGTTCCGGCCCCTCTGCGTGCAGCCATCGAGGCCCGCGGTTTTGAAAAACTGACCTCGGTTCAGGAAGCTGTGCTCTCCGCCGAAGGAGAAGGCCGCAACCTACGCATCTCGTCGCAAACCGGATCCGGTAAAACCCTCGCCCTCGGCCTTCGCCTCGCTTCCGATCTGATTCCGCAAGACGGTCAATTTCTTCCACCGGCAGATGGACCTCGCGCCCTGCTGATCACCCCCACCCGAGAATTGGCGGTGCAGGTGGCAGAAGAATTGCGCTGGTTGCTGGCGCAGGTTCCCGGAGTCACCGTCGAAGTGGTGACCGGCGGATCTGATCCGGTCCGTGAGAAACGCGCCCTGAAAAAATCTCCGGCGGTGCTGGTCGGTACCCCCGGCCGTCTCCTCGATCACATTCGAACCGGTAACCTGCGCTGCAGTTCCATCCGCCAGGTGGTCCTCGACGAAGCGGACCAGATGCTCGACATGGGATTCCGTGAAGAGCTGGAAGCCATCCTCGAAAACCTGCCCCAGGAACGCTACAGCCATCTGGTCTCCGCGACCTTCCCGCAGGCGGTGAAGAAACTCGCCGATGGTTTTCAGAAGAACCCGCTCATCGTCGAGGGCACTCGTCTTGGGGAAGCCAATGCGGATATCCAGCACATTGCCCATCTGATCCGCCCCCGTGAACTGGAACGCGCTCTGACCAACGTGCTGCTCCACTCCGAGGGAGAACGGGTCCTGATCTTTGTCCGCCGTCGAGTGGACGCCGCCGATCTGACGGAACGCCTGTCCGCCAAGGGTCTTGCCGCCGCGCCTTTCAGCGGGGAATTGACTCAGGCGCAAAGAACCCGCACTCTCAATGCCTTCCGTCATGGTGAGCAGAAGATTCTTATCGCCACTGACGTGGCGGCCCGCGGCATCGACATTCCGGGAATCGGCATGGTCATCCATGCGGATATCCCCACCGATGTCGAGAACTACACCCACCGCAGTGGGCGTACCGGTCGTGCCGGCCAAAAGGGACGCAGCATCCTCATGGTGCCGCTGCACCTTCAGGGAAGAGTGCGCCGGGTTCTTTCCCAAGCCGGAGTCGAGCCCCAGTGGCAACCGATCCCGAGCCGGGCGCAAATTGAGAAGCGCCACACCAAATTGTTCCGCCGGGATCTGCACGCACAACTCGCCGAGCCGGATGAGGTCAGCGAGAAACAGAAGTCCTATGCCAAGTTCCTGCTCGAACAGCCTGAAGGCCGCACACCCGAAGAGATCATCGCAGCCCTGCTGCAAATGGCCGAGCCCGCACCTTCCAACCGCGGCTACGATCTGGAAAAAATCACTGAAAAACCGGGACGTCACTCCGACCAAAGAAGGCCCCATGACCGTCGATCGCAGGATCGTCGCAACCACTTCGAGGATCAGGGACTGCGCAAGCGTGATCTCTCCGGATCCTTTGATGTCTTTGAAATCAATTGGGGCTTCCACAACGGCGGCAACGCCAGCCGCATCCTTTCCCACGTCTGTCGCCGGGGAAAGATCAACCGCGCCGCCATCGGCCAGATCAGTGTCGGTGCGAAGGCCAGCGTCTTCGAAGTTTCCGACACCGTCTCACAGGAGTTTGCCCAGGCGTGCCAGCGTCAGGATTCCCGTGACCCCGATCTGATCATCCAACGTAGTCAGAAGACCCTGGCCCCAAGAAGCCCCCGTCGCCCGAAATCAGACCGTGGCAAAGGCCGTCACTCCTTCGGCAACCGCCCCAAAACCGGAACCGGCCGTCGCTGAGACACCCACCGATACAAAAGCGTCGGCATTGGGACGGTTGAGTCTCAATACCGACGTTAAGTGATTGAATCACAGTTACTTTTATTGTTTCAACTAACCCTTGTAACGTTTACGCAACTTCGCTTGGGGAATGCCGGCGCGTTCGCGGTATTTGCTGACAGTGCGGCGGGCAATTTTGACACCTAGGTTGGCCAGCTTCTTGGCGAGCTGGGTATCGCTCAGCGGATAAGCAGGATCTTCGGCATCGATGATGTCGCGGATCGCTTCACAGATGCTTTCGCGGCTTTCGACCCCGCCATCCTCACGCTCGACCCCTCCGGTGAAGAGACGACGCAGCTCTATGACTCCGTGAGGGGTTTGCATGTACTTGCCATTGGCGGAACGACTGACGGTCGAGATGTGTACACCGGTGGCATCCGCCACTTCCTGCATCGTCAATGCCTGAATTCTCGAAGGGCCATGACGGAAGAAGTCTTCCTGCCGCTCGATGACGGTCTGGGCGATGTCGATGAGAGTACGACGACGCAGTTCCACCGAATGGATCAACGCACGGGCACCCTCGACGCGGGTTTTGATGTACTCCTCGACCTCCGGCTTCAGCTGCGGCTCTTCAAGCATCGCTGAACAGGCGGAAGAGATACGCAGGTCGGGCAGACGATCACTGGCAAGTCGGGCGACAAACTTGTCACCAACTTCATCGACAGCGATCTCTGGCACGATGCCGTGGTGACCACGATCGGCGAAGGCGGATCCGGGGGCGGGATCGAGCTGGCGAATCACATCACACGCTTCTTGAACCTCTTCCATCGAGACTTCCAGCTTGTCAGCCATCTTTGGCAGGGCATTGGCGAGGAGATCTTCAAGGCACTCATCGATGATGCGGTACTCGGTGCTGCCGACGACACTGTTCAATTGCAACAGCAGACAATCGGCGAGATTCATCGCTCCTACCCCTGGAGGATCGAGGCGACGTACCACTTCGAGTGCGCGAGCCAAAACCGGTTCCGATTTGTTGGTGCAGCGGGCGAGATCGGACACATCGCCGATGAACCAACCCCGATCATCGAGATTGGCGCAGACGATTTCGCACGCTTTGCGCAATGAGGGATCGAGTTCGAGCATCTGTAACTGACGCACCAGGAACGCCTCGAGAGACTCGGGACGATCGACGGTGTTCATCAGTGCTTCATGTTTGGCATCGGAGGCTTCCGAAGAACCCACCTGACGGCGTTCGCCGGTGGCGGGGCGCTCCCAGTTATCGACGATCTCCATCAGACGACGGGTTTCATCATCCACTTTCTCGGAAGAGGATTCTGTGGGTTCGTCCGCTGTGAAGGTCGGTTTTTCAACCAGCTCCAAAGCGGGGTTCTCGGTGAACTCCTTCTGGATGCGCGCTTCCAGATCGGTCACACCTAATTGCAAGATGTCCATCGACAGGATGAGCTGTGGAGTCAGAGTCTGTTGTTGCTCGAGTCGTCCTGAAACCTGAAGACGCACACGTCCCCCTCTCGGATCCGACTGGCGGATCGGGTGGTTCTTGAACTCTTGCGAGAGACGTGGTGTGGATGAAGAGGCGTAAAAGCCTCCACTCGCAGACTAATTTTCTTGGCTTCCCGATCGGGCTAAAGCGCGGTCCCGCCCATCGGATTCCCAGTAGCGGGATCGATAAAGACGCGATCGAGCCTGCGCTCGACGTACAGGTTGCCGTCATCCGGAGCAAAAAAGATCCTTTGTCCCGAAGCGAGAGCTTCCACCAGTTGCTGATGCATCCGTGGACGTTCTCTCTCCAGTTGTCCGGAGAGCACGAGTCGACGAGCCTCCCACGAAAAATCGTAGGCGTGATCGAATTCGTGCACCCGAACCTCCATCCCCGGGGCCAAGGCCCCTACAGATCTATTCAGTCCGGCGAGTCATAGTGGCGGCAGCGGGCACGGCAGTTGCCAGAAAGCCCGATTTACCGGATCCACTTCAGACCCGCTGAAGACTACCTTTCTCCGGCCGGAGGCGTCAAACCCTGCCAGAATCGATTCCAGCGATCAGGAAAATCTTACCGTCACCGATACGGCCGGTCCGACCTTCACGCATCACCGTATTCACAACTTCTTCGACGTGATCCTCCTCAACGAGGACTTCTAGGCGGATTTTAGGCAGGAAATCCATGCCGGCGTCATCCCCCGAATAACTTTCCAAATGATCTTTTTGCATGCCATAACCGCGAACTTCTTGGGCGGTAATCAGTGCAATTCCGGAACATGCCCCCAAGGCTTTTCGGGTCTGCGCCAGTCGATACGGCCGGAGGATGGCGACGAGGCGATTCATTCTCCCTGGCCAGCTCCATCGCTGATTTCCTGCCATAGATCCTGCTCCTCGAGGAGTTCACGTAACTCCCGGGGAGGACCATCGACACGAAAAGAGATATCTCGATCACGGGCTTCCCGTGCCAAAGCAACGATCCCCAACGCACCTGTCAGATCGACATCGGTGAGTGATCCGAGCCGCATTTCCAAGGAGCGAGCTTCGCCGATCGCCTCGAAGCCGACATGGGCCAACTGTTCGACATTACCCGCATCGAGAACACCACGGATTTCGATGATTTGCAGATCGCCTTCATTTTTTCTGTCTACCAGCAGTTCGCCACTCATCGGTGTCACTCCCGTCTTGCAATCACCAAGGTAATATCATCGGTCGGTTCCGCGCCCGCCACATGTGCTTCCAAATCGGCCAACACGCCATCGACTAAAGATTGGGGATCTGAAGAATTCAAATTCTGCAGCACTCTAGCAAAGGCCTCGAGGCCATATTCTACACCACTGTCATTCATCGCTTCCACGATTCCGTCGGTGTAGAGGATCAAAGCATCTCCCCGCTCCAACTGGACGTCACTTATTTCCAGAGCTTGCTGAAAAACCGGGCCGCCATCGATCCCGAGGGCGATCCCCCCTGGTTGAAACTGCTCGACTCTGCCATTTGCTCGCAGGATCAAAGGCGGATTATGTCCTGCTCGGGCGATCCGTACTCTTCCACGGTCAGCGACGATCTCTGCCCAAGCCAGTGTGACAAACATCCCGTCCGTCATATCTTTGGACAAACTCGCATTGATACTTTCCAGCATCGATTGGGCATCGGGGTGAATCCGTGCAGCCATGCGAACCAGACTTCGAGTCATCGTCATCACCAAACTGCCCGCGAGGCCCTTACCCGATACATCCGCAACGACGATTCCCGCACGATCTCCTGCGAGGGGAACCACATCGTAGTAATCGCCACCGACCTCTTTCGCTGACTGATAATAATGGGCGATTTCGATTCCAGAGATTTCGGGAAGCTCTCGGGGTAACAGCGCATTCTGGATTCCACTGGCGATATTGAGGTCGCGGGCAACTGCTTGAGCTTGCATCTCCTGTTCCCGGGCTTCCGCCAGAAAACGGGTCATACGGTTAAAGGATGACGCGAGAGAACCCAGCTCGTCCGTCGTTCGTACCTGGGATTGGTGATCGAGATTTCCTCTGGCCACCATCGCCATATCTTCACGCAAGCGGCGCACCGGCCTCGTCAGCAAAAATCCGACGACCAAAACCAATGGAATACCGATCAACAATGCTGACCAAACCAGTTTATTGGTGGAGCTTTGAAGCTCTTCTTCGAGTGCGGCAATAGATCGAGCACTGAGAAGTAACTGCACAGACCCTGCTCCTCCTGGAAGCTTCTTTTCAAAGGAACGGATCGGCACCACCCCATCGGAACCTGAGACATCTCCTTCCAGAACCACTACTCCATCCGCGGAGCCAGAATTGAGGTTGCCTGATTCAAGGCGAAACTTCAGTCGATCTCCACCGCGGGCACTGGCGATCAATCTGGTACCGGTGCCATCGAGGACCAGCAGATCGAGAACTGGCGTATCGCCACCCTGCTGCAGGAACCCGGCGAGACGATTTTCAAGTTTCAGTTGCGAGCTTTCACGCTCCTCGAAGGGCATCTCTGTACGAGTCCAGAAGGGGTCCACGAAAGAATGCGCCAACTTGACCAACTCAAGGCCATTTTGGTGAAGCAGTCGAGAGGTCGAATCGAGGGAAGAAGTGGTCAAAGAATTGGAAACCCCGATGACGAAGGCGAGAAGAATCAATCCCGCCACAACCCCGTATTTGACGGAGATGGGAAAGATCTGCTTGGGAGGCCGCTCACCGGAGCGCCCTCCTCGATTTCGAATCTTTGCGGATGTCAGGGCCAATCTGCCTCCAGATTCGGCGAGAAATCGAACGGTGCCTTGCCGTCGGCGGGTCACCCCCCTACCGTAAATTCGAATGGGGTCCAATCCCACATCGTTTTACCAAACAGAGAGCACTTTGTGCGAAGACATGGAGCCCATTTGAGCGGTCCCGGTTTCGAAAAAGACCCCCGAACCATCTGGTTAATGGCCATTTGCCGCTTTGGCGAAGCTGTGGCGGTCGGCATGCTGATTCCGGCATTGCCCCTCTTTCTTGGCGGGTTGACCACACCTGGGGTCGATCGCTTGACCACCTCTATTGCCGAATGGTTCCCGGGATTTGCTGAATCGTTTCCAGATCTGCTCGATCCGAGCCAAGAATTCCTCACTGCGATTCTTTTTAGTATCACCGGACTGGCGATGGCAGGGGTACAAATCGTCTCCGGTCGGATCTCCGATCGCTTCGACACCCGTAAAAGCCTCATCCTTCTCGGAATGTTCCTGGGAGCGTTTTGTTCATACGCGTTGCACTTTGTTGATAGCTATTACCAACTCCTCGGTGTTCGAATTCTTCAGGGGGCATTCCTCGGAATGACGTTCCCACCGATGATGGCGATCATCGCCCGCAATGCCCCGGACAATGCCGGGGGCAAAGTCATCGGTACCTATTCAACGATTCGACTCTTGGGCTTCGGCATCGGCCCAGTGCTCGGTGGTTTTGTTGGCGATATGGGTGGCTATGACCTCGTCTTCATCGTCTCCGGATCACTACTGCTGACCAGCGTGTTACTGGTTTCGATTCGTATCCATGATCCCAAGGAGTTTCCCGGTGGGGTCCACGCAGAGAAGCGGGATCGTCCACCGGTAGAACCGGTTTTCCGACTCCTCGCCCTGAGCATCTTTGTCATGATGGTGGGGATCAGTGCGGTGATCTCACTGTTTCCTTTTTATGAACGGGAATTCGCAGCAACCCAATCGGAGCTGGGAATGATGTTCGCTATTTTTGTTGGCAGTCGCTGCCTGTTTCAGTACCCAAGTGGCTGGATCGGTGACCATCTCGACAAGAAGTGGCTGTTGATGTTTGGGCTGGCGGCGTTTGTACCGCTGGTCGCACTGCAAGCCCACGTTGAAAACCTGACCACACTCACCTGGATTCGCGCCGGGCTTGGTGTTGTCTCAGCAGCGATCAGTACTTCGGTGGGCGGCATCAGTGCCGAGCGCAGTCTTCCTGGCAATCGGGCGCGGACGATGGGACTGAACACCATGTCCTTTAGTTTGGGCACAGCCGTGGGGCCTAGTCTTACAGGCTTCATCGAAACCCAGAGCACCGCTTTTGCGATTCCCGCCGTTGCTGGCGGATTGCTGCTCTTATCATTGGGTGTGTTGTTACCGTCAGATCGCCACTTCAAAAGGCTCCAAGGCTCTGCGGGTTCTACCGCTGCTGCAGCCTAAAATCGACTGAGCAAGTCTCCGGGTAGCTGTGCGAGTCCCAACAGGATCACCGCTGCCAAGATTCCCGCCGCCACATCATCGAGCAAGACTCCCCAACCGCCAGGCTTCTCTTCCAACTTACGGATGCCAAAGGGTTTCAAAATGTCGAAGAGTCGAAAGAGCAAGAAGGCAAGAATCCAAGGAGTCCAGGTTTGTGGTAACCACGGCATGACGGAAAGTGCAGCATATTGACCAGCGGCTTCATCGATGACCACCACCCCCGGATCTTTACGACCGAAAAGGGACTGAATGCGTTCACCGGGAAGAACGCAGCCCGCCATCGATATCAGAGTCAAAACCGGAAACAAAAATGGAAGTGCCGCCTCAGGAAGTTGAAACCAAAGCAGTGCCCCCACCGCTAATGAGGCGGCAGAGCCGGCAGTTCCTGGTGCAACGGGAAAGTAACCGCTACCGAAGAAGGTCAGAATGATGCGATCGGTTTTAGCGGACACTCAAGTCACCGGGTCTGACTTTTTGCTGTTGCGCACCCCGGCCACCAGATAATCCATACCGGACCAAAGTGTCGTCACCAGCGTGCCCCAGAAGAGCGGTTCCGTCAGATTTTCGAGGAGGCCGAAGAGGGTCTTCCAGATGGACTCGTCACTCATCCCGGCGACGAAATCGCGATTGCCCTCCACCAGCATCACCGCCGGGATCAGGATCGACTGCAGAATCATCTTCAGCTTGCCGCCGATGCTGGGCGCCACCTCCTGGCCCTGGGATTCAAAATACGATTTGAGTCCACTGACCACAAACTCGCGGGTGACGACGATGACGACAAACCATGGCTTGATCAGATCGGGGGCAAACTTCACCAGGTAGATGAGGCTGCCACAGATGACGATCTTGTCGACGAAGGTATCGGCAAGTCGACCGAACGCGGTGACCATCTTCCACTTGCGCGCCAGATACCCATCGATGGCATCGGTAGCGACACAGAGGATGAAGGCGACGGTGGCGATGTTGAGAGCCAGATGTCGATCGCCGATGCCCCAGCCCTGCAACTCCAGGGTGAGCATGGCAAAGAGCAACACGGCGATGCCCAGCCGACTGATGGTGATCAGGTTCGGCAGGTTCTTCCAGTCGCCGGATGATTTCGTGGCTGTCGAGTTCATCCCTCTCCCTGCAGGTTCAGGAACGGATCGGTTCGGCGATCAGGTCGTAGTCATCCATCTCGGTGATGCGACAGCGGACCAGTTCGCCCTGCTCCCCCGCTTCCTTCGGAACGCGGATGATGGAGTCTATCTCCGGAGCCTCGGCAAAGGAACGACCGAGCCACTGACCTGTTTCAGGGCACTCTTCATCGAGAAGCACATCGGTTTCACTCCCGACCCGCTCGCGGTTCCAGTCGAAGGCGACCTTCTGCTGTACCAGATACAATTCTTCCCGACGCTTCTCCTGCTCTTCCGCATCGATACGGCCGGGCAATTTTTCTGCGGGAGTGCCTTCTTCCGGAGACCAGGTGAAGACGCCGACCCGCTCCAGCTGGAACTCCTCGACAAAGTCGATGAGCTTCTGGAACATTTCGCGGGTCTCGCCGGGGAACCCGACGATGAAGGTAGTGCGCAGAACCAAATTCGGAATTCGATCGCGCATCTTGCGAAACAGCTCGACCGTATCCTTCTCGCCCATGCGCCTCCCCATGCGCTTGAGCATGGTGTCGTCGATGTGCTGGATCGGCATGTCGATGTAAGGAATCACTCGTTCAAGGCGGGCAACCGCATCGATCATCTCGTCGGAGAACTTGTAGGGATAGGTGTAGAGCAGGCGGATCCACTCGAGCCCTTCGACTTGGTCGAGTTGTTCCATGATCTGCGGCAGTAAGAACTCACCATCGATGTCGCTGCCGTATGAGGTCAGATCCTGACTGATCAGATTGATCTCGCGGGCTCCGTTGGCGACCAGCTCTTTCGCTTCCTGCACGACCATCTCCGGCGGCTTCGAACGGAAGCGACCGCGGAAACTGGGAATCGAACAGAAGGTGCACGGGTTGTCACACCCTTCGGAGATTTTCAGATACGCGCTGTGGGCTGGAGTCAGCCGCAGTCGTGAATCTTCTGAATACGCCGGGTGGGTGCTATCGCCCACATGGACCCGCTCCGCCGCACGGGCCTCACGCACCTCCGCCATCAGACCGTTGAGGATCTCTGGCATCTTTGGGTACTCGGACATGCCGACGATGGCATCGATCTCGGGGATCTCTTTGGCCAGCTCTTCCGGGTAACGCTGCCCGAGACAACCGGCGACGACGACGCGCTTGGCGGGGTCATCCTCCTTGAGGCGTACCAGGTCGAGGATGGCGTTGACCGATTCCTCCTTGGCACTCTCGATGAATCCGCAGGTATTGACCATCAGAATATCGGAGGTCTCCGGCTGCTGGGAAACCACAAAGCCCTCAGCCCCGAGCCGCCCGAGGATCACCTCGGAATCGACCAGGTTCTTGGGACAGCCCAAACTGACCATGTGGATGGCGACCGGATTCACGGGTGGCCTGACCTTTCTGCGAGACGAGACGTTACCTGTTCATGATCGCATTCTAGCATCTGCCATCAAAAGGACCATGCCACCGGGGCTTTCATCAGCAAGTTTCACCCCTGAGAATAGTTAGAACACCTTTGGAAAGGTATCCATGGCGCTTCAGGGAACCCTTCGGGAATTGACGGAAATGGCCCTCACCAGCATCCGCCAGCCCTACCCCTTTTATCACGGGCAGGTTTATACCAGTACTGCTGACGTCAACATCCCCGGGGAACTGACCCCGGTCTTCAATGGTGCCTTTGACTGGCACTCGGCGGTGCACGGGCATTGGACTCTGATCCGAGCTTTGCATGTAGATTCAGATCGATCTGAACTGGGTGATGATCACGCCGCAGAGATCGAACGATACCTCGCTGAATCCCTCAATGCAGAAGATCTCTCCCGTGAAGTCGCTTATGTCGAAGCTCACCCCCGATTCGAGGTGCCTTATGGAAGAGCATGGTTACTGACTCTTTGTGCAGAGTTACGGATGATGAAACATCCGCTGTTGACTCGCCTGGAGGACTTAGAAAGCGAAGCCCTCGGAGCCATCATCCGTTGGTGCAAGAAGCTGCATCGTCCGGTGCGCTCTGGGCAGCATGACCAATCGATGTATTCACTAGGCCATTTCTTCGATTGGGCCACTGTCGTCGGCGATACGACGAGCACCGATCGCATTCGCGAAATTGCCCTGCGTCACCATGCTGATGACCAACAACTGCCCTTGCACCTGGAGCCATCGAATCACGATTTCCTGTCACCCACTTTAGAAACAGCGGATCTGCTGCGGCGTGTGTTGTCCCCCGCAGATCTGAAAACATGGCTACAGCAGGCGGCCCCTGCACTCCTCGATGGTTCCTGGCCCAACGAACCGGTGACCTGCCCCGACCCCACCGATGGAAAACTCGCCCATCTAGATGGTCTCAATCTTTCACGGGCCCGGGCGCTTCAGGCCATGGCCCAACATTTCAAAAACGAAGATATGAATCTGTCGAGAAATCTTGCGCAACAAGCCCAAACCCATCGGCAAGCAGGACTTCAAGGGATTCACCCGGAGCATTACGCCGGGAGTCACTGGCTAGCTTCCTTTGCACTAGAAGTGATCCATTTGCGCATGAACTGATTCAAAGCAAATCGGATTTTTACTCACAAAGCCATTTCTGGATCTAAAGGGCTAAATTGTTTACGATGAATGTTGCCCCGCGCCCACTGTGAAAGAGGTGCTGAATGCGCTCCAGGAATGTTTACGCTCTTCAATTTATTTTGGCCTTGGTCATCAGCTTATCGGCGACCGCAAAGGGTTCAGCACAAAACACGCCATTCCCGATTCCAGTTCCACCAGGGAGTGGTAGCACTGGAGGATATAATAATGATCTCGGCATGAGCATCGCTGACATCACCGTAGAGCCGGGAGAACTTTTTGAGCTCGTCGTAGAAATCGACAACCCCAACCTGATCTTGGACTTTCAATTGTATTTGAATTCCTCATCAGCGGCGAACTGCCAGTTTTTGATCGCCAATCTTGGGGCCGGCATCGATGCCTATTCAGCAGCGAATGGAACTCTCCCACCAGGACAGTGCGACCTCTTTACCGAACCTTCCTCCGTATGGGCCCTCATGTTCTTTTATCCGGTTCCTTACCAAAGCTCGATTTACGGCAATGAGATCTATCGGATTAGCTGCGCTGCGGGAATGACTCCCGGAGAAGTGACTCTTCCGTGGTTTTACACCAGTAGCACTTCCATGAATGGTTTCTCTGGAGAAGTGATCGTGACGATTGCCGACCCGACACCGGCGATCACCGAAGTGATGCGCGGAGATGTCAATCTCGACAGCTCTTGCAACCTGACAGATGCCATCAACCTGCTCGACTACCTGTACGTCGGCAACTTTGAAAGCACCTGCATGGACGCTTGCGACATCGATGACTCTGGAAACGTCAACCTGGCAGATGCCGTCAATCTACTGAGTGGGCTTTTTGGCGGTGGCTTCAATCTCGAAGATGCCTGCAAAGCAGACGGTACCGCAGACAGCTTGGCAGAATGCATTGGATCTCCCTGCCCATAAAGCCAATCCATAAAAACAAATATTCCCCTTGCGATGTAAATCGCAAGGGGAGTTTTTTTGGTTGGATTAATGCCAAAGAAATTCGCAAATCGAATTATAAATGATTACTTGATCGATCAGCCTCATCGTCATCAGACAACAGAACACCGATCATTATTTCAAAGATGGTCAGAAACCACTTCGGGTCATCAATTCCCAGTGTAATCATTGGTTCGTTTGCGATGCCATCACTCTGGATTCCCAGTGAAAATCCGTTATCGGTGAGATACTGCGCGCCTACAACAAATCCCCCATGAGGTACACTGACAGCATCAAACTGACTCGGAGTATTTCCTGAAGTTGCAAATCCTAAGTGAATGCCAACATTATCATTTAGTTTACGAGTCACTCCTAAGTGAACTCCCACCAACAGAAGATCAGGTGACTAAGAACTTTTTCGCCAACGCGAATTGGTATTATTTAATGAACTCTGTGAAATCAGCGTAGTGCAATCCAGATATTGACAAAAGAAGTATAACTTGACTTTTCTATCAGCGATTCATCTAGCCTCTTTCGGGCCGCCATTGGTATTATAGTTATAGTTTCACAAATACCTGGTTTCGACTAACCACACTGATCAGAAATCAGAAGATGCTCAAGGCAAGACGATGATGGCTAGGAACGAGCGACTTCAGTAAAGCCTAGCTCGAACTCCGGAAAAATTTTTGACCTCAAGAATCCTCGGGGGCCACATGCTTCATAAGTTTCTTTCTCTCTTCAGAAGCAAAAGAAGATACAAAAATTTTCAGGAGTACTTCTTCGCCACCGCGCTGGCCGAACTAAAGCTACCGAATGATGATATCGAAATCGACCATTACAATGGTCGCTGCTGGTCGCCAAAGACCGATTGGGTTCCGGTGGTGTTTCCTGAAAAAATCATCGCTTTCGTTGATCAGTTACCAAAGAAAAAGCTCCAAGATTACTTCTTCCGCGGATTTGTTTCATCCAATCGCAAGTGGTTGGAAAAGTATCCTGGATTTGAATCGTCGAATTACGGCAGAGATCGACAAACCAGGTTCAAACTCGATGAAGACTACTATCGCACACTCTCAGTAACTCGATATGGGCTTGCCCCCATCGGTGATTGCCCTTGGTCATATCGATTTTTTGAAGCGGTGATGTGTCACTCGATCCCGGTGATTGGAAAAGACGATCAAGATATCTTTGCCGAAGACTACGTCTACCTTCGAGATGGTACAGATCACTCCTACGATTCAGCTGCCTGTGCTGATAACTATCAAACCTTTTTGAAAAATCACACCCTCAGGCATATGCGCTAAAAAAGAGTGACGGGCTTCAAGATTGGGAAGACATCTCTTCCCATTCTTCCAAAGTAACCCTGACCTCGCGAGCCTTAGAGCCCTTGAATGAACTGACGATCCCAAACTCGCTCATCAAATCCATCAATCGTGATGCACGGGTGTAGCCGATACTAAGGCGGCGTTGCAGCAGGGTTGTAGATCCCCTACCTGTTTCGATGACGATACGAACCGCTTCATCAAAGAGCTCGTCGTCAGCTCCCGGTGTTCCATTACCTGCACCGTCCTGACGACCATCAAGGAAGTTATCGATCTCCTTCGAGAACTGCGGCTTGGCTTCATTACGTAGATGCTTGACGATCTTACGGATCTCTTTGTCATCGACGAAGGTGCACTGGGCCCTTTCCAACATCGAGGTGTTGGGGGGCAAGTAGAGCATATCACCCATACCCAAGAGCTTATCTCCACCGATGCGATCGAGAACTGTTCGTGAGTCGATCTTGCTCGCAACCTTGAAACAGATCCGAGACGGCAGGTTTGATTTGATCAAACCGGTGACCACATCCACAGACGGCCTCTGCGTCGCCAGGATAACGTGGATCCCCACAGCCCGCGATTTTTGAGCCAGTCGAATGATGGAAGCCTCGACCTCTTTCGAGCTGGTCATCATCAAATCTGCCAACTCGTCGATGATGATCGTCATATACGGCAACTGCTTGGGAGCCTCATCCGCCTCTTCATGACTCACCTTTTCGGTGAGCCGGGCGTATCTCTCTTCATGTTCGAGGTCGTTGTAGCTTTTCAGATCCCTGACACCGACCTTGGAAAGCAACTCGTACCGCTGCTCCATTTTGCGCACGAGCCACTCAAGTGCTGCAGGCGCTTTCTTCATATCGGTGATCACTGGGGTTAATAGATGTGGGATGTCTTCAAATGCGGAGAGTTCAACCATCTTTGGATCGACAAGGATCAACTTCAGCTCATCGGGAGTCCTCGTCATCAACATCGATGTGATGATCGTATTGATGCAGACCGATTTACCAGAGCCGGTCGATCCAGCGATGAGCAAGTGTGGCATCTTCGTCAAATCGGCAACGATGGGAACTCCGGCGGCGTCTTTCCCGAGGAGTAACGGCAACCCCAAATCGGAATCGGCAAACGCCCGAGATTGCAGCAACTCTTTGAGAACTACTGATTCGCGCTGCTTGTTGGGAACCTCGATCCCCACTGTTGGCTTACCAGGGATAGGCGCCACCACCCGAACACTCTTGGCGGACAAAGCCATCGCCAAGTCATCAGAGAGTCCAACGATCTTGTTGACCTTTACCCCGGGCTCAAGGGTCAATTCGTACTGAGTGATCACCGGACCGCGCTGAACATTACCCACCTTCGATTCAATCTTGAAGGATCGCAACGTTTCCTCGATTTGGGTAGCGACCTGGTTCAGCTCCTCACGGCCTTCTTCATGATTGACCTCTTTGGGGTCTTGAAGAAAGTTCAGCGGAGGAGGAGAGTATGCTCCATCGAAGGTGAGTTGCTCTTCGTAAGCACTGACCACTGGCTCACTTTGCTCAGGGCCGAGACGAATCGTTCGAGTAATTGGAATCTCTTCCTCTTCCTCTTCTTCGTATTCCTCTTCGTCGTACTCTTCCTCGTCGTATTCTTCCTCTTCCTCATACTCTGCGTGAGGATCTTCCTCCTCATCTTCTTCGTACTCTTCTTCCTCGTATTCGTCTTCTTCTTCCTCCTCGTACTCAGCATCTTCATCGTAGATGCCGGTGTCTTCCTCCTCGTACTCTTCCTCTTCTTCCTCTTCTTCTTCCGTAGCATCACCCAGGAGAAGGTCGCGTTCTTCAGAAGTGACCTCTGAATCTTTGCGAGAGGATGAGAGACCGGAAAGCGTCTTACGAGTGGCTTCACTCGCAGTGCCTATGCCACCGGCCACTTTGCGAGCGAGATCAGGAGTCTTGCCGCCAATGCGAGCGAGGAACCCGGCTCCGATGGCCAAGAAGGTGCGTAAGAAGTGAGCGACAGGCATGCCCGTCATAAACATCAACCCGAGGCTCAGGGATAGGAAAGCGAAGATCGTCGTACCGGTCACTCCAAAAGCGTCGAATGCCCAGCGACCGATGTAAGCACCTAAAATTCCGCCGCGATAATCAAAACCGGGTAACAACGAAACTTCAGTGAAGCGATATTCGAGGGAACAGATGGCGATGAACAAGATTGCCAGCCCCCCGAGACGAGGCCACATCTTGTCGATGGAGATGTTGAAGAGTCTGAATCCAGCCCACACACCGATGGCTAATGCGGCGAGAAATCCCGAGATGAGACCAAAGATGGTGTAATGAGTACTCGCCAAAAACTCACCGATAAAGCCACATGCGTTAGCACTGCTTTGACCGGTGGCGACCAAATACTGGCTGTAAAGGGCGATCATAAAAAAGGCAGTGAACCCTACCACCACCATGGCGAAGGCTTCTTGGGAGAGATTCCCCTCAGACTGACCTTGACTACGACTGCGCTTGTTGCGACTCCGACTCATCATTCCCCATACTGGCACGGTGACCGCGGCGAGGCGTCACGTGAGTGCCGATAAACTCCATCAACTTGACTGCGAGCAGATCCTTGGAGATCGCCGGCAAGTCGATGGAAGGTTGGCCCGGCTCGATCCAGATGTAGTCCCCCGTGGCCACACCCAGGTTGCCTGGCGAGTTGCAAAGTACCAGATCCAGATTTTTCTTCACGGCCTTTCGCCGAGCTTCTTCCTCACCCGCCTGCGACTCGAGGGCAAATCCGACCAGAATTCGTGGCCCATTTTCGTCTTCCCTGTCTTTAGAGCGGTTTTCGAGGATGTCCGGATTGCGCACCAATTGGAGATTCCAATCCCCGGGGGCCTTCTTCTTTTTGCCAGGAATCCGCTCATGGGGTCGATAATCGCAGACCGCCGCTGTAGCGACGAAGGCATCGACCTGAGGCCACAATTGTGCGGTCAACGCATCGAGATCGCGGGCCGTTTCGAAGGGATGGTGAATGACTCCTGCAGGGATCTGGGCATCGACTGGGCCGAGTGCCAAGTGAACCTGCCAGCCCTTTTCTGCAGCAACCTGAGCCACCGCCAAACCCATACGTCCACTGGCGCCGTTACTCAGGTAGCGCACATCGTCGATCGGTTCACGGGAAGGTCCGGCAGTAATCAGCAGGACCGGCGGCTTCAAGAGAGCTCCCTCGCACCGAGGATTTGATCGACCCGACCATCGATCACATCGAGATCCGCAAGGCGACCGGGCCCGACAGATCCACATGCGAGATGACCAACTCCGGGATCGATGATTTCGGCACCGCGCTCACGAAGAGTGTTGATATTTGCCTGCACTGCAGCATGACGCCACATGCGATCATTCATCGCCGGGCAAATTACCAGAGGGCCCTCCCAAGCAAGCGCGGTCAAGCACACCGCATCATCACCAAAACCTTGGGCCAATCGGGCGAGGTGATCTGCACTGGCAGGTGCGATGATGAAGAGATCCGCTTCATCACCAGAACCGATGTGTTCAGGACGATCGCCGGTGCCTAAAGGTTGCCAAATTTCGGTGGTTACCGGCTGACGGGTGACCGCCTCAAAGGTTAATGGCTGGACAAACTTGCACGCAGAAGGAGTCATTCTGACACGAACTTTTGCACCACGTTGAGTCCAGCGGGATGCCAGGTCGGCAACCTTGTAAGCGGCGACTCCCCCGGTCACACCGAGGAGAAGTGTTCTTCCGTGCCAGTGACTATGGTCCGTCATAGTTTAAATAGTTGGGCGAGGTCCATCCCCGACGAACCTCGCCCATACTTCCTACTCGCTCGTCGGATTGAGGAACTCTGAAAGCTCCTTGATCCGCTCTTCCTTGACCTTCTTGAGGTCGGAACCAAATACTTCGCGCTCTTCTTTGGCATCCCCTTCGCCCGAGAGTTTGCGCGCCTCGGAAAGGAAATCCTTCTCTTTCTCCTCGAGTTCAGCCAAGACTACTTTGTCCTGAAGAATCTCTTGGATGACGATTTCCTGAAGATCGGTGGAGGTGGTCTCTACGAGAGGTCTGGCCCCACGCTTGAGTTCCACTATGCGCTTTTGCATCAGGGCAGTCAGTTGCAACTTACCGCCTGTTTTTTCCACCAGCTGGTCCTCGATGTCGACGTCCAGCATCATGTCCTCCATCCTCGGAGAGGCCATTGAGCCACCTCTCCGCTCTGTGCTCTATTGATGACCATTTCTGCGCTGCCGATCTTCCTCGATGATCCGGATCAGCTGATCCGCTGCATTCTCGAGGTCATCATTGACGACGCAGTGGTCGTATTTATCTCTTTGTTCCAACTCCACCCGGGCATTCGCCAGGCGGATTTCCATTTCTTCTTTTGTCTCGTCTCCACGCCCTTTGAGGCGACGCTGCAACTCTTCAAGCCCCGGAGGCTCGAGAAAAATATGCAGTGCGTCCACCGATTGCTGACGCAGATTCTGTGCACCCTGAACATCGATGAGCAACAGCACTGCATTGGCGTGTTGTTGCTGCTTCGCGATGTCCACCCGAGGGCTGCCGTACAGGTTGCCATGAACCTCGGCATACTCGAGAAACCCTCCCTCTTCGATGCGTTTCTCAAACGCTTCCCGATCGAGGAAGTGATAGTCGACACCATCCCTCTCCCCATCACGGGGAGATCGGGTGGTTGCGGTGATCGCCCGAACATAATTGCCCTTAGCGATCACACACTCACTGACAGCAGTCTTGCCAACCCCCGAGGGGCCGGAGAGCACCACCAGTACTCCTGGGTCATTCGGGGCCGACAACGGTTCCATCGTGGCGGCACCCTTTCCAATTGATCCCACTTGAGCAGGATCAAACGATTTCAAATCACTCGATGTTTTGCGTCTGCTCACGCAGACGATCCACATTCACTTTGATCCCAACAACGGTGTGGGCCAGATCATGTCGAGGAAGCTTTGAGGTCATCGTGTTCGCTTCCCTAAACATTTCCTGGGTCAGGAAGTCGAGTCTTCGACCAACCCGACCGCCGCCTGCCACTACGTTGCGATACTCCTCAACATGTCCGCGCAAGCGCGACAACTCTTCGGTGATGTCTGATCGTTCAGTCAGCACTCCGACTTCGCGCAGGAGATCCTTAGAATCGATGTCTCCGCCAGCAGATTCAATCAACTGCTGAATTCGATCGCTGTAACGATCACGAAGCCATTCCAAAACCTCCGGAAGGGACGATTCAATCTCGTCCAATGCGGATTCCGTATCTTTCAGTAAACGCTCGAACTCGACTCGAAGACGCTCACCTTCATTCTCTTGCATACGACGCAAATCAGCGATGGCCGCTTCGACCGCCTCCAACAACAGTTGGTCTGATTCGCCGCTGGCGCTGACGCCGGAAGAGGAAGCCTCATGCAAGGCAACCACATCCATAAAGCGAATCTCCTGGTCTGGTGCGACGTCATCTCGAAGTCGACTTAACTGTTCAAAGCGTGCAGCGATCGCTTCCCCATCGATGGGAGGCCCTGCATTTTCCAAATCTTCAACAAACACCGAGAGATGAATTGCACCTCTCTCAATCTTCTCACGCAGTAACGCATCGACCTTGCTCTGTAGAGAGGCGAAACGATCGGGAAGGTGGTAGGAAGATTTGAGATATCGGTGATTCACCGATCTCAGCTCGACCTTGACTCCCAGGTCGCTGCCCTTCACATCTCCGGATCCGTATCCGGTCATACTGCGCAATGGAGAAGCCAAGGTCTTATCTCTGTCCCGCTTCTCCACTGGAAGGCGTTTCGGTCCCTGGAGCCGGATCTTCTGTTGCAGCGCCACCTTCACTGGTCGCGTCCGCTTCACCAGTAGACTCACCAGCATCGCTCTCAGTAGCACCGGTATCCGCTGCTCCTCCGGTGGAGTCTGCGCCATCGGTCGCGCCTGTTGCAGCGGTGCCTGCTGCATCGGAGCTCGTTGATTCAATCGAAGCGTCATCACCGAGGGCATCGCCGATTCCGACGACGACTTCTTCTTCGGAAGAAGTTGTCACCGAGGCATTCATGGGATCGTCATCTTGAAGGATAGAAGTCGAGCCTTCCTCTTTGGCGATAATGCCAACGCTAAGACACAACGCGAAAAAGACCACCGCTAAGAAGCGGGTCAACTTTGCGATGCCACTGGTTGGACTTGTTCCCAGCATCGGGCTGTCACCACCGAGGCCAAAGGCGCCGGATAGCCCCGCCTGCTTCGGCTCTTGAAGCAGAATGGCCAAGCCCATCAGCACCGATACGAAACCCAACAGGACGTACAAAATCGAAATCAACACGACTTCACCTCATTCATGAAGTTTTGGCTCGCGGCCTCCACGGCACGCGATTCCCGCATCCAAAATCCCGAGGAAGCTACTCGCTTCCAGACTCGCACCACCGATGAGTGCGCCATCGACGTCACTGAGACCCAATAGGTCTGCGGCATTATCCGCCTTGACGCTCCCGCCGTACAAAATCGGCGTCGCTTCCGCACCCGATCCGCGAAGTTCGCAGAGACGGTCTCTAAGAAAACCGTGAACCTCTGCCACCTGTTCAACAGTCGCCGTCACTCCGGTACCGATCGCCCAAACAGGCTCGTAGGCAATCACCGGCTGCTCCCCCTCTACACAAAGGGAAAGCCCTCTCTCTAATTGCTCGCCCACGACACTGCGGGTGTCCCCGCTCTCTCGTTGAGCCAACGTTTCTCCGATGCAGAGCACCGGTTTGAGTTTATGGTCTAGCGCCTGTCGAACCCGACGAGCGCAACTTTCATCATCGACACCGAAGAGCGTTCTTCTCTCCGAGTGTCCCACCAGACACCACTGCGCGCCGAAGTCTTTGACCAATTGAGCCCCCACCTCTCCGGTGAAAGCTCCCATCGAAACCTCAGCCACACACTGCGCACCAAAACTGATCGGCAACGAATCCTGTGCAGTGTCACCACTGGCAGAAAGCCACCCCAACCAAGGAAGCGGTGGAAAGATGAGCACCTCGACTGAGTCGGGATCCCCAACCATCCTCGAACGACGTTCCTCGACCCCTCCCATGACATCCCGCAACAGGGATTCGCCATTGGAACGGTCTGGGTTGTGCTTCCAGTTCCCCGCGATGATGGTCGGTCTGATCAAATCTCTCCCGTGGGCATGCAACCCGCTCCGCCAATGAATTCCGCCAGTTGATTCCACACCCGAAAAAAGCACATTTCGGGCCCAATTCCGGGATCCGTATCCTAGCGGGATCCTGCCGAAAGTGGAATCAAAGTGGGACCGGGCACAAGCAGAACAGAGTACCGCTCTCGTCTAAATCAATCAACCTGTTGCCACTATTGGATTTCCGTCAACGGCGAGGGGGTTTGAGGGGGCGAATTTCAACCTCACTGAGGACCGTACCCGGTGGGGCCTCCAATTGCTGGAGGACGACTTGAGCAATCTGAACTGGATCGAGAGGATCAGCGTCAGATGGTCCCTCAGAGGTATTTGAGGGCGGTTCCGCTGCAATGGACCCGGGATGGATCAGGCTCACCCGGATCCCCTGCTGCCGAAGTTCCGAAAAAATAGATCGGCTCCAGCCGACTAATCCATGCTTAGCTGCAGAGTAGGCAGAACCGCCGGGAAGGGGCTGAATTCCTGAAATCGAAGAGATTTGAATCAAAGAGGGTTTCTTTGACCTTTTCAGATGGGGTAGCGCGCTCAGGCTCGAATTCACGGCGGTCATCAAATTTTGCTTCAAGACCTGCAGAAATTGCTCCGACTGCATCTCCTCAAATGCTTCAAAGTAGACTTTTCCCGCATTGTTGATGAGGGCATCCAGTCCACCGAGGGTGGTGGCGAGTGATTCGATCGCATGGCGGGCAGCATTTTCATCCGTTAAGTCTGCCACCTCCACCGCCTCCACTTGTCCCTCAGAAAGCAATTCCTCCAGGGACTCTGAGCTCCTTGCGATAACTCCGACGCGCCAATTTGCTTTAGCGAGATGTCGTGCCAGAACTCTTCCTAATCCACGACTGGCTCCGGTAACGATCACCCGACGTGGCACTTCCTCCGCCGAATCAGTTGGCTTCATCGATTCACCTTCCAAACCGGGATTACGATCAGGCGGACAAAATGAATTCCCTCGAATTGCCGACCTGACGATGATTCTGCCCTTTGCCAAGGGTAACATGGGGTTCCAGCGAAAGGAGTCCCGATGAGTTTTCCCTTTGCGCGTGGCTCAAGGGCCGTCATCGGCGTGGTCCACTTGCCCGCATTACCGGGAAGCCCCGGCTACCAGCAGTCTCGCAGCCAAATACTTGATCACGCACTGGCAGACACGGAAGCGCTCATCGCCGGAGGCGTGAGCGGAATCATCGTCGAGAACTTTGGCGATGCTCCATTTTTCCCATCCAGTGTAGAGGCTTCGACCATCGCTGAAATGGCCGTCATCGTGAGAGCGATCAAACAACTGTCAGCATCGGCTCCAGTGGGAGTCAACGTTTTACGTAACGATTCCTTCGCGGCACTCGCGATCGCTGCAGCCTGTGGTGGTTCATTTATTCGAGTCAATGTTCACACCTCTGCCATGCTGACTGACCAAGGCTGGATCGAAGGACAAGCCCATGAAACCTTGAGAAAAAGACAAGCCTGGGATGCCGGCGAGATTGCTATCGCTGCGGATGTCGGCGTCAAGCATGCCGTCAGACCTGAAGGCTTTGACATCGCTCAGGCAGCAAAAGACACCGCAGGGCGGGGTCATGCCAGTGCGATCATCGTCACGGGTTCAGCAACAGGCTCGTCTGTCGACACTGCCGAACTCCAGAAAGTCAGAGAGGCGATTCCACAAACGCCTCTCCTGATCGGCTCCGGAGTTGATTCTGAGAATATCTCCGAGCTGCTAAAGAATGCAGACGGGGTTATCATCGGCACCAGTTTAAAAGAGGAAGGACGTGTCGATGCACCTGTGGAAGTAGCACGGGTTCGCCAATTGATGGATCAGGTCAACAAGTAATCCTGCAATCAACACCTACTCTGACTCGGCCGGTGAGTAATTCCCATCGGGAAGCACTTTAGCCCAACGGTACTCTTCAGCGGTCAACAGTGCGGTCAGCCATGGATCACCCTCGCGCATCTTTTCAGCGGTATTCAACTTCCACTCATGGGAGATTTCCCGCCCCCTCTGGGGCTCAGCCTGGGCCCCCAGCAAAGAGGTCAGTCCCCAATAAAGATACTCCACCGCCATGCAGCCATATTCGCAGCTACGATCATCGTAATGAAACCAAGCCTCCTCGGGATATTTTCTGGGCACCCGCGAATAGTGGCCTCCCCTCGCTCGATCGAGGCAATCTGCTAACTCAGTTCCAGGCAGTGTCCCGAAGACTCTTGGATACGCTTCGCAATATCCCATAGTGACGAGATGCAACACCTCTTCGATGGTGGCATCAAACTCCCCCCGCGGCAGAGTCTCTGACTCAAACTGCCCTTGCAGATAGCGGAAGTCGTACAGTTCAGCACCAGAACGATCCAGTCGCTCCATCTCTCTTTCCGATGAGAACAAGATCATCGCCATCGCTCGGGATGCCATCGCCTCCACGACTTTTGGATTGTCTGGTTTTCCATCTTCATCATTATCCAAATACTCTGCGAGCACCGCAGCGACATGACGGTGTTTAGCAGCATCGAAATCTGCGGTCGCTAAAACAGGGATGCCAAAAACTGAAATTGACTTTTTGAAAACAGGAGAAATTTTATTGAACGGCTCTGGCACAGTACCGACCTCTAAATCGGGTACTGTAAATTTCGTGGGCTCTTTCTTCACTTCTATCTCATCCAGGTGAAACTCCAACATGAGTCCGCACAGCAACATCGCACTCAACATGACTCCTCCTCGGAAGGAGACTTTTGCAGTGCAGCAAGGTTGGTTTTTTCCAAGGTCATACCTTTGGTGATCAAGGTTTCACTGATCTTGACTATCATCTCTTGAACCACGGGTCCTTTTTCGAGATGCGGATCGTCAACACATTTAACCGTCGTAGAACTTCCCTTGTCTTCTACAACAATATAAAACGACTGGGTCACTCCCAAATCGATGGCGATACAACGAAACAGGAGTTGCTGTCGATCATTGCGCAGGAAACATGCGCAATAGTTTTGAATCTTTGCCCCGTGAACTTCCTTGTGAGGAGAGAACTCTGTCCAGACCTCTTCGAGGTCTAGCTTCCCTCCCAAAATGGCATGTGGCATAAAAACTCCTTCGCCCGCAGACGTTGCCGCCCCCCTTGAGGTTGATTATCGTGACAGGATCGAGGTTTGAGCAAGTATCCCCCGGAGAAGTTGGACGCGGTTGATCTTTTTTTTGGATCTGGCCAATCGAATGAAAGTGAAATCATGACCGAAACTGATCGAGATCCCATTTCTGGTGATAACGCCTCAGATCTGCGTATCGGTGAAAGTTTCCATCGTCATGAAAATTGGTACCACGCCGGGAGCGCGACCATCGTCGGAGACGTTCACCTTGGAGCAGAGTGCAGCATTTGGTATGGCGCAGTTCTCAGAGGAGATGATGCCCGAATCACCTTGGGAGAACGTGTCAATGTTCAGGACCTTTGCATGGTGCATGCAGATCCTGATAAGCCCCTGACCATCGGAGATGATGTCACCATAGGTCATGGAGCAGTGATCCATTGTGTCAAAGTCGGATCCAACACCCTTATAGGGATGGGTTCAGTACTGTTAGAAGATGTCGTGGTCGGTGACGATTGCCTCATCGCTGCAGGAGCAGTCGTCCCACCGGGAAGCGATATTCCAGATGGATCTCTGGTTGTCGGTGTCCCCGGGAAGGTCGTCAGAAAAGTCACCGAAGAAGAAAAGATAAGTTTCATCAAATCCGCAAAAAAATATGCCGATAATGCTCGCGAATTTCATCAACGCTACGGTAGTAGGAGCTGACAAATGACTGACTCGGCACCACTACAGCTACCAGAAGATGATCGCTGGATTTTGATGATCGAAACCAGTCAACGACAGGGTTCGGTGGCACTCGGTACCGTGGGTGGAGATTTGATCGAAGAGTTACCTTTCAGCCCAGGGCTCGTTCACGGCAAAGAACTCCTACCCAGAATCGACGAACTAGTTTCAAAACACGGAACCCGATCTCAATTGGGAATGGTAGCTGTCAGCCGTGGCCCCGGTTCTTTTACTGGTATCCGTATAGGTGTTGCCGCCGCCAAGGCCATCGGCTGGGGGCTTGGGATTCCCACCATTGGGCTCTCCTCATTGGAGTGCATGATTCATGGACTCGGCCCCGATTCTTCTGGACGGTGGGCTGCGATTCTCGATGCCAGTGGCGGAGACAGGGATTTAGGGATCTATCAAGTCGATGACCAAAGCATCGAGATCATCGAGGATGAACGTGCGGTTCGAGTTGAAGACTTGCCCACCCTGATCGAAGCGGGAACTGGAGTGGTCGGCAGTGGTTGTAGGGATGTGGATTGGTCCAAGGAAGTCTTCGTCGCACCGATAGATAAAGATCAACCCCCTGCCAGCTCGGGGCTAGTACTCGCTCGACGCAAACTTGAATTGCTGCGCTCCGGCTCCGCTTCAGAAGAGAGTTGGAACAACCCGCACCAATTGCAACCGAGATATTTGCGCGTCAGTCGCGCTGAAGAAGTTCGTCGAAAAAAGTTGGCTGAACAGGGTCGTCAATGAACGCTGAACGTTCGAGACCTGAACGGGCATGGGCACGCATCGATCTCGGCCGAATCTCTTCTAATCTAGATCATGCTCGTCGCTCACTTCCCAATAAGAAGATTCTCGCTGTTGTCAAAGCTGATGCTTATGGCCATGGGGCGACCGCTATCAGCAAACAACTGGAGAAGGATGGAATCGACTATCTGGGAGTAGGAACTTCTGTTGAAGCGATAGACCTGCGGAATGATGGCATCACTGCCCCAATTCTTGTTCTCGGTGCACTTCTTCCAACCGAGTTACCAGAAGTCATCGATCGAAACATTACCGTCACCATTCACTCTCCTGGCAGAATCACCGAGTTGGAATCTTTGGCAAAAATCAAAAATCAAAAGATTCCTGTTCATCTGCTCGTCGATACAGGCATGGCAAGGCTGGGAGTCAGCACCCGTAATGCCCTCGACCACGCCAAAAGAATTGAAGCCAGTCCATGGCTTGAGTTGGAGGGGCTGGGAACCCACATTGCAACTCCCGGCGATGATCAGCAGGTGAACTTACAGAGATCTCTTTTCCGAACCATTACTTCTGATCTTGAACAGTGTGGAATACGCCCTCCTTTGATCCACGTAGATGCCAGTCACTCGGCGATCACTGCCAATGCTGGTAAAAGCACCATGGTGAGACTCGGAGGTTGGATCTACGGGATCGTCGCGGGCCTCGCTGGATCCAGCCCTGTGAGCCCCGCATTGTCCTTATTTAGCCAAATCGTTTATCTGCGAGATCATCCAGAAGGGCGCCCCATCGGTTATGGTGGAACCTTCGTGACCAGGCGTCAGTCTCGCCTGGCGACGATCAGCATCGGATACCACGATGGCCTCCCCACCACCCTTTCTAACAAGGGAGAGTTGCTGGTTCGGGGCCAGAGAGTACCGGTAGTAGGTCGAGTTACGATGGACTACACAACGGTCGATGTGACCGATGTTCCTGGAGTGTCTGTCGGCGACCTGGTCACCCTACTTGGCACCGATGGTAGCGAACAAATTGCTGCCAAAGAGATCGCCTCATGGTGTGGCTTAGTACCTTATGAAGTCACTTGCCTACTAGGCAGAAGGATCCTGCGAATCCCGGTGACGAAGGATGAATTTTGGCCGGAAATCGGTGAGGATGAATCGCAGATTGCCGAAGGTGAAAGGGTCTGAGCGGTGAACATGTCACCAGAAAAGGAGTCCACTGAATCGGTCTCGCTGCCAAAGGGCAACGTGAAGCCTACCCGGACTCGCCAAGCTGCCCGTCGGCGCCATCGCATCATCCTCTTTCTGCTTCTGCCTATTCTACTTGCAGCAGTACTTTTTTGGGTTGCTGATAAAACTCTAAGCCCAGATCAGTTACAGCTTCGAACAAAAAACTTTTTGCAGGAGCGACTCAGCACCGGATTCAGTATTGCCAAAGTTGAATGGCAGTGGCCCGCGAGCATCCTTGTAGAGGACCTCGTGATTCATTCTCCGGATGGAAGTCGCTTGCCCGAATTGGTGAGAATCGGCGAGCTCAATTTGGACCTTTCTCTGCTCAGCCTTTTGATGGGTGAGCTGAAAATTGCCAGAGTTGAATCAGACAACTCCAGCATCGTTCTCGAGCGCGACAACTTCGGAGACCTCACTCTTCTAACTGTCATCAGAGGTTCTACTGCCCCGGTGCAAGGACCTCTCACCTACGAAGATTCATTGGAATTGAGGAGCGCCTCCCTGATCAAACCCCCCGAGTTAGTGATCAGAAATTTGGCGGTTCATACCTGTCCCGAAACTGTCGCACACAGTCCTCAAGGACTCGATATCAGCCAGTTACGCCTGGAAGTTTCGGCGGAGGATCCAGAGCTGTGGGTAATGGATGGTGTCGCCTTTGACTCTTCTGTGAAAAGCATTCGCCTAGACGGCGGTGGGCGTCTTTCAATGGGAGACTTCGAGCTAGTCCTAGAAGTTGACGAACTGACATTGAATGAGGATTTACGCAAACGTATTCCTCCAGCTCTTCGTCCAGTCTGGGATAAGTACAACCCCAGTGGTATCGCCTCTCTGAAACACGAACTTTTCTTTAGGGACACCCGTGAAATCCGCAATTCGATGACCGTCAATATCTCTCGGGGCAGTTTGCGCTTGAGGGATCCGGAAGTCACTCTCGAGTCCCTTTCCGGCGAATTGACGATCACTCCTGATGCAATTTCATTTAGAAACCCGCTGTCAGGAAAAGTCTTTGGTGCAGAAGCACAGTTGGTGGGTGCCATTCAGCTAGAGACCCTTGAGCCAGGGGCCTGCGAACTGCAAGCCTCTCTCAAAGGGCTCGCATTTGAACCTGAAATCTATGAGATCATCCCCGAAGCGGGTCAAAAAATCTGGGATCAATACAACCCTTCCGGAAAATTTGATTTTCAAATTCAAGCGACAGGAGAAGAGTTCCCACCACAAGTCAGTGAGATATTACTGACACTGCACGAGACCGACGGGAATTATGCACCCTATCCATATCCATTGCGTAACATCGACGGAGATCTTCGTTACACACCAGGCCTATTGGAAATTGATCTCCAAGGAGGTCTTCCTGGATCTCCCGTAAGAGCGAGAGGCAGCTTTGAATTAATCACCGGCGGAAAACGGCACCTGCTTATCGAAGGATACAGTATCCCGATCGACGACCGGGTTCGAACTGCACTCGGAGATCGAATCGCACCCTACTACGACGAGTATTCTCCTAGAGGAATCACGGACCTCGCAATCACGATGGAACGCTTGAGACTTGGAGAACCCCTCGATTTAAAAGTGATCGTCAAGCCAACGGACGCCAGCCTGTCCCACTACTATTTCCCTTATCGCATCGATGCTGTTCGTGGCGAGATCGTCTTCGATATCAGTGAAAGAAAAATTTTGCTCCGTGACCTCAGCGGGCTGCATGGAGTGAGCCCTGTCACTCTCAAGGCAGGCTTCGTAGACCTTGTCACCAAGGAGCTAGAGATCCCCATTGAAAGCCCTAAGTTGGTTCCCGATGAGGATCTACTCTCAGCGCTCCCAGATGACGTTGAGTCTCGGCTGAGATCACTCGACATCCTCAATGGAGGCGGAGCCCTTGAAACGGTCGTTGAGCTATTCCGAAAAGATTCGCCGAAGTTAGGGGTCTACGTCCGTTCAAGGGTCGTCGAACCGCTCCAACTCAAGTATGACCGTCTTCCATACCCTCTGATTTTTCATGGTGGACAAGTGATCTATTCCAGCTCCGAAGAACGGGTTCGACTCGATGATTTGTACACTGACCTCAATGCCTCACCGGTCATCAGAGTTTCTGGAGAAATTGGACCCGACGATTCAGCAGACCCCCTTGCTAAAGATTCAACACTTCTGGCGATTCGATTGAATGTAGAAGAGGGCAGTGGCGGTGGTGGATTATCCCTCTCCGATGAAGCTTTTGTCTCCAGTCTCCCTGAAGACCCCAAAGCATTCTTCGAAAGAATGCAACTCTCCGGCAATGTCACAGGAACCTTGGATGTGATCCACCAATACGGACTGGACCCATCCGGAAATGAGATTCAATCAGTTCAATACGACGCCAGGGGAGATCTTCGCAATGGAGGTCTCGATTTTGGCATCGACACCGACGACCTATCGGCAAAGTTTGAAGTTCATGGAGGAATCAAACCAGGAACGGGACACACCTTCTCTGGGCAGTTGCGAAATTTCACCCTTAATTTCAACAACTTCCTCGCCACCGTTCCTGAAGAGAGAACTCTCGATTTTACTTACGGGAAAGTTCACCCTCGTCTCAACCCTCGTGGCTCAGCTGCATACGATTTGCCAACCTCATGGGTCTTGGACCGCTTACCCAATGATCGCTCGCGCCTCTTTCAGGCTGAAATCGGTCCAGCAAGTATTTTTGGCGGTACTCTCGATGGCTTCTTCTTTGTTGATCTCCGTGATGCGGATGGCACATACGCGGGCGAAATCTTGGTTGACGGACTAAAACTTGAGGAGGGCTCAGGTAACCTCTTCGGTCGATCAGATATCGCCGGTAATACGCGGATCGACACGAGGTTTGCCGGATTGGTTGGGGTTAAAGGCTCAACCATTGGCGATGGTTCTTTCACCATCTCCAATGGCAATTTGGCCAGGATCCCCTTGGTAGCCGGAGCACTCATCAACCCCTTTGAAGGGCTCAACCGGCGTAACAATAAAATCAAATCTGCCGAAGGCCAATTCTCCATCGCCAACTCCATGTTCGAGTTCAAGGGTATGGGATCTCTCAAGCTAGACAGCCCTACAGGTGCAATATTCGGTAAAGGGAAATTCGGCTTTGATACTTCGATTGACTTGGTCTTTGAACCACAGACTCTTGGGGGCACTCCGCTGATTTCCGATATCGCCAACCGACTTTTAAGATTCAGGGTGATGGGGACCATCGACGACCCTGAAATCACGATTCGCAAGGTCAAACAGCAAGAGCTGTAATTCTATCGGTGCTTCTGGACCCCGGTCTAAATGAAGTCATCCTTCGCATATAAGCGAGGTGATTTTATCGGAGACTTAAAATGCGCTGGACTGATTGAATCAAATCTTGAGGCAGAAATGGTTTCCCCAGAAATAGTGTCAGGTTTTCAGGGCTACAACTTTCTTCGACTTCCTCGAATGAAAACCCTGAAATCAAGAGCGTGGGAATCTGCGAACCCGCTTCACGCAACATCTTTAGAAACTGCAAGCCCGACATAGAATCTCGACCCAGTCGAATATCGGTGATCATTAAATCAAACTTTGAAACATCACTGGGGGTCAAATTTGAATTAGTACCCACTTGGGTACACTTAATGCCCAAATCCTCGATCACATCGACGACAATATCCCTGACAATCTCCTGATCATCGATCACGAGACAGCTGAGCTGATGAGTAACTTTGGATTGGGCTTCGAGCTCCACCGACTTCTGAGCGGATGCTTCACAGCTTGGAGATAGACCCTCAACCCAATCTGGGCATTCGGCAGAGATCGGTATATTTATCGATTGATTCATGTGACCTACCCAATTCCCACAAACTCCACCTCATGGGTAATCAGAACGTCAGTAGTTACCAAACCAGTTCCCGGTCCAGTTGAAAACTTGCGAATATGGGGTGATCTACCCCATAAATCGCCTCCAGCATGACCTCCGAATATCGCCCCGATAAGGAGAAACTGGTCGCACATGATCGCTCGATGCGGAGCTCCTTCTAGACCATTATGCCAATTAGGAGGTTTCCATGACTGACTCCACAACCAACTTCGATTCGATGACCGGCCTGATCGAGTGTGTTCCCAATATTTCCGAAGGAAGAGACCGCCAGAAAATTGACCAAATCGTGGCAGCTGCCACCGCCGTACCTGAAGTGAGATGTCTCGACGTCGATCCAGGATCCGATACGCACAGAACTGTGATCACTCTGGTCGGCCCACCTGGGCCCATCGCAGAAGCCGCATTTCGATTAGTTCGTGAGTCTTCACAGCTGATTGACATGAGCCAACATCATGGAGCCCATGCACGCCATGGAGCGACAGACGTGTGCCCCTTTATCCCTGTCAGTGGTGTAACCATGGAAGATTGCATTGCAGTTGCCAGAAGCGTCGGCGAACGCATCGGTGCAGAACTCGAGATTCCGGTCTACATGTATGATCGAGCCGCCCTCCGAGAAGATCGCCGCTCTCTGGCAGATGTTCGCAGGGGGGAATACGAGGCGCTTCCTGAAAAGATGACTGACCCCGATTGGGCACCGGATTTCGGACCTTCCGAATTCAAGCCTGGACCAGGTGTAGTTACTGTAGGCGCCAGAGAATTTTTGATCGCGTACAACGTCAACTTAAACACCAGAGACAAGCCAAAGGCCGATGACCTCGCTATGGAGATTCGGGAAAAAGGGCGAGCAGTCCGCATCGATCAAAAGACTCCTTATTACTCAAGCGGGAAGCTCTTACGTTATTCCATTTCAGATCAGCAGTGGCCTTCCAATCTAACCGGAGAAATTTTCGACTCTCGTGAAGCCCTGGATCAACACCTGCAAGAAAATGGGACTAGCCTTGCCGACGAGGTCGCATTTTTTGGACAAGATTGCGATGCCCTCGATGGGGAAATGGTGATGAAGCGAGGAACTTTTGAGCACTGTCGAGCAGTCGGTTGGGTCATCCCCGAATACGGACGAGCTCAAATCTCCATCAATCTAACCGATTTCAATGTGACCAATATGCACCATGTCGTCGATGCCTGTCGTGATCTTGCAGAATCGAGAGGGTTGGTGATCACCGGCTCTGAATTAGTTGGAGTCGTTCCATATCGCGCAATCCGTGAGAGCGGAGAGCACTACCTTCGTAGCCAAGGCTCAAGTAGTGGCATCCCTGTGAAAGACATCATCGCAACTGCAGTTCAATCCCTCGGTCTTGATGACCTTGCACCCTTTGACTTGAACGCCACTGTCCTAGGAATGCCCACTACCCGTGGAGAATTGACTTCCATGGAAATTCACGAATTCACGGACGAAGTCTCGCGAGATTCGCCAGCCCCCGGAGGTGGATCGATCGCGGCACTCGCTGGATCTCTCGGCGCAGCGCTCACTTCAATGGTGGCCAACTTGACCTTTGCCAAGCGGAAGTACCGTAAAAGACAACCAGAGATGGAAGAACTGGCGAAGGATGTACAAAGACTGAAAGACGATTTATTGCGAGCAGTGGATGAAGACACGGCCGCTTTTGAAGAAGTCATCCAAGCCATGAGACTTCCTCAAGGAAATCCAGAGCAAGAAGACCTACGAAAAAAGGCGATTGAATCTGGCTATCGACACGCCACTGAAGTCCCGATGAATACCGCTCGCCTGTGCCTCGAAGTACTCGAGCTTGCAGCCGGAGCTGTAAATAGGGGAATGCCTGCGAGCGTCACCGATGCCGGAACAGCATGCTGGATGGCCCGCGCAGGGGTAGAGAGCGCTCTCTACAATGTTCGGGTTAACTTGGGTGAATTACAGGATTCTGAATGGAAGTCGTCAATTATCGAGGAATCCCACCAAATTTCTGCCCAAGCAGACCAATTCTTGGAGGATTCACGTCTACAAATCGATAAAATCCTGTGACCAGGCGAAACAGTGCCATTTTTGCGGGGTTCCCCTTATGGCGACTCTGCATTCGATTCGCCACTTCGCCTTGTGAAAGGAAATCATGAAGATTTACCTCGCCATCCTCGGGTTGCTGAGCGCATTCAGCATCGCTGCCCTGATTCAACAGAGCGGCACCCTCGAAGAGACGCAGAATGAAGTTCAGCGCTCTCAAAAGACCATCGAAGTTTTAAGAAATAGGCTCGAATCTCTTGAGCAAAATTCTGAACAACAGATTGAAACACAGGTCTTTACATACACTGGTTCAGCCAACACTACCGAAGCCGATATTCCTGAGGAATTGGTAACCGCTTTGGCAAACAGGCTTACTCAAGACCCTGTGAGCATGCAGGCGATAGCCCGAGAAGTTCCGCGCAGCAGAGGAGATTCCGAAGCGACTGGACTTGCGGCCATCAGCGCGAAGGAATTTGATACTCAAATTCGTGACACCATCGAAGCCATCGAAGAAGAAGAGCGTGTCGAGCGTATGGAGCGCATGCAAGAACGAGCACTCGAACGCTCAGAAGATAGAGCCAATCGAATGGCAGAGCAGCTAGGCCTCGATAGTCGCACCTCAGAACAGTTTTCTGCCTTGATGGTAGATCACTCTTCAGAGCGTTGGGGAATTATGCTGGAAGCCAGAGAGATGGACTTGGGAAGAGGAGAAACTCGTAATCTTCTGAACCAAGTTCGTGAAGAACAAAATCAAGAAATCTCCGGCATTCTGACAACCAGCCAATATGAGGAATACCTCGAGATTCCCCAAGATGATTGGGGTCGTGGTGGCCGTGGTGGCGGCTGGGGTGGACCTCCTTCCTCTAACAATTCAGGAAATAATAACTCCGGTAACAACAACTCCGGTAACAACAACTCCGG
>NHDG01000068.1 GCA_002167285.1 Planctomycetia bacterium TMED53
CCGTCGTGATCACTCTTCCTGGCTCTGGTGTCCACGCCATCGGGTTGGTTGCCATCGGAGAGTGTGGTGAAGCAGTCATGGCTCCTGGTTTGTTGGAGCTCGATTGTTCCCAGAGATTCCTCAGAGGTGACCACAATGGAGATGGCAGTGTTGATATCTCAGATGCCATGTCGCTTCTGAGCGCCCTCTTCGCCAATGGAACCACTTCTTGTGAAGACGCAGCAGACTCCAATGACGACGGAAACATCGACGTCTCCGACGCTGTGAGAACGCTGCAGTACCTCTTCGCAGGTTCAACCATCCCTGCTCCGATCGATACATGCGGAGTCGACCAGACCGACGACGGTTTGGATTGTGCTCAGGGGTCTAACTGCCCCTGATCGTTCGGATTGATCTCGATCCCTTCACATGGAGGGATCGAGATCTTCCGATAGTCACAATAGTCATGATTTACAAGAGTGAGAATGACGATTTGTCACTTCTTGCTAGTTAAGTAAGGAAAATCGACGTTACCGGGGCTTGAAAGTGCCCCTTGAACAAATAACATAAGGCAAGGTTTGTAAGCCCCGTTAAGTCGGGCGAAGTCTATGGGTCGTCGAGAGACGATGCGCTTTATGCAACTTTTCTAAGGACGGAGAAGCCGTCCAGGTGGTGTGAAATGCAATTTTCGGCTAATGAAATTACTAACAAAGAGGCTGTGATGGATAGGAGTTGTGCCTTGAAGACTCCATACAATCTCGTGAAAATTACCCTTCTCGTGTTGTTTACTTTCAGCTTTTCACTGAGTGCTAACGCTCAGTTGGGGGTTGGGGACGCAACGATGGGAGTTACAGGCGCCGCAGTGAGTGGTGAGATCGAATTCATGTCCGTCGACGACATGAATGATCCCTTCTCCGCGGGCATCATGGTCGTTGCTGGCCAAGCCTGGATCATCCCGAAAAACCTGTTGATCGGATTGCCGGCGAATTACCTGACGATCCAGCAGCTGTTTACCGAAGCTCCTCCGGAGTCCCTCGCCCTCGGCGAATCTGGACTCGTCAGGGGTGACGGCGCTCTCCGCGGACGCGGTGGAGCGACTGCCCACATCCTGGGTAACCAGATGCCGGATGGACGGATCATTGCTGGTGACGTCTTCATTCAGAAGGACGTCGATACCGTTCAGGGTAAAGTATCCTACATCGATTACGATCATGGGTACTTCCGTATCAATGGAACCGCTGGAGCTGACGAAGGTGGTGTCATGATCCGGATCAATGATCCGGAGGCAGGACAGACGATCCAGAGCGGCCCCGGTTGTAACGGTGGACCCAACTGTAGTCCCGACGTTCGCTTCATGAATGACCCGGAGAACTACACTGCCAACTTCATCACTGGTTTCCCCATGTGTATTCCAAGTACGGTGATCGGTGGTAACAGAACCCAGGGCGCTGATGCTGATGGCCATGGTGACGAGTTCTGTCCGCAGTGGAACCGTGATGGTGTCACCCAGTCTGGTGGAACCGTGGCAGTGGACTCCCGTTTCTTTGCACCACTTCAGGTGGGGGACAACATCACTGCTGAAGGTAACAAGGAAGTTATCGACGGAACGCGCTTCTTCTCTTGTCACTCAATGACGATTAACGATGCGATTTTGACCAGAGACGCTCCTGATCAGCCTTCCTACATCCTTGCGGATGAGGCTGAGTGGGACGCTCCCGGATTCGCCAATGAAAGGGCCAAGGCACTCTTCATCGGTTTCTCCACGCTGGTTGACTCCGAGGTCAATATTTATGGCCTTTACGTAGACCCAGCGACTGGCGAGCAGCACGAGAGAATCGTCGCCAGTACGGTCAACAACCCGCTCACCATCAATCACGGTATTGGCCCTGGTGGCGGAAGCATCTTCAAGGTGACCTACGACGTCGATTTCCTCAAGGGAGCTCCGGTGAGCCCCAAGATGTCTCCATGTACACAGTTGAGAATCTCTGGATATGACGTGTGCCCGAATCTTGGAACCATGGACGAGGAGTTCTCAATTCTCTCGCCCATCGCTCAGGAAGCGATGATGGTTTCGACTCACGAAGCAGAATTGGATCCTGGTGTTCACGCCGTCAATCTTCAAGGAGAGCCGGCCAATAGTGACCGCTACCTCACTGGTGTCGGTATTGGACACCCCGAGTTTGGTGAAGTTGATATGAACCGCCTTTGGTGGCCAATGGTCTTCGCTGGTGCTCCATGGAACTTGGATCGTCGTCTGCACCCTGCAGGCTGTCTTGATCACGACGGTGACGAAGTCGTCGATTGTGAAGACATGAATGCGATCCCCATGGGTCAGCTGCGTCTTGATCCCTTCCCATTCTCTGGTCTGAACCCCATCAACGGAGTTCAGGGTGGATTGAACATCGATCTCGTCGAGCCTCCTGAAGAGAATCCTGCCTTTGGTGAGGATTGCCTCAATGGAGTCGATGACGATGGTGATTTCCTCGTCGATTGTGACGACCCCGAGTGTTCTCAGGAGAACTTCTGTGTCCTGCTTGAGCAAGCGGGAGGAGCCATGGGTGAAGCCGGATTCTGCGGTAACTTCATCGACGATGACGGCGACGGTCTCGCTGACTGTGCAGACCCTGAGTGCGCCTTCACGATCGACTGTGCCGGAATCGGTGCAAACCTGGGACTTCAGTTTGTTCCAGGAAACATGGAGATCGCCTTTGGATACTGGCCCTTCACCATGGAGGACATGGATGGAGATCCCACCAACGGTGCGGAGACGATGACGACTCGCATCATCTGGGACAATCTCGCCCTGATGCCGGCGGGCCCTCAAGATCCAATGGATATTCCTGAACTGACCAATGGCTGTCAAAACCTCAATGGTGCGCCCACTCCGGCATTCCCGGGGCTGTTTGGTATCGATGTCCAAATGGACACGCCGCTACAGGTGCTCTTGAACCAGATCGTGACAGATCCCGATGACGACAACATGACGGTGACCTTTGGGCCAGGATCGGACGGAGGAACCCTGACTTTGTCGAATGGGAACTACGTCTACCTGCCACCCACAGGATTTACCGGAATTGAAACCTTCTCCTTTACTGCAACTGATCCTCACGGTGGTGAGACTTCCGGTGTGCTTAGTTTTGACGTTTCGGAGCAGCCGTAAGTTTTGAAGCACCACAAAAGAATTCAGGAGTGTGAACGACATGTTCAACAATAATGAGAAAACAACGAAGAGAGCGCTAGCAGCTTGCCTGTTCCTCTTCATGGGAGCGATCCTTGGTTCGACTCACGTCGGTGCCCAGATCGCAGATATCCCGGTGCCTGGCTCACAAGCCGTGGTGATTCTGGGAGAGATCGAGCACGTGTTCGTCGATGACATGGACGACATGTGGTCTGCCGGTTGGATCGTTGCGGACGGAACCGCAGTACGTATTCCGAGCGGACTCTTGATCGATCTGCCGATGAATCGCTTGTCGCTCAGAGACATCATGGCTGGAGCCTCTCCGGAGTGTGCCGCCAATGGTGAATCCGGGCTTGCCAGCACCGACGAGTGTCTTCGCAACAAGGGTCTTCAGGGTGGTGGTGCCCAGATCTTGGCAAACCGCCAAGCTGACGGTCAGGTCATCGCCGGAGACGTCTTCCTCAACAAATCGATGACCGGTAACGTCGCCGGTGGAATCGTTCCTCCGACAGTGGGTGGATACGTTTCCTTCATCGATTACGAGCAGGGCTACTTTGTCGTCAATGGTGCCATGGGTGAGCGTCCGCTTGCTGACGGCGGATCCGATCGCAAGGGTGTCATCTGCAGAATCAATGACCCGGACATGGTTCAGACGATTCAGAATGGTCTCGCTTGCATGGACGGCATGCCTAACTGCAGTGCTGACCCACGCTTCACCATCGATCCCGGCAGTTACAGCTTCGCATTCTCTACTGGCGTTCCCAGCTGCATTCCCAGCACTAACAACTCATTTGGTAACCGGGACGACGACGAGGGTGCAAACGCAGTAACCGGTGCCGGTGACGAATTCTGTCCTATGTGGAACCGTGCATTCACGGGTCCAATAAACAGAACAGTTCCCGACTCCCGCCGCTTTGTGCCGCTGATTCCGGGAGATCCGATCGGACTTGAAGGTAACTTTGAAGTCGTCGACGGCGTTCGTTTCTTCTCTGCCTATGCTGCTGTCGTGCAGTTGGGTCTGAAGACGAGGCAAGCTGGAAACCAGCCGGACTACATGACCTGGGACGAAGTTGAGTGTGATGTTCCTCCCTTCGATAACGCCCGAATCAAGTCCTTGGCGATCGCTTTCACTTCGATCGACGACATTCATATCGACGCTTTCCGTCTTCATATCGATCCGGAGACTGGTGAAGGGATCGAATACATTTGGGGTACCTCTCTCGGTAACTTGGGAGCACGTTTCAACGGAATCGCCCCTAACGCCGGTCACATCACCAAGTTTGGATACGATGTCGATTTCCTTTTGGGAGCACCTTCTGCCCATGGTCCTTGCCTGAACCTGATCAATGGTGGACACAATGTCTGCCCACAGGGTGGCACCATGGAAGAGGAAGTGGCGCTCATGGCTCCGGCTGCCCGTGAAGTCATTGGAAAAACCCATCACAGTTACACCCTTAACCCGGGAGTTTTCCCGAGGGACATCCTCGGAAACCCAGCCCAGCACGGTGAGTACGTCGCCGGTGCCGGACTTGGACACCCGGAATTCGTTGAGGTCAACTTGGATAAAACAGGATACCCCTTCATCTTCGAGGGGATTCCCTGGAACCTGGATCGTCGTCTTGGCCCCGGAGGCTGCGATGAAGCTGTCGGTTGTGAAGATCTGCCTCTCGGTAGTTTGCCGCTGAGCCCCTTCCCATCCGCTGGAGATCCAGACTGGGTGGTTCACTCCATCGGTAATGGTATTCCACCATTTGCCGCAGAGCGCCTGACTGCATACCACCCCTTCGGTTCTAACGATTTTGTCGATCCTTACATCGAAGCTTCTCCTGCTGGCCCAGGTCTTCCTCTTGGAATCGCTGACGGCTTAACAGGTGAGCACTGTGATGTCACCAACAACATACCGTTTGCTTCGGATGACCCCATCGCAGCGACAGAGGATTCTGCAACACCGATTTCAAATGCTTCTCTCTTGTTGAATGACTCCGACCCTGATTTGGACAAGCTAAGGGTCTTCCACTACGACGGAAAGAGCCTCAATGGCGGATCCGTCACTCCTTCAGGAGATGGCGTCATCTATCAGAGTGCTCCCGATTACCATGGTAGCGACGAGTTCCAATACAGCATTAGTGATGGCCATGGCGGAATCGCCAAGGCAAGAGTCGTCATCGAAGTCGCTCCGCAGGCGGATGCTCCAGAGGCTCAGGATGATTTCCTGACCACCGGTCTTGATGCATTCCTCTTCACTGCTGATCTGTTGCTTGGAAATGACTCTGACGTCGATGGAGATGCTTTAACTCTCACGGCGATCAACATGATCGACGCTCTCGCTTCACCTGGCACCATGGAAAATGACGGCGCAGGTAACTGGACCTTCACTCCTGCAGGTGCAGGAAGTAGCTCTTGGGAGTACGTGATCGAAGACTCTACCGGTTTGCCGGCTAGTGCCGTCGTGACCTTCCACGCAGGTAACCAGGCTCCCGTCACCACAAACGACGTGGTGCTGACTGATGAGGACGTCGCTTTAGAGATTGACGTGCTCGCCAATGACAGCGATCCAGAGGGTGATCCTCTTACCGTCTCTGAGTTCTCTGCAGCAGGTTTCGGAACCGTCGAGCTTCTGCCTTCAGGCACTCTTCTTTACACTCCCGACCTGGATCAAAATGGAATTGACACCTTCACCTACACGGCGACTGACGGCAAAGGTACCTTCACTTCAGGTGCGGTCAGTGTTTCTGTGATTGCGGTGAATGACCCCCCAAGACTCGGTGCTGATATCGCCGTGACTCTTGAGGACCAGGCTGTTGAGATTAACGTTCTGGCGAATGACTACGATCCTGAAGGGCATGCCATGACGGTATCCCTGCCGATCGTCAACGCCTTCAATGGTGCAGTTAGCTTGCTGCCAGGTGGTGTGATTCGTTTCGTCCCATTCCCGGATATGTCTGTCGGTGTTGCTGATAACTTCATGTACATCGTTACCGACTCCCAGGGTGCTGTGTCCACTGCAATGGTTTCCATCGAGGTGACACCAGTGAACGACGCTCCTATGGCCAACCCGGATTCTGCAGTAACCCTGGAAGACGTTCCGACCGTCATCAACGTTCTTGCGAACGATGGCGACGTCGATAATGACCTTCTCAGAGTCGTTGCAGTCAACGTGCCCGGCGATTTCCCGGCCACTGTCAACTGGGCGACCAACGGTTCGATCACCATTCAGCCTGATCAGGACTACAACGATATCCTTCCGAAGGTATTCACGTACGTTCTGAGTGACGGTTTCTTGACCGATACGGCAGAAGTCAGCCTTCAGGTGATCTCGATTAACGATGCGCCGGTAGCCGCCGACGACTTGGGTAACCAAGTGGATGAGGATGGCACGGTAGCGATCGACGTTCTCGCCAATGATTCGGACGTCGATGGAGATGCCATTCAGCTCGCAGCCGTCACTAATGGCCTTTTGGGTCTAGCGACGATCGATCTGGGTGGAACCATTTCCTACACGCCGTTCCCCAATGCGAATGGACTGGATAGCTTCACTTACACGGTGACCGATAACAACGGTGGCCAAGCTTCCGCAACGGTAGAAGTCGAGATCTTGCCGGTCAATGATGCACCAGTTGCAGGAACCTTGCCGATCTTCCCGCTTCCAGAGGATAGCTTGAAGACGATCTCTGCTCTGACGATCCTTCAAGGTGCTTCTGATGCAGACATGGATGAGCTGCTTCTGACCAATGTTGGTCAGCCCAGCAATGGCCAGGTAGACATCAATGTCGATGCTCAGGGAATCATCTCCAGCCTCGTATACACTCCCGATCCGAACTTCTTCGGTATCGACGAGTTCCTTTACGAAGTGCACGATCTTTCATTGCATGGCGCTGGAACCATTCGCCTGAATGTTCTTCCTGTGAATGATGTTCCGGTGGCGAACAACGACAGCGGAATCATCGTTGAGGCAGGATCCAGTATCGGCATTGCGCCTCTTCTGAATGACGAAGATGTTGACGGTGACGAGCTCCAGCTTCTCGGAATCATTAGCGGTCCCTTCCACGGATCTATGGTGATCAACGCAGATGGAACTCTGACCTACAATGCTGATGGGAACTACGAGGGTGAAGACTCCATGATTTACAGAATCTCTGATAATCATGGTGGTATGGCGACAGCCAGCATCCTGGTAGATGTGATCGGTCAGACTTCTGCAGCGGCTTCGATGATTCGATCGGATGCCAATGCGGATGGTCAGCTCGACGTTTCCGACCCGGTGGAGACAGTTCTTCACTTGTTCCAGGGACGTGGTGTGGCTTGCCTCGCGGCATTGGATGCCAATGACGATGAGCAGATCGACATCGCAGACGTCGTCTTTACCTTGAATACTCTGTTCACCAATGGACAAGTCCCGAGTGCTCCATACCCATTCTGTGGTGAGGACCCGACCAGCAATGTCCTGCCGTGTGATGGATTTGGTCTCTGCGACTGATCAGATCAGGAACTGATCAAGAGATCGGGGGTCTTTTGACCTCTTGGAACCGTGGCTCACGATTCAGATCGTGGGCCACGGTTTTTTTACGAATATCAGGGTCGAAACAATACTAATTCTTAGGATATGGGTAGGGTTCAGCGTTACTTCAAAGTAGGCGCAATTCTTCCATGTTGAGAGGGTTTGCGTATACTCTGCTGCGCGAGCATACCCCAAATGAGGAATTTCCCCCGAAAAGTTGCAAGATGTTATACTGTTGCAGAAATCGGAAAGCAGAAGCGACGGTGCAGAGATCGGATCTCACCGCTGCAATACCCGGTGAAGTTTTGAGGAAGAGGCAGAATAAATGAAACACTTAATTTTGAGATCTCTTCAAGGTCCGCGTCGCTTGGTGGGCCTCTTGACCGTCCTTCTGGCGGTGGGATTCATCCCTTGGGTTTCCATGGAAGCGGCCACTGGCAAGGTTGTTGGCCAGGTTCCTGGTTCACCAAAGATTGAATGTGACGAACCTCTCGTTGAGTGGGGTGAGTTGATCAAAGAAACTCCCTTTACTCATGATTTCGAGATTCGCAATACCGGTGACGAAGTCTTGATCATTAAAAAGGTCAACGGCACGTGAGGTTGCACGGTCGCCAGTCATGACGACCAGATCCCCCCCGGTGGGGTGGGAAAAGTAACAGTCAACCTCGACACCAAAAAGGTACGGGGCAAGGGTGTTTCCAAAGTGATGAAGGTTCTCTCCAATGATCCGGTGAATCCGGAGTTTTCCCTGACTTTGAAGGGGACCATTTTGGAGATCCTGGAGACCCGTCCTCTGCAAATCAAGTTGCAGGGGCTCGCAGGCAAGCCACTGGAGGGAACTTTCCAGTTCAATGCGGGTTCTCCACTCAATGTGGAAATCGTCGATGTTCGAACTGCAGGTAAGGGTTGGATCACGGCAGCTGAGCCAGTTGTCCTCGAAGAGGGGCGATCCTTTGAGCTGAGCCTGTCCGCTTCTTCGAACTCGAAACCGGCAATCTTGCGTGAAAAGCTGATCCTCGACGTCAAAACAAGCGATGGCCTCGATCGTAGTCTCGAATTCAATGTCCAATTGGATCACCGCGACAGAATCGTTCTTCAACCCAAGAACAACATCAAGTTCATGGATAAAGAGACGAGAAATCTGCTGACCGATTCCAAGCCGATTGAAAAGAGCATTCTTGTGACAGGCGGTGACCCTGAAGTGAGATTCGAAGTCACAGGGGTTACCCTCGACGATCGGATTCAGGGTGCATTCAGCACTCGCGTTCAGGAAGTTGTCGCAGGAAAGAGCTATCGGGTATGGATTACTCTCTCCGAGTACCAGGCGACTCCGACGGTTCTCGGGAAGATGACCATCACGACCAGTGACGAGATCAAAAATGAGATTTCGATGTGGGTCATGGGCCAATTCCCACAGAAGCGACAAACCGCTCCCTGAAGACCTGAATACTTAATGAAATCAACGTTTGAGCCCCCGGTTCGCTGCTGCGGATCGGGGGCTCATGCGTATCGATCTTCGGTTTCATTAGGCTTGAAGAAGCTGGGCAGCCGGAGATCTTCAGTGGGCTTCTGGGTGACAATAGTCAGTAATGACTTCTCGAAAGTTAGATGCGTTTTGTAAGGCTCAGAGGATAATTGAAAGAGCTGCGCCGAGCCGTTCGCAGAATTGATACTTCTACGAGTTTATTTATTTGGATCCTGGTTTTCTTATTCAACTTTCATTCTACGCCTTTGGTGTTGAACACTGATTCGGAGTAAATCCGCAGTATGCGACCCATGATATCCATGAGACCTTCACTTCTATTGTCAGCGCTGATGTGGTGCTGTTTTAGCAATGGGGTAGAGGCTCAATTTCAATTCATGAGCCCGATTCCAACTCCGGTAGGATTGGTGATTTCGTCTGCTTGTATCTGTGATGTCAGCGGAGATTCGATTCCCGACTTCATCGCAGTTGATGGAGGTGGGACCATTGCGATCGCGAGAGGTCTCGGAGATGGGGTTCACGGAGAGGTCGAGCAATATGAGCGTGGTGACGGTATCGATGGATTGGTTCGGGGAATCACTTGCGGTGATTTGGATGGGGATGGAGATCAAGATCTAGTTTTCACTTGGTCTCACCCGATGGAGCCGGGAGGGTTTGTATCCTTCTTGGTTTTTGACAATGGAATTCCCTCACAGCGCATCGATTACCAGCTCGATCTTCAGCTCAACAGGGTTCCATTCGATCTCGAATTGGGGGATATGAACTCTGATGGGCGATTAGACATCGTGATGTGTACAACCTTATTAGGAGATCCCTTTCAGCCTTCGGCGGTGACTGTTTTGCTAGGAGTACCTGGAGCCTCAGGCCCAGCGTTTTTCCCTCCTCTACACCATACTCGCTCTTCATTGGCGCGGGACGTCGTGTTATTTGATCTCGACCTTGACGGTGATCTGGATGTCGTCATGGCTTGCAAAGATGGAAACGCCTTGTGCTGCTTTGAAAATGATAGTCAGGGGCAACTCACCCTTGCTTCCGAGTTTCTGTTTCCACTCCTTCCGGAACCGTATTCGATTGCGATCTCAGATTTTGATTCAAATGGCGTACCAGATTTAATGTTGGGAACTTGGCAGAATCGATCTCTGATTCCATTCATGGGTATGGGGTCATTGCAGTTCAACCGCCAAGATGAAATCCCCGTAGGGCAGTTTGGTTGGGGATTGATGCACCGAATCTTGATGAATGACATGGATGGAGACGGTATCGAAGATGTGGTCGCCCCATTTTCTAGCGGCTTGTTTTCAATCCGATACGGTGATGGGGCCGGGGCATTTTCCGAAGAGGATACCTATGTGACGTATCAAAGTGCCAAGAATGCCTGGTTCGAGGACTTAGATGATAATGGCACTCTGGAATACGTCATGGAGCACACTGACCTGCAGTTATTTACCACTTTTTTCGGCAGTCAGGAGTTACGGGGACGGCTCTTCTTTGACCCCGTTTCTTTACCGACAGGGACCGCTCAAGAGTTAACAGTCAAGGTCACAGCAAACTTGGGAATCCGGGAAGCGGATTTAGGGATCGAAATCGACAAGGCCGTGCTCATTCCCCAAGATTTAGTCCCTTCGGATCAAGTTTTAACCGCGACCGGAGGAGTCGGACCAGAACTGTGGCTTGTGGACTTGGGTGGATCTGCCCAGGGCTCCGTGACCTTATCGATGATTCTTGACTCCACCGGCCAAGCAGGGCTGGGAGCTGGGCTGGTGCGAGATATGGCCCAGTTATTGGTCACTGTTGCGCCGGTGGGACAGGATCAGGAAACGTTCCTCGGATTTACTGAAAACACCCCTGGTGGCCCCTTCGTCACAGTGACCGGAGGGGTGTCGATCGCAGTTCGCCACGATTTGACCCCGGTTCAACTCATCGTTCCTACTTTGTTCGTGCGAGGAGACGTCAATCAAAATGGCCTCGTCAATGTTGCCGATGCGGTCGTGCTATTGAGAAGGATGTTTGGCATCGATCCACAGGGAGATTGTTTTGCGACAGGGGATACCGATGGAGACGGCGATCTCGATGTCAGTGACGTCATACATATTTTGAGGTGGCTCTTTGTCAGCGGTGATTCACCGGCGGCTCCCTTTCCCTCCTGTGGGGTTGGTAGTAATCCTTTGTCGCTACCTTGTGATTCGCACAGCTACTGCCCATAAGGCTGAGTAGATTCTTATGCTCAGAGGTGAGATGGGCTCTCGGCAAAGTTGGATAAAGAGAAAAAAGAAGCCACCTGAAACGGGGTTCGCTTCAGGTGGCAGATCCGATTTTGCGTTTGAGGGATGGGACTAGGCGCGAAGTTCGCTACCGGCCAGACGCACAACTCGACGAGCGAGTTCTTCGGGGTCAAAGGGCTTTGCGAGAATGTCATCGGCACCCAGCAAGCGCGCTCTGTCGAGCTCGGTTTGCTCCATGGCTGAAATGACGAGAATCTTGGTTTTGCTCAGCTCAGGTGCGAGCCTCACATACTCGATGACATCAAATCCACCGAGGCCAGGAACTCTAAGATCAAGGGTCATGACGCAGGGAAGGTGCTCTCTGAGGAGGGATCCAGCAGTGAATCCGTCCTGAGCCATGTAGACATCAAAGTTGTGTTTTCTCAGGGTGATTTCGATGGCTTTGGAGACGGTGGGCTCTTTTTCGACCACCAGTACTCTGCGGGCCAGGTGCAGGAAGTCGCGTGGAATCGGGATATTGTTCTCACGTAAGAAGGTGATGAAGTTGTTCACCTCAACCCGATTGTCACCACGTCCTGGTAACTGGTATGCACGAAGCTGTCCACGCTGGATCCAGCGAATGACGGTGCGGAAGTTTACACCGCAGTAGTTGGCGATTTCGCCAGTCGTCAGGGTTCTCTTGTCGTTCATCCCACACTCCTCGCAAAAAAACTCTTCCTCGAAAAAGCTTCCGACTCGCAACGGAAGTCCGGAAGGGCCGGTATTCCCAGATAGGTCTTCAAGTGACTACCGGGAGCAGGGTTCGGCCTTCCTTTGTTAATCAACTATACATGTATTGTATGTTTGTTAGTCATTTTGTCAACATTTCGGATTGTTCCGGGGGGCAGAGTTGTGCGATTCGCCCATTATTTCCGGATCGAGCAAACCGCAGACGGATCAAGGACAGTTAGGACCGGTCTGACAAGGGAGAAAATCCTCGGGTAATGGGTCTGGACCGCAGGAGCCACCTGGAGCTGGGAGTGGGGAGCCCCCGTCGAAGAGGAACAACAACAAAAAGATCGGATCGGAGACGTCGATTTGCCCATCGTCATTACAGTCCATCGCGTCGAGGCATGATCCGGGACCATTTTGGTAAAGGTATGCAAGTTGTGTCGTGACATCCGCCAAGTTTTGCAGACTGTCTCCGTTCGCGTCGCCACGGATGAAGAGGGTTTCCGGTATGGGGCACGTCAACTCGCACTCACTGGCATTCAATGTTTCCCCACAGGTGCTCTGAGGGACCAGGCTGATGAGATGGAGGGGGCCTGGAGTTAGTGGAAATGCTGCGCTATTGATCGATCCAGGCAGTGTCAAAATTTCGCCATTGATGATGAGGTCGATGAGAGAGTAGGGCGCACCATTGCTCCACGAGAGGTTTGCCATACAAGTGTCTGGGTCATAACTACAACTCAGCCCGGAAATGGGAATCAACGGAGTCGGCGCAGAAACCTCAATTTCGCAACAAGTTGCGCCATTAGCTGGAGTCATGCCTCCGCGGACTGGTTCGACACAAATCGTGACTGTCCCCGTAAAACCGGGTACCAGACTGAAAGAGGTGTCGGTTCCGGGTAAAGCAGCGAGGGCTGTCAATTGGGTCGGATCAGTCCCGATTGAAACGATGATGGAATCAGGGGGAAGAACCTTCGGCGCCCAAGTGAGAATGAGGTCTTGAGTGCAAGGATCATTGATCTGACAGATTAAATCTTCGACAGCCGCAGGACGTTGGTCATGGAAGATGGCACCGAGGTCAGGGGTGGTTCCATCGGGGTCGATGTATTGGAGGGGATCACCCGCATCGATACATGGGGAGATCGAAGCGAGCGAGAAATCTTGAATTAATGGATCGCTGAATACGGGGTCAGCGGTCAGAACCACGGTACCGGGATAGCCGGAGGAAACAGTGCAATGATCCACCTGAGCGATGGTAGGGATGTCCACTTCGATTCCTGTAGGGTTCCACAGAATGGAATGGCTCAGGGTCAAGGTTGAGCTGGCACCACCGGCACTGAATGGCGGAAAGAAGATACCAGGGGAGCCGTTGGTTGAAGTATTTTCAGCGATGGTACAGCGGCGAACATCGACGGAAACGAGATTGATGGTCGACGATATTGCCGCTCCTGAAGTCACCGCTGAATTGCGCGAAAACACACTACTACTCACCACTAGATTGCCGCCATCGAGCCCGATTCCACCACCATGATTCGCAGAGTTCCCGTCAAATCGACTATTCGTGATGGTTGAGGTCGATTGATAAAGGGTGATACCACCACCGAGCAAAGTGGCTTCATTGGAGAGGACTTCATTGTTTGCAAAATCCACGACGCACTGTCGAGAGTATATCGCCCCACCGATCAGGGCTGAATTTCCTGAGAGTTGACAGTTTGAAATATTGACAGAGGAGCAAGTATTGCTGGAGATCGCTCCTCCCGCAGTCAATGACTGATTTCCCACAAACTGACATTGATCGATGGAAACATTCCCGCAATCAAGGAGGTAGGCTGCTGAGCCCTCCAGTCCTGAATTGGAAAGGAACTCTATTCCATGCAGTTGTAGGGAGAGTGTTCCACCCGCATAAAGACCGGATCCGAAGTCTGAGGAATTATCGACGATTCGGCAGTTGGTGATGGTCGGTGAAGCGATGGAGATATGGATTCCTCCACCGCGTAGAAAAGTCCCTATCGCATCGGTCACAGGAGTTCCTGAACCCCCTTGAATCGTAAAACCATCGAGAGTGGCTAGGGCTGTTTCTCCGGAGTTGAATAAAACGGTTGAGCGCATCTCTGGGCCTTGGGTAGCCATCGAGCCATCGATGATGGTTTCGGAGGGCCCGGCGGAGGAAATCAAGGTGAGGTCTTTACCAAGAAAGTCGATGTTCTCTAAATATAGGCCTGGTGAGACGATGATTTGATCACCGGGGGCAGCGAGGTCGATGGCCCCTTGAATCGTCGAAATTTGGCTCGGGACAAGCCAGTCCGCTCCTTCAGCGAGATTTCCCCATAAGAAAATCGGCCAATTCAGGAGTGATAAGAGAGCCATAATTCTTATGGGCACGGACTCGACCTCCGTTGGTGGGGGGTGTTGACCCCTGAGCGCGTTATTCTTCCTACGACTTAACAATATGGAATATCAGCACCTATTGTACTTCCGAATGTAAGTCTTTGAAGAGTGCCGGGGCGGCATTCCCCATGTTTGGGACAAGTGTCTGCTATTGCTATTATTGGCTACTTAGGTGCAGAAAATCTCATTCTTCGGGAGTATTTACCGGCTTCCTGAGGGGAGTATCGGTGGGATAGACAAAAAATAGCACGTAGTTACAATGGGTTTACATTCATTTTTGTAAGCACATCCCGGAGGAGAGCAATTGAGTCTCTCCTCGGAAGAGTAACCACCCTGAGGGGCTGAAGCCCCGCGGAGGACCGATGCTGAATTCAAGCCGAATCTTCGCCAAGTTTTGTCTTCTCGTCTGCGCCACTCTCCTCATCGGAGGTTGTTTCGGTCGCAGTACGAAGATCCAGGCACCCGCTCCATTCAGTTACCCCGCGGCAGAATACACGCTGACCGTCGGTGAACCCCTCGAGCTTGCTGCTCCTCTGGTTCTTGGTGCAGCTGTCGGTAGTTGGAGAGTGGAGCCTGCACTGCCATTGGGGCTTACCTTCGATGAAACCGACGGTTCCATCAATGGAATCCCACAGGAGCCGTGCCCACGCAACTTCTTTGCGATCATCGCGACTAATTTTGGTGGATCGACCAGCTTTGGAATCTCGATTCGAGTTCTTCCCGAGGCTCCCTGTGATCTTCAGTACCCCGTTACAGAGGTCGTTGGAGTTCTCGCATTTGATGAGTTCCCAACACTGGAGGCGACAGTGGGGTGTGGTGGATCGAATGACTTCAGCATCGATCCTGAGCTTCCCGAGGGTTTGAACTTGAATATGTACAGCGGTCAAATCAGCGGAACACCGGTCATCAGTCATGGTCCTCAGTTGCACGTGATTACCGCAGCTAACGAAAGTGATTCGGTCACCTTTGAGCTGTTGATCGAAATTTTGCCAGCAGGGCCCTGTGATCTGGTTTACGAAGAATCTGAGAAGGTCGTCGCTCCCAATGCTGAGATGGATCCACTCCTGCCAACGGTGGGCTGTGGAGAGGTGGATGAATGGGTCATCGATCCAGCACTGCCAGCCGGTGTGACGATCGACACAGCAACAGGTGTGATCTCTGGTACGCCTTCTATCGAGACGGACAGAATCGTCTACACCGTGACTGCGATCAATGAGCATGGAACCGATAGTACCGAAGTTGCACTTCGGATCTCGCCCGTCTTCACCTTTGAAATCGAGCAGATGAGTGGATCCTTTGATCCCGTGACCGGTGAAGGTGGAAGTCAGAGTCGCATCATTCTTACTGAGGGCGAAGACAACGAAACATACCCGACCCAGATCCAGTTGCTCTCATTGGCTCTTGCCCATAACTCCGACCAGTTGGAGATCACTTCGGTGGAACCGGGCAGTGGGCTTACAGATTTGAATGGTGGGCAAGGACCAGACTTCTTCTCACCCTTCGTGACTTCAACAGGATTTACGCTGGGAATCGTATTCTCATTCAGCCCCGATTTTGCGGGATTGAGCGCAGAAGTCCCCGTTGAAATTGCCATCGTCAATTACGAAACGATTACGGACTCATTCGAGGGAGTGGGGACCGATTCAGTGGATTCCAGTCTCGAGTGGGGGAACCCATTGTCCGGTGACCCGGGAGTTCCAGCTGTCGGTAACACCGTGGTCCTCGACGGCACCACTGGAATTCTTCCGGTGACCGTAGATACAACGGTTCAGCTACTTGCGACACCTGAAACAGAGTGATTCGAGGTCGTTGGAGTTCGAAGCAAACTTAAAAACTGAGATTTGAAGTAAGAGGAAGTCATGCTCAGGTTTTTTATCGCCCTGTTGATCGGGGTATACCTATCGGGATGTGGGGGAAGCTCCGACACCGGAGTTCAGATTGAAGCGATTCCACCTCAATTAGTTGAGTATCCAACATTGGGGCTCTTCTTTTTGGATCGCGAAATTGTTCCGGTGCAGCCACATACGATCGGTGGCAATCCAACTAGTTGGACGATCTCGCCGCCGCTTCCATTAGGGATTACTTTAGATAGTGAGACCGGTGTCATCTCCGGTACTCCTCAGCAGGTATATCCTGAAGCCCCTCACATGATTCTCGCTAGTAACGAGAAAGGTACAGTTGCAGTTACTGTCGTCATCAACGTTCTCTCGTCAGCACCATGTGATTTAACCTACGGCGATCAGTCATTGACCATCTACAGTGGACTTCCGATAGAGCCACTCATTCCCCTGTATGGTTGCGGGTCTGTTGATCAATGGAGCGTGGTTCCAGATCTTCCTGCTGGACTAAGCTTTGATAGCGTTAGTGGGATTATCAGTGGAACTCCAACCGAGTTGTCAGGTCAAAATACATTTTTAATTTCAGCAGCGAATCCGTTTGGATCGACTTCGTTTGCATTGGAAATCCAGGTCGCTGATCAGGCACCTTGTGATCTTGTGTATTCCCAGCTTGATTGGATCTTTCCATATGGTGAGGAAATCCTGCCAATAGATTCGACAAACAGCTGTGGTATGGCTTTGGAATATGAGGTCAGTCCTTCCTTGCCTCTCGGATTATCTTTAGACACTGAATCTGGTCAGATTTCAGGAACTCCCATTTTGCAGCAAGCGCAAACTCCATACGTGATTACAGCTAGGAATTTGACGGGTGAAACGAGTGTCACCCTGCAAATTGAGGTGACCGTAGAAGCTCCTTGTGACTTGGTATATCCCCAGGGTGAATTAGTTTTAAATCAGGGAGATTCAGTCCCAGAAGGATTACAGCCGGATGTCGGGTGTGGTCCTGTGAGTTCTTATTCTGTTTCACCTGCGCTGCCTGAGGGAGTCGCATTAGATTCAGTCTCCGGTTTGATTTCGGGAGCGTCAGCGACCTCTCACCCTCTGACTTCTCACGTAATTCGTGCAGAAAACTCGAGTGGGTTTTCGGAGTTCACGATCTTGTTGGAGGTCCTCCCTGAGGCCCCTTGTGAATTAGTTTACGTTCCAAACACGTTGATTTTAGAAGAGGGAATTTCTATGGGGCCGGCAACACCTCAAAATGAGTGTGGAGTTGCTGTTGAGTATGAAATTTTCCCTGATTTACCAGCGGGTTTGAGCTTGGATACTCAGACAGGGGTGATTTCAGGAAATCCGGCCAATCCCCAAGTGGAGACTCTCTTTTCGATTGTTGCTTCAAACATTTCTGGAAGTGCGATCACTCAAATTGTCGTCGTGATATTGCCTCAGCCACCATGCGATTTGTCTTACACCGATTCAGTTTTGCAATTGACTGTCGGAACACCAATTCCGACGATGATTCCAGAAATCGGTTGTGGCGAGTCTGACGGATTTAGTTCATTGCCACCACTTCCAGCAGGGCTTCACCTTGATTCCACGAATGGGGAGATCTCAGGAATTCCAGAGTTCATTGGTGGGCCAACAGATCATGTCATCGTTGCGGGTAATGTTGCTGGAAACGTGAGTTTTCAACTCTCAGTTGAAATTTTAGAGGAGCCACCCTGCAATTTGAATTACCCACAAGAAGAGGTCGATGTTGTCACCGGTGAGGTGATTGGACCAATTCAACCAATAGTTGGTTGCGGCCAGGCTTCTGTATGGACTGTGAGCCCAGAGTTTCCTCAGGGGCTGATTTTGGACCCGTTGACAGGCATCATCTCTGGTTCCGTTGAAGAACCATATTCACTCACGGTACACCAAGTCGTCGCAGCGAACTCCTCGGGGAGTTCTGTGGTCGATTTCTCTGTGACCATCAAGGTTCAGGCACCATGTAATTTAGACTACGGAGCGGATTCGTTTCAGCTGCTTCCTGGAGAGCCCCTCGGGCCTTTGCTTCCGTCAAGTGAGTGCGGGCCGGTAGAAGAGTACTCAATTGATCCACCGCTTCCGGCGGGATTCTCTCTAGATATTCTCAGTGGAGAGTTGATGGGGGAATCACAGTTAGATTTACCCCTAACGGTCTACACCATCTCTGCTCACAATGGTACGGGAGCAACTGATTGTGTTGTGCAATTGGGAGTTACAGGGGTTGCCCCATGTAACCTCACATACCCGGGTCAGTTGATTGCGGCGTCCAGTGGAGTCGATGTTGGTGAACAGACCCCCACATTTGACTGTGGGCAGCCTAGTGAATGGCATATAACACCAGCACTTCCTGAGGGCTTAAGTTTTAACGAGTTAACAGGAGTGATATCAGGAGCAGCGCTTCAAGAAGGAGAATCTACCCATCTAGTGACAGCGGGAAATCAGTACGGAGCTACTCAAGTTGAAATCGATTTGGTGATTCGTGAAGTTTATTTCTATCGGGGAAGTGAAATGGTGATTCCATATTCTACCTCTGATGGAATTGGTTCTTCGATTTTGACGCTGTATGTTGAAGAAAATTCATTAAATCAAAACTTCCCCACGGATCTTTCAGGGTTATCAATGGCGATTCAATACGATTCGGCATTGCTAGAATTCGTATCGGAGTCTCAGAGCGAGGCTATGCTCAATCTCAACGGGGGCGATGGACCCGACTTCTGGGCAGTCAATCCTGTAGAGGGTGGAGTCTTAGTCGGTCTCTTGGCTTCATTCAGTTTTGCCGATCATCTGACCCTTCCGACTGAGACGGCGATCATCGATATTGAGTTTGCGACGATTCCGGAAGTCTGGGCAGGTGATACTGAGGGGCTCTCAGGGCAGCTGAGCTGGGGCAATCCGACATCGATCCCTCTGGACAATTTGGTGGTCATCGATGGAGCCAGTAGCTCGCTTCCACTGATGGAACCGATCCCCTTCCACATTCAACCTGAATAGTTGTAAGGGCTTAGGAATCAATATTTATTAAGTCATGTCACGATTTAGCGGTTTTTTCGGCCCTTTCCAGTGGGTAAAATAAGCTAGATAATGCAACTATTGCGACAGTCCGAAGTTATTTATTAGCAGCTATTGGAAGAGGGAGTCTCTATGAAGAAGTTTGGATTCCTGGTTTTTGTACCAGTTTTTGTGGTGTCGTTCATCGCCGCCGATTTCGCCCACTCTCAAGTCCACACACTGACCGCGGGAAGCGGCTCGGTTTTGCCGGGTGGCAATGTGGATATTGGGATCTCGTTAAACAATGACGAAGCTGCTCGTGGATTCAGCCTTGGTGTTGCCCACTCCGGTTCTGATTTGACATTGATTTCAATCGTTCCTGGTCAAGCAACCGCCGGTGCAAATGGCGGAACGGGCCCCGGTTTTGAGTTTGTCAACCTCACCCCCTCCGAAGGGCCCGGAGGAACTTACGCTTGTATCTTGAGTACAGCACCGCCCCTCGAGGAAATCCCCGTAGGGACCGACAACGAGATCGCCTCCTTTACCTACAGTTGTGCGTCTGCGGCGGCACCCGGTTCTTCAACTGCGCTCTCATTCTCAAGTATCTTGGGAACCCCCGACGTCCAAACAGTCATCAGTGTGGTTTCCGGTGGAAACTCCTTGAGCCGTATCCCCTCAACGGTGAGTGGGTCTGTCTCAGTGGCGACTCCTCCTGTCAGCGGCCTTTCCTGCGTGTTGAGTGATCCTTGCTTGTGCGATTTCAGTCTCTCATGGGTCAATGGCATGACTTACGATTCGATTGAGGTCCTCGATGGCACTGGAGCAGTAATTCAAACCCTTGGTGGAACTGCTACGACAGCGCTGGTTTCCATCAGTGGAACGACTACCGGTGGGCCTGCCAGTGACAACTTGTCTGTGCGTGGTATCACCAACAGCATCGTCAGTGCCGAGTCCTCATGTGCTGCCACTTGTCCAGTGGTCAACAACCCGACAGCTCCTTCTGGCGTCAACTGTGTCGTCGATCAATCGAATGGGGATACCAGTGTTTCATGGACGAACAGCTCCTCCTACTCCGATATTGAGGTGAGGTTGGACGGCGCCCTCGTTGCAACGTTGGCGGGATCAGCGACTTCGACCAATGTCACCATTGGAGGTCCCGGGGATTACACCATCAGTATCGCCGGATCGAATGTCTGTGGATCCCTGTCTTCCACAGGTTCATGCGTGGCGACCCGCGATAACTTCTTTGTTCGTAATGATCCGAATGCGGACGGTACCGAAAATATCGCCGACCCCGTTCAGATCCTCGATTTCCTCTTCGGTGGAGGAACTCTCACTTGTAACGATGCGGGTGACGTCAATGACGATGGAACCCTCAACATCGCCGACGTCGTTTACAGCCTGAATGTGATCTTCGGAATCAGTGTTGGCGGAAGTGTTCCGGTGACACCAGCACCTGCCGGTGCGTGTGGCGGCGATCCAACTGCCGACGCTCTCGACTGTGCTTCCTACGCTGGTTGCTAGTCTGAGCTGATCAAAGCAGTGATAAAAACGCTCCGCAGTCGTCGTGACTGCGGAGCGTTTTTTTATAGATCACTGGTTTTTTGTACACTGAACCAAGCCTGAGTTTCCGCTAATCCCTTGGTATCGATTCCTGTATCGATGCCCATCCCCTGAAACAAGTTGACGAGGGCCTCAGTGGAAACATTCCCGGATGCGCCCGGCGCAAATGGGCAGCCTCCAAGGCCTCCGGCGGAGGCATCAAAGGTGCGGATGCCATGTTCCCAAGCCACTCGAGCACATTCCAATGCATGTCCATGGGTGTCGTGGAGATGCAAGGCCACAGAGGAGAGGGGTAAGTGATCGGAGAGCTGGTCGATCAAGGGGCCCATTTGTTGTGCATTCGCACTGCCGATGGTGTCCGAGATGACGATCTCCCGGGCTCCCGCATCGAGTAAACGAAGAGACATGGTGATCACCTCACGGGGATCGACGAGCCCTTCGTAGGGGCATTCAAAGCAGCAGCTGATGTATGCACGGAGGGGGAGATCTGCAGAGTCTTTGACGATTTCTCTGAAGCGGTCGATCGATTCTTCGCGACTGCAGGCCGTATTTTTTTGGCTAAATTCTTCCGTTGCAGATGTAAAGAAGGCGAGGGCGTCAGCTCCTGAAGTGAGAGCCGATTCCATTCCCCTGCGATTAGGAACCAAGGCCCATTTGCGAAAGGGTGTCGCGCCGAGAGATTGAAAGAGTTGGTCGCAATTGGCCATCGCTGGGACGAGATCGTTACGAACGAATGCCCCACATTCGATTTCTTGAATCCCGGCTTGCGCGAGTTTCCCGATCCACTCGAGACGAGTTTCCACCGAGTAGCGAGCATCGAGACTTTGCAAGCCGTCCCGCGGCCCGACTTCGACGATGCGTAGAGGGGTGGAATCAGGATTCATCGGAGTCCTCATTTCCGAGGGTGACGAGGTGATCGCCGCGGGCGACGGTATCACCCGCGGTGACTTCGACATTAGAGATGATCCCCGCAGTGGGAGCCTTTACCGGGATTTCCATCTTCATCGCTTCGACGATGACGAGGGTCTGGCCCGCAGTCACCGAATCGCCAGTTTTGACTTTGACCTCGAGGACTGTCCCCGGCATCGGAGAGATGGTCGAACCACTACTGACCGGTTGTCCGGAAGTATCTGCCCCCGGTTGCAGTGCGGATTGATAGGCCCCTTGCCAACTCCAACGGGGGCGTCGGGGCGAACCTGTGAGTACGAATCGCTGCGTCTCCCCGTCGATGGAGACGGTCAGCACGGGCGCGCTCCAGTCGATGATCTCCCAGTGGGGTGCCGCAGAGCTCATGGTCGAACTCCTTCGAGGCGATCCCAGCAAGTTCCCCGGGGGCGTGCTTTTCCTTTGCCACTTCGGGGGGGGGTGAGAACTTTTCCAGCGCACGCAGAGAGGATTCCTTTCCACTCTTCCGGGACTTGCGGCATCGACCAATCTGCCCATTCATTTTCGATGGACCTCGTAAAGAAACGGCAACTTTCGAAGGCATCAGAAAGAAGCAGATCCCGACCCAAGGGAATTGAGGTCATCAATGGCGAGATGGACGTGGTTTCGATGGCTCGGATCAGTTTATCTGTCGCCTCAGCTCGATTTGATCCGGTGGCGATGATTTTGGCGATCATCGCATCGTAATGGGGCGTCACAGTGCTCCCAGATTCGATCCCGCTATCGATACGAATTCCTTCACCGCCGGGCCATTCCGCATCGAGAATCCGTCCGGTACTGGGCATGAATCCAGAGGCCGGATCTTCAGCGTTGACGCGGATTTCAATGGAGTGTGCTTGTGGGGTGCGCCGATCAGTCCCCTCGGGGATGCCCTTTCCCAATGCGACTTGCCATTGCAGGTGGACCATGTTGACCCCAAAGGCTTCTTCTGTAACAGGGTGCTCGACCTGCAAGCGCGTGTTCATTTCAAGAAAATAGAAATGCTCACCCGCTTCATCGAGGAGGAACTCGACGGTTCCTGCTCCTCGATACTTGACCGATTGAGCCAGTGAGCGAGCGGAATTCTGCATGGCCTGACGAACTTCGTCGCGAATATTTGCCGCGGGAGCTTCTTCCACCAGTTTTTGGTGGCGTCTCTGTAATGAGCACTCGCGATCACCGATGATGGCGATCTTTCCTTCTCCGTCACCGAGCACCTGAACTTCGATGTGACGTGCAGGTTCGACAAACTTTTCGAGGAAAACACGGTCGTCATTGAAAGAGGCTTTCGCCTCTCTTCTTGCGGCTGGTAGAGCTTCGGCGAGTTCAGCCGCGTTACGGACGATTCGCATTCCTTTACCACCACCTCCAGAGACCGCTTTAACCAACACCGGGAATCCGATCTCCTGGGCTTTTTCTTCCCAGGCTTGGATTTCCGCTTCAGTGGTGAGCTTCGCAGGTGGTGACCAAGCCGGGGTGCAAGGTACTCCTGCTTGTGTGGCCAGTGAGCGGGCGGTGACCTTGTCTCCCAGATCGCGGGAGTGATCCGCAGTAGGGCCGACGAAGATCCACCCTTCCGCCTCGATGGCTTTTGCAAATGAAGGGTTTTCAGATAGGAAGCCCCAGCCGGGATGCACAGCGGTTGCACCCAGTTCACGCCCTGCAGAGATCAGCTTGTCGATACAGAGGTACGATTCGCTCGCCGGGGAGTTCCCGAGATGACTTGAGTCATCCGCAGCTTTGACAAATGGGGCTGCGCGATCCGCATCACTGAATACAGCGATGGTCTCGACACCGATTTCTTTAAATGCACGGATCAAACGCGAAGCGCACTCGCCACGATTAGCGATCAGAACCCGATGCACAGGGGAAGGAGGAGATTCACCCATCCGTCGCTTCCGCATCTTTCCATGGGGGAGTACTCCGCTCGAGGAAGGCTCGCAGCCCTCCTTGCGCTTCTTCAGTCGCCCTTCTTTCGGCGATGCGTGTACTGGTCAGGTTTGTGACCTCATCGGGCTCCGCCGAGAGCACTTCACGGATCAGCTTCTTGGCGGCGCGAATCGCTTCGGGGCCTCCTTCGTGGAGGGCTTCGACCCAACCATTGATGACACTGTCCACTTCGGTGGAGGTGGCCACTTGATGGACCATTCCGATTCGTTGAGCCGTTTCGGCGTTAAAGCGTTCACCGGTCAGGAACCAACGGCGGGCTTCACCGGCACCGATCTTTTGCAGGGCATGGGGTGAAATGACTGCAGGAATGATTCCCAGGCGCACTTCGCTGAAGCTGAAGATGCAATCTTCGGTGGCGACGGTCATATCTCCTGCGCATACGAGTCCGGCTCCTCCACCCATGGCAGCTCCATGGGCGCGGACGATGACCGGAAACGGAGCATCGGAGATGGAGCGGAACATTCTGGCCATCTCGGCAGCGTCAGCCCGATTTTGTTCTTCCGTCAATTCGATGGAAGCTCGCATCCATTCGACATCGGCTCCTGCAGAGAACACCTTCCCCTCACCGGAGAGGACGACAGCACGAACCGACGCATCCGTGGCGAGGGATTCAAAAGCACCGGTTAGATCCTGAATCATCTGCGCATCAAACGCATTTCTCACATCGGGGCGACTCAGGCGCACGTCGACTCGTCCGCGGTGGCGTTGAATGTCGAGGGTTTCAAAGTTCAGTTCCATGGGGCCTACATTCGGTAGATGCCAACCTTGCGTGGCTTGAGGGGAGCACATGACGCGGCTTCGATTCCAAGCCCGAGGACGTCGCGGGTCTGGGCAGGTTCGATGATTCCGTCGTCCCAGAGACGGGCGGAAGAGTACCAAGGGCTACCCTCGTGGGCGTACTTTTCGAGGATCGGTGCGGTGATCGCTTCTTCCTCTTCAGCGGTGAGGGTTTTGCCATCCGCGGCGAGTTGATCCTTTTTGATCTGCAAGAGCACCTGTGCCGCTTGGTCTCCACCCATGACTGAAATCCGCGAGTTCGGCCACGTCCACATTTGGCGTGGCTGGAAAGCTCGGCCGCACATGCCGTAGTTTCCGGCTCCGTGGGATCCTCCGATGATGACCGTGAATCGGGGAGAGGGCGAATTGGCGACGGCGTGCACAAATTTGGCGCCGTCTTTGGCGATTCCGCCCTGCTCGTAATCCTTGCCGACCATAAAGCCGGTGATGTTCTGCAAGAAGACGATGGGGAAGCCACGCATCGAACACAGTTCGACGAAGTGAGCCCCCTTGAGGGAAGATTCAGAAAAGAGCACTCCATTATTTGCGACGATACCGACGCGGTGACCATGGATACGGGCAAAACCACAAACGAGAGTGGTGCCGTAAAGGGCTTTGAACTCATCGAACTCACTGCCATCGACGATGCGGGCGATGATTTCACGGATATCGAAGGGTTGCCGTGGATCGTCGGGGATCAACGAATGCAATTCTTCCGGATCGAAAGCGGGTGGAATCACCTCTTCCAGATCGAATCCGGGTCGCTCCTGTAATGGTAGGGTACGGAAGACGGCTCGCGCTTGAGCGAGAGCATCTTCGTCATCGGTCGCCAAGTGATCGGTGACCCCGCTGGTACGGCAGTGGACGTCGCCACCCCCGAGATCTTCAGCGGAGACCTCTTCGCCTGTGGCAGCTTTCACCAGTGGGGGACCACCGAGGAAGATGGTTCCCTGCTTCTGAACGATGATCGACTCGTCACTCATCGCTGGAACATAGGCGCCACCGGCGGTGCAAGATCCGAGGACTACCGAGATCTGCGGAATGCCAAGGGCGGACATTCGCGCTTGGTTGTAGAAGATGCGACCGAAGTGATCACGATCGGGGAAGACCTCATCCTGTAACGGTAGAAAAGCTCCGCCGGAATCAACCAGGTAGACACAAGGGAGGTGATTCTCTTCGGCGATCTCTTGAGCACGCAGGTGCTTTTTGACGGTGAGTGGATGGTAGCTGCCCCCTTTGACGGTGGCATCGTTGGCGATGATCACCGCCAGGCGATCTTCGACTTTACCGATGCCGGTCACGATGCCCGCGGCAGGAAGGGGAGATTCGTAGACTTCGTGGGCACAGAATGCGCCGATCTCGAGGAAGGGTGAGCCG
>NHDG01000069.1 GCA_002167285.1 Planctomycetia bacterium TMED53
ACCGGCCTCGGTTTTGGTGTCATCATTCGGGCATCCATCGCAAGGATCGATGGTGCCGTCCAAGTCGGTATCGGTCTGACAAGAATCGTCTTCACCATTCATGTCGCAGTCCTCGCCACCGGTGATGTCGATGTCACAATCATTCGGAACACCGTCACCGTCGATATCAGAGTCTCCGGTGTCGCAAATTCCATCGCTATCGGTATCGGTGCCGTCATTGTTGGGGTCGTAACTCCCACTACTGCAGTCGGGGCAGCCGTCACCATCGTCGTCCGGGTTAGGAGAACAGGCGGGGACTGATGCAGTGACCCCTGGGGCCGCTTGACCGTTGGAAATGCCGATGACTTCGACGGCGGTGGAGGTGGTACCCAGATCGTAGGAGGTTGGCATCGGTTCGAGGGTTGAGTCTTCAAGTCCATCTTCTGGCATCACGTCGAAAAATGTCGCCACCTGTGCCGAATCCACCCACACCTGGATTTCATTGTAAGAGAACCCATTGGTCCATGTGGCTTTAGCGCTACAGTCGCAAACGTTGGTGATCTCCACAGCCAAATTGCCAACGGGAGGAGTATTGATGGTGATGATCCCCGATTGGTAAGCGAGATCGGGAGCCGCAAATTCTGTGAAAGGAATCGCGCCTTCGACCACCGTGTTGGGACTTGCTCCCAGAGCACCTGAGAGAAAATCCGAAAAGTTTATCTCGCCCTCAAGGGTTGGTTTTGCGAACCCACTGACATCGATTTGCAACTTTGCGATCTCATAAGGCCCAGGAGCAGCAAGCGGCGCTGCGGTATCAATAATGATTCCGATTAGGACGCCGTTCATGTCCACTGGCATGCCGGTGGGTGCAAGATCAAAGTCCATGAAATCGACCGTCATATCGAGAGCCGCACCTGATAGGACTGAAGTGACCTCGAGCGCTCCCGCGGTTGTAATCGCCAGGTTTGCAGCTCCGATGGATTTGGTCGCTGCTGCGATACTCACGGGAACTTCAATGCTTTCCCCGGGTAATGCAGCTGAACTGGAGATCGACAGGGTGTACTCCTGCGATTGGGCGAATTGGAATGGAAAGACTAAGCACAGAATCATCAGTACATGGCTTTTGAAGCTCATTTGACACCTCCTCAATGAGTATTGAATTTTGCACTCAATAGGTTGGGCTGGGCTTCGACAGACCAGCAGGTCCAAGGCCGTGTGTATCTAAATGATCAATCAAGTGGCCGGTTGGACTGATATTCAGAGGCTATGCGGGGTGTTCTAATCTGCTAATTAAGGCTGGTCAAGAGACAGATAGAATAATTATCGGATGACGTAGTTATTGGATGGGAAGTGACAACTTTGATAATAGTTGATTAACATATGGGTGCTTTGGAGGGGCGGCCTCACTGAATGTTAGTCGAATTTAGAGCAAGTTGAAGCTGCACAATTCCGCAGTTTCTCAGGGATGTCATTGGTTGTATTTAGGATTTTATATCGTTCTAAGGAATGAAGAATAATAGACATTCTCCAATATCTTCAGTGAATAACGACTGCGTCCCTCCCAAACTATGGAGTTTGGGAGGGGCGCAGTTTCCGCTGAAATTTATGGCAGGATCTCGGGAATGATTCTCTCGAGTCTCTGTTCGATGGCCGGGAGTGCAGCCTCTTCGGTGAGGGCTCGTTGGCGCGCGGTGATCACCAGGGTGTTTTTGATGCGTACGGTATTACTGAGTGATTCATAGGATTGCTTCACCTTCGAGCGGGTGGTGGCTGCACCAGCGGAGACGGTATTGTCCCCATGCAGTGCTGCGGTCGCGGTACCACCGCCACGACGGGATTGATCATTCAGCTCTTTGCTGACCGTGCCCCCGACAGTTTCGTCGATGCGGGTTTCAATGATCATCGTGTAGGCTTCACTGCGAGTTTTGCGATCGAGAAGTTCGCCCAGGGCCGAACCGATCATCAAGCCAGCGATGGTGGCATTTTCACGAGTCGAGTCACTGTTGTTCTTGGTCTGATTGCGGGCCACCGCTGCTCCGGCGATCCCGCCGACCAATTGACCCATCTTGCTGGAGTCATTGGGAAGATTTTCGTTTCTGCCCCAAAATTTGACGACAGCAGTCAGGTCATAAAGAGCTTCTCCGGGATCTCGGGTGACGGTCCAACCATCCTCTTCGACCCGTGCAGCCAAAAGTGCACGCAGGCGACGGGTGTCGAGGTCGATGCCAGAGGGATTTCGAACTTGGATACTGATGACGCGATCAGTTCCGCCGGGCCGCTCGCTGACGAATTCGGGAACGCCGTCGACCCATTCAGCCTTGACGACCATCTCCTTGTAACGTTCACTTCCCCCCGAAGTGCTGACACAACCACTGGTCAGCAGCAATCCCAAAAGAAGGACGCACAGCCATCGAGTTGCGGAATTCGCAGTGAATACTGATTTATTGCCAATCATGGACTCTCTCCTTGTGATTTGAATCGTGGCGGAGCAATTTTCTCACTGGAAGGGTAACGTCGCTTCCACGTGGATATTCACCCGAAACGACAGAAATTTCAAAAAAAAAGACCTGCTCCAAAGGAGCAGGCCTTTTTGCGAGGTGTGGGCTAGGGAAATCGGCTCAATTTCGCTTCAGAGGCGGACAAGCAACCTTGCGCCGCTCTTTGCTGAAGATGAAATCGGTCCGTGTCTGATCCTTGTTATGGCAGACCAGGCAAGAGGTCTCTTTCACCTTACCCCAAGGATGGTTTACAGGGTCCTGGGGATGATTCGGATTGAGACCGTGGCAGTTTTCACACTGAACGTCTTTGAAGGGTTCGGCGTCCTCGGGAGCAATAAAGGCTTGGCCATAACCGAGGACGTGGCAGGCGATGCAGTCCTGGCGCCACTGGTCACCGGTTTCGACCAAACTGGCGAAGGCATCGGCATGGGTCGTGCCCTTCCAAAACTCGGTTTGCTCGACGTGGCACATGGCGCAAGTGGAGGCGGTCAGGTACTTGCCCTTGTGGGGAAGTTCTGGCAGCTCTTCGGTATTGACGAAGGCAGAGCCTTTACGGAACGCTTCGACGAGGGCCACGATATCAGGGTCCTCCAACAGGTGGGGTTCCATGGAGGCTCTTTCGTACCAGTAAGTGGAACGGCCTGCGGGCGGTACACTGTCAAATGAGAGTGAAACCATTGGTCGGCCATTCTCGATCCAGTCGATGTCGAGGGTACCCAAGCGGGCTCCTTGAGCATCAGTTCGCACGAGCAGGGTTTCTCCTACTTGTTCCATACTCAGTTCCTCATCGACCCAGACCTTGTGATTCCCTAATTCGATGTAGGGATCGACGATGAGGTCGATACCGCCAACTTCAGTTGCGATTTGACGATTGGTTTCCGTCGAGTTTGCTGAGAGCAGGATCAGGATGTCACATTGCTTGCGCAGTTCCGGCACGAGTGCCTTTGCTTCTTCGAGTGCAGAGGTCAGGTGTAATGGGCGCTCAGGATTTGCGCGATTCAGGTAATATTCTGGAATCGTATCGATGGTGAGGCCCAGGACACCGACTTTGAGTCCATCGCAATCGAGGATGGTGGTCGGATCGAAGACTCGGCTGCTGTCATCTTTGAATCTCATATTGGCGGAGATGAACGGGAACTTGGCCATCCCTTGATACTCCCGCAATTTTTCGAGGCCCATGGTGATGTCGTGGTGCCCGACGAGCATCGCCTGATAACCCATACGATTGTAGGATTCGACGATCAACTTCGCCTTTTCATGGAGTTGGCGCTTCTCAAAGTCTTTCGCTTTGCCGTCATCTGGGCCGAAGAGGGTGTTACCCCCATCCAACAAGCACAAATTGTCATGGTGGAAACGCGCTTGCTTAACGTATGAAGCACGCCGGGTCAGAGACCCCTGCCGCACCTTTTTACGTTTGCAACCGCAGACGTCGATGTACCCGACATTGTTGACGGAGTAGACGAGGAAGAGGTTTGAAGACCCTTCGGAGGTCACCGCTTCTGGGGTCTGCTTTTCATCATCTGCGGAAGTGGTTTTCTCACTTTTTTCAGCTTCTGCGTAGGGGCGTTCTACGACGATGGCGGGGATCACCATGATGGCAAGAACCGTGATCGTGAGCCATTGCGGGAGGCTTCTCATCAAGATGGCTTTCATCGTATCTCTTTCCAAAGGATCTAATTTCTCTTGAGTGGAGGACAAGCCACTTTGGGCGTTGCCTCAGCAGGGTCGAAGGGGACACGGGTTTCAGCTGGGTTGTGACAAGCCCAGCATTGATCAACGTCTACTTTGTTCCATGGAAATGCCGCAGGTTGAATCGGATGCCGGGGATTGGTGCCATGGCAACTTTCGCATTGGACATCCTTCCACCGCCCTGGTTCGTGGGCGTCGATGAAGGTTTCTCCATAGCCAGTAACGTGACAAGGCATGCAGTCGTAACGAAATTGATCACCGGTCTCGACGAGGGTCTGGTAGGCATCTCCATGACCAGTCCCTTTCCAAAATGCGGCCTGCTGTGGGTGACAGCCAGAGCATGTTGGGGCACCGAGGAAGTGGCTGACCGGTTTAAATTCGAGGGCGTCCTTCTCTTGTTTTTGGAAACGGGTCGAGCGAACGAAGGCTTGCACCATTTTTTCCATTTGAGGGTGACGGCCGATGTGAGGGGCCAAAGCAGCGATGGAGAGATCTGCCACATTGCTACCCTCGGGAGTTTCTTCATCCCATATGTCGTACCACTTTTCGCCACCGCTGCGATACCACAGATCCGCACGGGCAAACTCGGAGCCTTGACCGCTCGGCTTGAGCAGTACGGTGCCTTCATGAACTCCAGTTTTGATGTCTTCAGCAATCCAGGTGATCTCTGTTCGATCATTGGAGTTGGGTTCGACGATGACGTCGATCCCGGGAACCTCTGCGGCGAGACGATCGACATCCTTACGATCGATGTGTCCCAAGACGACACAGAGGTCAAATTTGCCGCGGGATTCTTCAATCTCCTTCTTCACCGATTCGAAAGGATCACTGAACTTCGCTCCGGCGCAGTGTTTGCCGATGAATCGGTCGTTGGGAACCTGAATTGCTCCAACGAGCAAGATCTTACGCCCCTGGCTTTCGACGATGGCGCTGCCGGGGAAGGGCTGGGAACCATCTTCGAGGGTCATGTTGGCGCAGAGCAGTGGGAACTCCAAGTCCTTGCTTAACTCGATCAAGCGGTCGAGACCGAGAGCCATGTCGTGTTCACCTAAACAAACCGCAGCGGTTCCGAAGCGGTTGTAGGCATCGATAAGGAGTTTTGCTTTTTCATCCATCTGTTTTTGAACCAAGGGATTGGAGTGGAGCTTGTTGAGGTAAAACAACCAGTCACCCCCATCGACGATGAAAGGATCAATTCCTTGGGCTTTGAGGGAGTTCAGGTAAGTGAGTCGCCGCGACAGACTGCCGAGCTTGATCTTGCGCTTCGGTCAGCCACACGGTTCGACATAGCCGTAGTTGTGGACAGTGGCGAGAAGAACGAAGGGCTTTTCTTCTGAGTCGGTCGCTGCTTCTCGCGAATCGGCAAATACTCCGATCGAATCCGGGATATGGTGAACCCAGAGGGGGAGGGAAATCAGCAGTAGAAGCAGGCTCTTTGAAAGCATCGGTTATCGTTTCGCAATCACGGACACTGATCAAAACAAGGTAGTGAAGTACCGGTTTGTGAGTAGAGGATCGTCGAATCGAGGCCTGCTCCTTCGGTGAGATGGGAGAGGGCGAGGACCGAGTCATCGAGGGTGATTTCACCATCTTCATCGAAGTCACCTGCGGCGAGACAGCGGGGAGCGGGACCATCTTCCTGAAGGAAATCGATCAACCCCTGAAGATCGCGCCAATCCAATTCGCCACTGGCATCGATGTCTCCGCGAATCAAGGTCATCGCCACTGGAGAGGGGTTCGCTCCATCTTGATTTGTTGGTGGCTCATTACCGGAGAAGAGGAAGAGCGCCAATAGAACAGAGGCTGCCAAACTCCACCAGCGTCCAGAACCGGGATCAGTCGCTGAAGCATGAACATGAGACTCCTCGGTTGGCGAGGGGAACGGTTCATCTTGAGCTGGGAGCTGTGATTCGAGGGATCGAACCCAATGGAGGGTTTCCTCATTGGTTTCACCGTGGATGGCCGCAATGGTTTGTTTCCACTCCAGTGCCATGTGGTCATGCTGACGTCGACAACGACTACAGCGTTCGAGGTGCTGAGCCACTCGTTTCTCTTCTGTGGGGCCACACTCTCCATCGATAAATCGTGGTAGTGCTTCCACGATAGTGGGACAGCTTTGTAATGAGAAAAGAGAGTCTGCACTCATCCTCGTCCTCCATTCGTAACATCCCGACGAGTGTTATCACTCTGGTCGAGTAGTGACTTCAGGGCTTTTCGTGCCCGACGCATCAGGTAGTCCACCTGATGAAAGGAGAGGGAGAGTCTTTCGCCGATGGTGTCGTAATCGAGGCCATCGACGTACTTCCATGTGAGAGCGAGGCGCATCTCATCGGGAAGTTGATCGAGCCATTCCTTCGATTCCGATTCGCCTGCATCTGTGAAGTTCTGTTTGTCAGAGCGAGTTTTTGCCCTGAGTAACAGTTCGTGACGCGCTTCCTCGAGAACCACCGTTTTGCGCTGTCGGCGTTCGATCCATCGATGCGCCCGATTGCGCAACAGTCTCGAGAGCCAACCGTAGAACGCTTGCGGTTCACGGAGGTTTGGCAGCGATTTCCACAGGTGAAGCATCGCTTCCTGAGCGAGATCTTCGGCATCCTCGCGGCCCACCTTTCTCCGTGCCATACCTAAGAGCAGTGGGGCGACCCGTTCAGCCAGCTGGGTAAATGCCTGGGTATCCCCAGCCATCGCCAGGCGAACGAGACGGATGTCCTCGTTTTCGCCGGGTGTGGCATCGGAATCAGGTTTATCCTCAGCAGGGCACATTTCTGCTCCTCAGTGGGTGATGGCGATCCGAGTGGAAAACAGCCACGCCGAATCTGGAGCCAAGGGGCCTTTTTGGGCCAAATCACTCGCTGAAGGAGTATACCACGCTTCGGGGATCTACCGGCCCCGGCCTCGGTCACACCTCCAGGCCAAAGGAAGTTGCCCGGCGACATCCGCAGGGCTGGAGACTCTCCATCTCCGCTCAATAAGTACCTTCGGCTGGACCCGGTTCGGAAAGAGATCAGTGATCAAATTCGGCCCTGAAACCCTCTAAAGCCCTTTCAATCGCTGAATCGTCAATTTGTCGGTGGACCACCGCTCTGAGGCCGCGAGGGCCGATACTGAAGACTTGGATGCCGCGAGCCTCCAGGGTGTCTTGATAGCGGTCGTAATCTTCGGGAAGGGCCCCTTCCCGGCGAATGAAGAGGATATTCGAGTGGGTGGGGGTCGGATGGACGGTGATTCCCGGAATCGCAGAAAGCCCATCCGCCAACTCTTTGCAGCGTCGGTGATCCTCCTTGAGACGGGGAACACTCTCTTCTAGGGCCACGAGTCCAGCTGCTGCTAGAACTCCCGCTTGGCGCATGCCCCCGCCGAGGAGTTTTCGCAGACGGTGAGCTTCGGCGATGGTGGACTTGTCGGCGCAAAGTACCGAGCCGACCGGGCAAGAGAGTCCTTTCGACAAGCAAAAGGAAACCGAATCGAAGTCGGAAACCAATTCTGAGACGGGCAGCTCGAGGGCCGCTTGAGCATGGAAGATTCGTGCACCATCCAAGTGGAGGCGCAATCGGTGCTTTTGCACTGCTGCGAACACTGGCGCGAGCTGCTCTGGGGTCACCACCAAACCGCCGCCCATGTTGTGGGTGTTCTCAAGGCAAACCAAAGAGGTAATCGGCTGATGGGGATCATCGGGACGGATTCGTGATTCGATATCCTCGGCACGGATGCAGCCATCATGGGATTGCAGCGGGCGTGGGTGAACTCCCCACAATCGGGCACTTCCTCCAGCCTCATAGAGGAAGATATGGCTGTCTTCCATGAGCAGTATTTCATCCCCGGGGCGGGTTTGGGCCCCGATAGCGATCGTGTTCGCCATCGTCCCTGAGGGGACGAAGATCGCTGCCTCCTTGCCAAACAGGGCTGCGCTCTCTTTTTCAAGGCGATTGATGGTCGGATCTTCGCCCATGACGTCATCTCCCAGGGGAGCGGTTTTCATCGCCTCGAGCATCGCTTCTGTGGGATGGGTCACCGTGTCGGAACGGAGGTCGATCGGCTCAGCCTTCATCTCGTTGGTCTCCTCTTAGAGTTCGCTGTTAAGGGCGGTTTCACCCCGGATCTCCTTCCGGCATGATAACGACTGATCCGGAATCATCTGCCCCTGGAAGAGGAAGTTCACCGGATTTGAAAGTTAAATCGACCGCTGGGTCGGAAGGAGTGATCGGTGGAGCTCGACGATAAGGTCTGCTACTGCTTTCACGTCTCGATGCGCAAGTTGGTCAATTTCACCCGTCAGACGAAACCGGTCAAAGCATCGCAACTTTCGGAGTGTTTCGGAGCGGGGACCGGCTGCGGCTGGTGTGTCCCCTTTCTCAAACGGATTCACGAAAATGTCACCGAAGAAAAAGGGGATGTCGAAAGCACATTTGGGATGACTGCTGGAGAGTACGCACGCAGGCGGAAAGTGTTCAGAGGCGAAGGAGACGACGGCTCTGGAGAGGGGAAGGGTAACGAAAAGGACAGTGAGAAGAAGCAGTAGCGATAAATCTACCCCAGTGATTCACTGACGATAGATGCGCTACTGGCACTTCATTCCGGTTCAGGAATCTTTTCCAACTTACGATCGATGGTGTCGATTTGGATGCGCAGCTCAACGATTCTGCGCGGGTAGCGACTCAGGGTTGTGGTGCGATCTCCATCTCCTGATTCGAGCTCGACATTGAGCTTCTTTTCGAGAAGTTCCAGTTCTGTCTGGAGAGCTTCCCTCTCAGTCAGGAGTTCCCGGCGCAGCTTTTCATTCTTACGCCGCTCCTCTTCCCGCTTCTTTTTGCCAAAGAAACCGAAGATCATAGCGCTCCTTACCCCATTCGTTGGCCCGCATGATGTCACAGGAACAAAGTACCCATTTCGGTGTAGCGGGTAAACAGCAGACGTAAAACAGCAACAATGTGGAGAATCACGGCTTTAGGGAGGCAGAGGTCGATCGTGGGGGATCTCCGTGTTAGTGAACAAGATTCACGAGCAGCTGTCGATCAACGCAAGATTCTCTCGGAGAGTCAGCGTGATTTAGAATTTTCCTGAGCTTTCAGCTTTGCCCACGCACTACTTTTGAGTTTGCGGACGAGCTCGCGGAGAACGGGGTTGAGGTGTTTACCTGGGCAATCCGATGGTTTCAGGTGACTGTGACCGTGAATTTTTGACGGCGAGATGTCGTAGACCACACATAGAGTCCCAAGGAGGTTTTGCAGACTACGAATCTGTGCGGTGCTTGGCTTCACCTTGTTAAAGTTGCCGATCAGGGCGATGCCGATATTACCCCTGTTGAGTGTATTATTTCCTGCATGGGCGCCCTGAAACTTCATCGGCCGACCTTCCCAAACACGTCCATCTTTACTGATCAGGTAGTGGTACCCGATGTCTCCCCAGCCGAGGGTGTTCTGGCAGTATTTCTGAAGGATTTTTAAGTACTCTCGCGGATCACTTTGGCCGATGTCTGCAAGATTGCTCTGATCGGCGGTGTGATGAATTGTGATCCTAAAGGGGCGACTCATCGGATTCACCGACGACATGCGCACCGGAAGTGAACCCCATTGATTTCTCTTGAGGAGCTTCAACGCCGGCGGGGGAGTCAGGTTTTGAACTTTTGGCTTCGGAGTTACCGGTTTCGGTGTGAGGTCGGCGGTTGACTTGACGATCACCGGTTGGGGCTGAGACCAGATTTCCGAATACTCTGAGAAGTATGCTTGCCCAGCGGCTTCTCGGTAAAGAGTGGGAACCGGATCACCGAGTTCGTCGAGGGTACGAACGATCATGTAGGCAGCCCGACTCTTCAATTCGGGATTTCGTAATGCCCCGAATGCTGACTCCAACTGATTCAGTGCTGTCATCACCGATTTATTACGCAAGTAAGCTTCCCCTAGGTAAAGCTGCGCTTTCGCTCTGTCAGCACCGGCAGGAAGTAATCGACGTGCTTTGTCGAGGTGACGAATGGCCTCTTCGAGACGACGATCGATGAGGTCGCAGCGACCCAATCCAAGGCGGGCGAGTCCGCGCACAGAATTAGGTTGTTCGGGACTGGCGAAGGGTTCGAGTAGTGAGCGAGCCTGGTCAATCCTGCCGCGTGCTAGCAGGCTTTCAAATTCTCCCAAGGGGGTAGGAGTCGGAGCCTCGACGCGCTTTTCTCCGCCGCCACCACAGCCACACAGGATGCTGAGTAGAAGTACCAAGAGGATTGAATCTCGCTGAAGCCGTTGTCGCTGGGGGGGCAAACAGGGAGTACCAGATTGAGTTTTGAGTGGTGAATTTTGCAAGTTTTCCCCAACTTCCTGCGCGCTGCCCGCTGTGAGAGCACCATACCGGAACTGACCTAAATTGCCAAACACTAACGGTTTAATGGCGTAGAGAAGCGATCTGGAACTTTTGTTAGGGTTATGTTAGGGTGCTTCGCCGGTCCCATATCGAAGAAAGGAATCGCCGATGGAGGATCACCCGAATGTCCCCTCTAGCCCCAGATTGAAAGCCATGAATCTCAACCCGGACTCGCAAGATCCGGGATTCGGCTCTCCGCCAGTTCCCGCCGATTTCTCGATCCCTCCAAGGCCGCAGGCCAATCCCATCCATGAAAAGAAGGGCCATATCGCTCCAACTCCTTTGGAAGTGTTGACTGACGTGGAGTCCCGATTGGCATCCGCAGAAGAGTTGGTCGCCCGTCACACGATCCCCGCCCGACCTGCAATTCTCGCTGAGGAGAACCCTGGTCTCGACGATCGTATTCTTGAGCATTTGAAAAGTTCAGGGACATGGCCCCTCTATCGGCACCAAGCGAGATCCATCGACCGAACCTTGGCAGGGGAGGATGTGGTAATCGCTTCTTCGACTGCCAGTGGCAAAACATTGTGCTGCACGCTACCAGTCATCGATGCCATGTTGCGAGATCCTGGAGCTCATGCCCTCTTGTTGTATCCGACAAAGGCGTTGTCGCAGGATCAGCATCGGCATCTTCGAGGCCTGATCGACGGTATGGGACTTGATATCGAAACCGGGATCTACGATGGGGATACGGAACCGACGATGCGCAGGAGGCTGCGCCGATCAGGAAAGATCATCTTGACGAATCCCGACATGCTTCATGCTTCGGTTTTGCCGAATCATGGCGGTTGGGGAGCGTTCTTCGGAAACTTGCGCTATGTGGTGATCGATGAGGTTCACACCTTGCGCGGAATTTTTGGATCCCACGTGTCTGCGGTTCTACGCCGATTACGTAGGATTTGCCAACATCATGGTTCTGATCCGCTGTTCATTGCGGCCAGCGCAACGATTCGCAATCCCGGTGAGCATGTCGAACGATTGATCGGACGGGAAGTGACAGTGGTCGAAGACGATGGATCTCCCAGGGGGCACAAAGAAGTGGTGTTGTGGAATCCCCCCGTCGTCGAACGCAATGATGGGACATTGACTCGCAGGGGGCCGACATCGGTTGCGGTTCGACTGTTGCCCGAGCTCGTCAGGCGTGGGCTAAGAACGATCTGTTTTGCTCGCACTCGCAATAGTGTGGAGTTGATCTTGAGGTATATCCGCGAAAGGTCGAAGGGTTCGACTGATCGCGAAGAAGTTGCGGGAATGATCGAGCCCTATCGTGCCGGTTATTTACCCACCGAGAGACGCCGGATCGAATCTTCCCTCTTTGATGGAAGATTGGGTGGGGTGGTCTCCACCAGTGCATTAGAAGTTGGAATCGATGTGGGCGGACTCGATGGCTGTATCATCGTTGGTTGGCCCGGCAGCGTATGCTCATTTATGCAACAGGCGGGCCGCGCGGGTCGTCGCCATGGAGAGTCATTGGTGTTTATGATCGCCGGCCACGATCCTATCGATCAGTGGTTTGTACGGCATCCTGAGAGCCTCTTTGGAAGCTCTCCAGAAAACGCGGTCATCGAAACTGATAATCCCTATATCGTTGCACGCCATTTGATTTGCGCCGCTTACGAGTTGCCCATATCCAAGGAGGACACAGAGTTATTGGGCGAAGAAGTCATAGCGATGTGTACGGTTCTTCAAGAAGAGAAGCGCTTGCGTGAAGCGGGGGGAGCCTGGTACCTCGCCCGTGAAGAGTATCCTGCCTCGCAAGTGAAGTTGAGAACTGCCAGTGAGGAAAACTTCACCATTCTCGAGCTGGGCTCAGAGACCATCATCGGAGAACTGGATTATGTCGCAGCGATGCTGAGCCTCTACGAAGGGGCCATCTACATCCATCGAACTGAGACGTTCATCGTCGAAGAGATGGATCATGTCAATTGCCTCGTCAAAATTCGAAAGACGAAGACCGGTTACTACACTCAGGTCCTGACGCAGAAAAGAGTGACGGTGACAGAGGAGTGGTCAACTCGGGAGGTCAGCGGGGCAAGGGCCAGGCTTGCGGAAGTCGATGTACGCACAAGGATGACCGGTTTTAAAAAGGTACGATTTCACTCGACTGAAAATGTCGGATATGGCGAAGTGAATTTGCCACCGTTGGAGCTGGACACAGTCAGTCACGAGATTGCGCTCGATAAGGAGACGGTGCGCCGATCAGAGAATTTTGGTACCGCATTTTTACGCTCCGGTATGCATGGAGTTGCACGATTATTCCGCGATTTTCTAGCGATCAGGGCGATGTGTGACCCCGGTGATATCGACCATTACGTGGATGACAATTTGATTCATATCTTTGACTTGTATCCCGGTGGAATCGGCTATTCCGAGTTGGGGTATGAACAACATGATGAAATCCTCAAAGACGTTCTCGAAGCGGTGGAGGATTGCCCATGCAAGGCCGGTTGTCCCTCCTGCGTTCTTCCCGGAGCCTCGCGCCTGGAATCTTCCCTAGAGTCGGAAGTGATGGAGTATCCCTACCCAAAGGAAGCCACCCGTTGGCTTTTGCATCACCTTCTTGGTCTTCAAGAGTACAAACCGAATCTGGGCGGAGTTCCCGCTCCTGTCGAAGTTCCCCTCGATCTTCCGTTACCGATTCTTGACGAACGGGTAGAGCGAAAGATTAGGAAAGTCGCCAGAGCGATCGGCGGGAAGGGGCGGTGATGAAATCTGGAGCGTGTAGGATCCGCCGTGCGCTGAAGAAGCAGGTTGAAAGAACCGGACGAAGACAACCCACACCGACCATTCCCATCGATGTGGAAGAAGATATCGTTGGTGCGGTCAGTGCAGAGGTGCTCCAGGCCACTCCTGAAGATGTTCTTTTTCTGGATTTGGAGACGACCGGCCTGAGAGCAGAGCGATCTTTGGCAGCGATGATTGGCTTTTTATATCGACGTGGGGAGGTTTTACATCTATCCCAATGGTATTCCGGTGATGCCCCCAGTGAAGGCGTGCAACTTCGGCGTTTGATCGATATACAGGCGCAGTTTCGTGAGATTGTGACCTACAACGGTGATGGGTTTGACTTGCCGTTTTTGCGACAACGATATCGATGGCATCGACTCCCGAGTGATTGCACTCTCATTTCCAATGACCTGTTGCCACAGATTCGCAAAAGGTATCGCCGGGAATGGCCTGATTGCCGCCTCGTCACCGCTGAAGAACGATTGTTGGGGCTTCCCCGTTGCGACGATGACGTTCCAGGCTCAGAAGCACCTCTGAGATTCCAGGATTTACGAGAAGGGGCTCCCCTGTCTGTGATTGAACCGATTTATCTGCACAATCGCCGCGACCTGATTTCATTGGTGGGATTGCGTTTCATGCTGAGAGAGGGAATGCTGTGTGGCTGAATCGTGTGGAAGCCGTGGCGTTTTGTTTCAGTAAATGTTGAAGAGGTGAAAGTGTTATGTTGAGAATCCAGGAGGAGATAGAGCCAGGTTGCCTGCTGATCGCATCTCCAATGGTTCCCATGGATCACCACTTTCTCCGAACAGTGATTCTGATCACTGAGCACAATTCCTCGGATGGGTCATCAGGCTTTGTGCTCAATCGTCCATTATCAGCGGGTCAACAAGCCCAGTTCGCAGAGATTCTTACCGATGAAAAGCAAGATAGCACCTTCTCCTATGGTGGGCCTGTAGGGCTCGACCACTCCTTTTGTTTGATTGACTCGAGTTCGCCATTGGCAGCAGATGAAACTTTGCCAGAGGGGCGCGAAGTCACTAGTGGTATTCTTCAACCGGATGATTTTGGTGAGGTGATCGAAGGCGCGAAAGGAAACACGGTCCAGCACCGAAGGCTCATGTTTTTTAGAGGTTACGCAGGGTGGAGTGTCGGGCAGTTAGCGTCGGAACTTGCTGAAGAGGTTTGGCTACTCGTTTCAGGTTCTGATCTGCCGCGGCGTCTTTCTGAAGTTGACAATCTATGGAGCCAATTGTTGCTCGATCTTCCTGACAGCCGTTACCACCTGTGGAGCCAATGGCCGATCGATTGCCAAGTTAACTGATTGAAGTCACCACTCTTCTTTAGTGGTATCGAACATTGATCCAGCAAAGAAAAGGGACCGCTTCTTTGAGGAAACGGTCCCTTTTCAGTAGGTCTATTTTCAGTATCTAGGGCATTACCCATTCGTTAATGCCGCAACGAATGCTACTGAATCGTTGCTTTGATCATCATCAAGGGCTCACTCGTTCCACCATGCCCTGAACCTCTTGATTCCAAGGCCTCTAACGTCGGGTGACCCTCGACCACTTCTCCGTAGATGGTGTGATTATCATCGAGGTGAGGAGTGGGGGTAAAGGTGATGAAGAACTGACTACCGTCGGTGTTGGGGCCGGCATTCGCCATCGAGAGTAAGCCGCGACGATCATGTCGAGCGTTCGGTGAAAACTCTCCGCCGAAGCGGTAGCCGGGTCCACCCATACCAGTACCTTCTGGGCAGCCGCCTTGAGCCATGAATCCATTGATGACCCTATGGAAGGTCAAATCGTTGTAAAAGCCCAACTCGGTCAAGTACATCACATTGCGGACATGATTCGGAGCCACATCCGGCATTAAGCGAATCTTCATGGTTCCGTGATTGGTTTCAACGACCCAATGAATCTCCGCATCGGCGTCGATATCAACTTCAGGGAACATCGGTAAGGAGGTTCTCCAGCCATCGGCCTGGGTATCGATCTCCATGGCTTGGATCGCCTCGCGCATCGCCTGAATATTTTGTTCAGAGGTGCTCATTTAGCTCCCTTTCTTCGCAGGTGCCGGTTTTTTCTTCGCAGGTGCCGGTGTTTCAACGCTGATGGTTGCTGAGTTGATCTTCAACTCTTCGGAGGGGCGTCCTCCTCGGCTACCCGCAGCTTCCAACTTCTGAAGGGTCGAATCTCCAGAGCGCATCTTTCCAAAGATGGTGTGCTTATTGTCGAGCCACGGCGTCGGGACAAAAGTCAGGAAAAACTGACTGCCGTCGGTTCCGGGGCCAGCGTTCGCCATCGACAGAAGGCCTTTGGTGGTGTGCTTGACGCTGGGGGAGTATTCACCGTTAAAGCGGTAACCTGGGTTACCCCGGCCTGAACCTTGAGGGCAGCCCCCCTGGGCCATGAACCCTGTGATCACACGGTGAAACTTGAGATCGTCGAAGAAGCCCAGCTGAGTGAGGTAGAGGAAGTTGGCCACGTGATTGGGAGCCACATCGGGCATGAATTCAACTTGGATATCCCCTTTGTTGGTCTTCAGATTCCAGAAGTATTTTGCTCCTGGAGTGAACTCTACTGTCGGGAACTTTGGTAAGCGGCTCTTCCAGCCGGCGACTTCCTTGTTGATTTTTTTGTCAGCGACATTCTTCTCAATGAATTTATTGATCGAAGCGAGAGCTGGATCCAGCTTTTTGGACTTCTTTTCCCCCAAAGAGTCGTCCCCGAATGCAACGAGTGGGACGAGTCCGGCGACTAAGACCGGAAGGGAGATGGTGAAGCACTTGCGCAACACCTTGTTCATGGAAACCTCTTTTCTTTTTTGCGAATCTTTGTCGTCTGCTGATTTCAAGGAGGTGGGGTTAAACGCCCGCACCCTCCAAGTTGTCAATTTCTTCCCTAACCATTCCAATCAGATCAGAGAGATTTTCAAAGGAAAAGTCAAAGCGGATCCCTGTTTCTTCGTAAAGTTGTGGCAGGGTGACCGTATTCCCTTTGGAAAGGCCGTTACGATACATACGAATCGCCTCATCCGCATCGTTCCGATGATTTCTCCAGACCTGGAGAGCACCGAGTTGGGCGATGGCGTATTCGACGTAGTAGAAGGGGACTCCGAAAAGGTGTGACTGGCGCATCCAGCGATGAGCTCGAACCGCCTCGTAGCCGCTCCAATCGACTTGGCCTGTACCAAAGCGATCCATGATTCCCAACCATGTGTTGGTCCGCTCTTCCCTGCTGTGACCAGGGTTTGTGTAGAGCCAGTGTTGGAAGGAGTCGATCATCGCCACCCATGGGAATAGGTTGATGATACCTTCGAGGTGATCGATTCGGGCTCGAGTTACCTCTTCTCCTTCACCATAGAAAACATCTAAATGAGGAGCACCCAGGAGCTCCATCGCCATCGAGGCGACTTCACAGTATTCGATGGGAGCATTGCGGTTGGCGATCAATGAGTGGTCTCTAGACTCGATGGAGTGGAAGGCATGACCTCCCTCGTGGAGGAGAGTCTCAACATCTCCTTGTTTTCCGGCGGCATTCATGAAGATGAATGGCTTGCGGATCTCATGGAAGCACGCTTGGTAGCCACCGGGGGCTTTGCCCTTCCGTGATTCAAGATCGAGGAGGTCACCGTCGATGAGAATATTGAACATTCCTTCAAGGTCGGGGTGAACCATTCCGAAGACCTGACGACAGCCAGCGATCAATTCGGTGCCCTTGTCGAGGGGGCGTAGAGGAGCACGCCCCATCGGATCCACTGAGGAGTCCCAAGGGCGGAGCTTTTCCAAGCCCATCTGTTCCCGTCGCCGTTCCAGTCTTTCTCGAACAAGGGGGAGTACCACCTTCTCAATCGAGTCGTGGAACTGAAGGCACTCCTCCGGTCCGTAATCGAAACGCTCCAAGTGACGGAAGCGTAAGGTGCGGTAGTTATCCATTCCGCAGTTGAGTGCCATTTGGTGTCGAAGCTCCAGCTGGCGGTCGAAGATGGTTTGGATCTTATCTTCGTCCTCTAGAATGCGCTCATTGACCAGCTTGAAAGCTTGCTCCCGACGATCACGATCGGTTTCTTGCAAAATCCTACCCATGTATGGAAGAGTTCTGGTTTCACCATCGAAATCGACCGTCATTGCGCCGATGACTTCGTCGTAATTCGCGTCGAGTTCCTTTTCCTCCGTTTGGAGAGGAATATTCTCTTCACGAAAGAGTTCTACACTGTTTTTCACAGAACGAATCCACATACCAAACTCAGCCTGATCGAGCTCATCGATGGCTGGGGAAGCAATGAATTTCCGATCCATCTCAAAGCTGATCTTCTTTAATCCGGGGGAGATGTCTTTGAGCCACTCCATAAATCGGGCTTTGACTTCAGGGTCTTCAGTGAAGCACGTGTTTTTGACGTAGCGTCTGGAGCTCTCCTCCGCTACCACTGAATCGACTTCACTCCAGTCCCTGCACCACTGTTCCAGGGATTCCTTATTTGAAATGTCCCGTCCGAGCAGTTCCCGGTAGACACCTTCGATGGCCTCGAGGCTGTCGGCGGCAAAATCAGCGGGCAAAAACTCTCTGGGATATGTTTTATCACTCATGATTATCGCTCCCTTCCAGGGATAGATCAGTCGCTTGCCACAATGGACCAGAAAGGGGATTCTAACCCTTCACAGCCGACAGGCCAGACAGACATTGGGAAAGGTGGGCTTCAGTGCTCAAATACGAAGGAGAGCGGGGGCACATAGAGACGATTGAGCACTCATCGGAGCTCCTCAAAGACAATCCATTGGGAGATTCACCAATGCGCCGCGTCGCAGTATGGACACCTCCCGGTTACACAGGGGGAACAGAAGATTATCCGGTGCTCTATTACCTGGCAGCATTCACATCGAGTGGTTTGAAAGCACTGAATTGGGATGGCTTTTCAGAGAATCTACCTGAGCGACTCGATCGCTTGGTGGGGAGTGGTTCTATACCGCCAGCCATCGTCGTCATGCCCGACGCATTTACCGCACTTGGCGGCAATCAGTACATCGATTCGCCGGCGGTTGGCCCATGGGCCAGTTACCTGACGCGTGAGTTGGTTCCATGGATCGACGAGCGATTCCGAACCTTACCCCAACGTGATCACCGTGGGGTGTTTGGTTTTTCTTCAGGTGGGTATGGAGCTTTGGTGCATGGGATGACTCAAGCGGATGTCTGGGGAGGGGTGGCATGTCATAGTGGAGACCTCTATTTCCCTTACGCTTGCATTCCCGACTTCCCACCTGCTATCGATACCTTAAAGAGATTCGGTGGGGATCCCCAATTGTTCAGAGATAAGCTGAAGGGCAAGGTCAAGTATCGCGGTAGTGACATCATGACGCTGATGACATTGGCGCTGTGCGCTTCTTATGATCCCGATGAATCACAGCCGCAGAAGATCCAACTTCCCTTTAATCCTGAGACGGGGGAGTTGATTGAAGAGAGGTGGCAAAACTGGTTGAAGTGGGACCCGGTAGAGATGGTTGGGAATCACGTGGAAGCACTGAAGTCACTGAAATGTCTATTCTTAGACTGTGGTTTTCGGGATCAGTACCGGCTTCACCATGGTGCGCGAATCATGTCGTCACGATTGAGTCAGCACGGGATTTCTCATCATTACGAAGAGTTTGATGACGATCATTCATCGATCCAGTATCGCTTTGATGTTTCATTGCCTCTGTTGTTGGAATCACTCGCACCATGAAGAATTGAACATGAAGAATTGAAACCGTTGAGAATGTAACGAAGTCGCAGGCTGAAATTGAAAAAGCCCCTCTTCGGATTACCGAAGAGGGGCTTTTTTTATCCTAAGCGATCAAATCAGCAACCGGGGAACTCCTGGCATGTCAGGTTGTCCAACGTTGGATCCTCACCGCATACACCGACAGGGTCGGCCAATGCTGATCCTCCCTCAAAGAGGTAACCCAGCATGAAGATGGGATCACTGATGTCGAAAGAACCGTCGTCATTGGCATCGAGGGAATCGAGGCACAGACTCTGCTCTTGTCCTTGGTCAAAGAGCTTGATCAGCATTTGCGTGACGTCCAGCAAGTTTAACGAGCCATCTGGGACTGCTTCACCGCGAATGAAATCGGAACCTGTACCGCTGAGGTTTGCAGAGAGCATCGTGACTGTCCCCGCGTCCCTGCCGACGACATAGGTCACCGGGAACCCGAAGGGGCCCTCCGCAGCGGCAGCAAGGCCGTGAATGTCACCGGAGTTGACACTGGGGGCTAAGTCGAAACCGAGTCCCACCGGAGTGCTACCCACAAATCTCTCGACTCTGGCAACTCCGTTATTCGCCAAAGAACCAAATGCAATATCAAAGACGTTGGTGGACCCTGCTCTCACCGCAATGCCTCCAAAGAAGGCGGTCGGGGAGGGACCTGATGGGATTTGGGCAGATAGAATCTCGAATGTTCCATCCGGATCGATGTTGAGGATCTGCTGAGTGATCACGTTCACCGTCAGCCAACCACCGAGGGTCGTGGACCAGGTCAAACCGCTGAGTAGATCACCTGGTGCGAGCGCGAGGTTGAATGCCGCGGTTTCTGTGCCGTTGAGATCGGTAATTCTCAAGTCACCCTCTTCGGTCAGCCAGGTCAGAGTGTCATCCGGATTGGCTGCTATTCCTGCCAAATTCTGGGCGCTGCTGTATGGACCGGGGATGCTGGTATTGAGCGGAGTCAGATCCAACTGATAGAACCACGCGGCAAGGCCGCTGGAATCTGCAACGACCAATTGGTCGGTGGCCGAAACGACATCTGCGCCGCCCGGGGCAGCTCCGGAGTGCTCAACGACGCCAAGGAAGCGTCCCAGTCCGACGACGATTTCACACGATGCCGGAGGCAATCCTGTGGTTGAAGTTGCCGGGAATGGAACTACCTCGTAGAGGTAGGTACCCGGATCCAAATCCTCATCTAAGAAGGTATCTCCACCGGGGCCAAGAGTGCTGACTAATGCACCGTTGCGATAGACTTCAATTTGGTCGTAAGCGAGTGGGTTGACCCAATCGAGGGTGACGTCGTTCGAGTTGTTTGCAGTGCAATTGAGAACGGAGATCGAAGGTGCCGCAGGATTGGGAACCGGGACTTCGACGATCAACTTGTTGGTTTGATCGAGAATGAAATGACTCGGAGTCCCAGGGGCAGATCCTTCGGGAACCCATGCGATTCCGGTGACCCAGCCGCTCAGATTATTGACACTGGCGAGAGGGAATGAGAGTCCCTGAATGTTGCCGCCCGTATCTACGCGCTCAACGGTGCTGGTACGATTTGCCGCAGGAGGGCCGATCGGAATGTCCAAGTAAAATTCAAAACTGACTAAATCCTGAACCACTGCCAAGCCCAAGCCAAATGCACCAGCGCTGGTGCCGCCGAGAGCAGGGTTGGGGAAGGAGTTTCCGGTGAAACTTCCGTCAGTAGCCATTTCAAGGTAGGTGTCGTTTTCGAAATCGTTGGTCCAAAAAGTGTTGGTATTCGGCAACCATGCGAGCCCTGAGAGGCTGGTGGCACCTGAAGGAACCGTCAGCGGCGTCTCAGAGATGAGGTTACCACCCAAGCTGGAGACGACGAGAAGGAGCGCACCTTGATCATTCACGATCCAGTAAAGATTATTGTCGAATCCGCTCCACGCCAAACCGAGGTAAGTGGCGGGACCTTTGGGAGCGGTAAGAGTTTCAGGGGGAGCTGACAATTCACTAGCGTTGTACCTGTAAAAGACTCCACTGAGGTAATCGGCAACAAAAAGATCACCGGTGATTACATTGACGGTCGTTGAGAATGGAATGTCTCCGTCAAAGGGTTCGGTCTGCAGGAAACAGGTTCCATACGCGGGGTCAGCGGAGTCACAGAAGATTTGTGCGTCGGCGTCCTGCTGGGCGGGGCCAGCGAACAATGTGCAGATCACCACAGCTAACAAAAATACGTTGCGGGTGAATGCAGTGCGGCTGTGACCGCGATTGCCGGCCGGTAATCCCATGTGCTGAGAACCGATAATCGAATTAAGGGAATGCATCATTTGAACATTCTTTCCTCGAGAATTACCTCTTTGGAGGCCCCGCATGCGAACTCTGGTTCGGAGCGGAAAAACGCAAGTGCCAATCAGGAAGGACTAAGTCCCAACTAAAAGATAAAGCGCACCCGACACGGATGGTCGAAATCGTCAGAAGAATTTACTCTGGCAGGCTTTACGGGAAGGTGCGCACCACGGATGACCCCGATCTGTGGCGGAACCCCCATAGAGGCTCTTCCTGACTTTATCACCTTTATGAATTTTAGCCGGGGAAGGACCTGTGTCAATCGGCACCGACGGGAGTCCTAGTAGGGAAGGAGGACTCAGGAAATAGTTGCCGAATATCTGTCCGCTGTAGAGTCTCGAAGTTGAAAGAGCGTTTAAAGAAGGGGCTATCGAGCAAGATTCTTGCCTCGAATTGGGGCTATCGGTTCTCCTCAAGGTTCAACGCGAAATGATTCGAAGAGATGAGAAATAGGGTTTTGTATGTCTGTATTAGGCTTCAAAGGGTGTGGAGCGCGCAAATTCACGATTCCCGAAGTGTTTTCCCACAGCTCTGCGTGCTCTCACCAAGGCATCGGCGACGGCTTGCTGGGTCACCCGTAATCGTTCAGCAATTTCTTGCTGCTGGAGTGATTCACGATAGTACAACTGCACGACTTCTTGCTGTCGTGGAGTCAGCAAGTGGGTGTTTTCGAGGAGTACGTTGACGGTTCGGATTCCCATGTACAGCCGCGGTAGGTCTTCTGCATCGACCCGACCCTTTTCCATGCTGGGGATCAAATTTTCCACCAGATCACAGATTTTGTTACAACCGGAGCGCACCGGGCAGCGGGAACAAACGGGCCCGTAGCTACCAGGAGAGAGCATTTCTGTTCCTAGGGTGTGTCCGGTACCGATGGCCATGGAATCCCGAATCTGAAGTCAGTGAACGTTGGCGAGATCGCACTATGGTGAACGATTCTCTCAGCTCTAGCATAACCCGCAAAGTGAAATCCGGCACCTTCCGACCGTGGCAACTTGATCGTTGGAAACAAAAAAATCCCCCCGCTGGTCTGTATTCCAGCGGGGGGATATAGGTGACCTATCCTTGACTTATCGCAACGGCCTAGTAAGGCGAGTCGATACAGTCGAGGGTGTCATCCGTCGGATCCAATCCTGCCTCCGGGTAATTATTGGCCGGTGGCATGCTTGGCATGCCCTCAGCATGGAGGTAGTAGAAGATCATCAACATGGCGTCACCAATGGTGACGAGGCCATTGTCATCGAAGTCGGCGGCGTCGAAGCAAGTCGGCTCCTGGCCATTGATGAAGAGCCAGTTCAGAACCCAAATGCCGTCGGCAATATCACAGTTGGTATCAGCGTTGGCATCACCACGAAGGAAACGCTTCACATTTCCGGCGCATGTTGTCGAAGTCGTCACACCGTCGGCATGTTCACCGTAGATGACGTAGCTGTAATCACCTTCAACCGGAACGACATCCTGGTATTGGGTCGAGTTACCGGCAATGGAGGTGATCAACACGCCATTCCGCTCGATATGAATCGTCGAGTAGTTTGCCGTGTTCTCCCAACTCAGATTGATGGGAGCACCGTAGAAGGTGCATGCAAGATTGATCGGCGGCGTCAGAATCGTCACTGAGCAGGAGACTGCCGCAGTTTCAGAGGTTCCAATGTTGGCGATCAAATCGTAGTCGTAAGTACCCGCATCGAGGGGGAAGTCAGTGAAAGACTCGGTTCCGCCATTGGTGGCACCGATCTTTTCGCCGTTACGGTATACCGCGATATTGTCGTAGGTCTCACCGTTGGTCCAGGTGAGGATGTTGCCGTCGCCGATGGTGATACAACCAAGCCCAGACAACGGAACCGGTACGACGATGGTGCAGGAGATTGCGGCTGACGTGCCGTCTGCACTGTTATTCACCACCGAGTATGTGTAAGTGCCTGGCCCTGGAGTGTCGGTGTAGCTGGTGGCAGAGCCCCCAAGTGAATCGATCAAGGCACCGTCACGGAGAATACTCACTGAGCTACCATTTGCAGGAAGGTCCCAGCTCATTTGAACCTGTGCACCATTGCTCAAGGAGCAGGCAAGATTCTCGGGAGTCGAAGGAACATCGACTGTACAGCTGGTGGGGTCACTTTCGATAGAGCCCGCAGCAGCAACAAGTGTGTACGTCGAGCTTCCGAAGGCCACAGGGTCAGAGTCGTGATAAGAGGTGGCATCTCCAGAAAGCAGTGCCAAGAACTCACCATCTCTGCTCAAAGTGATCGAAGCATAAGTGTCGTTGTTGGACCATGAGAGATCCACTTCACTGTCGGTCACTGAGCAGGCAAGCGAACTGACACCGGCCAACTCATGAAGAACTGTGCAGCTAGAAGTACCACTGGTGGTGTTTTCGCTCTCCACCGAGGCGGTCAGCTCATAAGTGTGGCTTCCAGTCGCAGCAGAATCATCCACGAAGGAATCAGTTCCACCATTCAGGATCGCCAACTTTTGCCCATCCCGCTCAAGAAGCAGTGAGCCGTAGGAATCATTGTTAGTCCAGGTGATGGTCACAAGACCCGCTGCTGAACTGCAAGAGAAGCCGGTCATGTTGGCCAAGACTCTTGCCGAAGTGCATGCGGTAGCACTGGTATTTCCACCGATGGAGTTGGTGACACAGTACTCGTAGGTACCAGGCCCTGGTGTATCAGTGAAGGTTGTCGCAGATCCGGATAGGGTTGCGATCGCAGCGCCGTCACGTGTGACGGTTTGCGCAGAACCAGGTGCGGCCAGGCTCCAGGTCAAAGTCACCGTATCATCCAAAGTGCTGGAGGAGAGATCCATCGGCATTGCAGGGACTTCGAGCCCGCATTGGGTCGGATCGCTTTCGATGGATCCACCGGTAGCAACCAATGAGTAACTGCGGCTACCGAAGACGATCGTTGCGTCGTGATAGCTGGTCGTATCTCCCGGCAAGATTTCGAGGAGGGATCCATCCCTGCTGAGAATGATGCTTTCGTAAGTATCACCATTATCCCAGGTCAGATCGGCTTCACCGCTGGTGACACTGCAACTCAGATTGGTAGGAGCAGCGAGGAAGTGATCGACCGTACAGCTGTCAGTGCCACTGATGCTCGTCGTGATTTCACCACGGAGCGTGTAGCTTCTTAGGCCGACAGCGGCGGAGTCATCGGTGTAACTGGTATCGCCTCCGGAGAGGATTGCCAACAGTGCACCGTCACGCTCGAGGACGAGGGTGTCGTAAGTATCGTTGTTGGTCCATGAAAGGTTGACGAAACCTGCTGCAGATGAGCACGCCAAATCACTGGGGTTGGCAAGAACGTGAATCCAGCCACATACGGTGGGGCTGGTGCCATCACCGATGGTCATTGTCAGGCAGTATTCATAATCACCAGCACTGAGACCGGAGTCGGTGAAAGTGGTTTCTGCACTGCTCAGCGTGGCGATGGCGGTACCGTCGCGGGCGATGACGACCTCATCACCAGGACCAGAGTGACTCCAGTTCAAAGTGACGGTATCAGCGAGAGAGCTGAGTGAAAGATCAGTGATCGCAGCGGGGACGTCTTCCATGCAGGAATCGTAGGTAGAGTTGTTACCCAAAATCGTTCCGGCAATCGAGTACATGTGAGTACCAGGTGTGACCAACGGATCTGTGTAAGTCGTAGTGGCTCCATCGAGCTCAGCGATGATATTGCCATCACGGCGTAATTCTAATGAATTGTAGTTGTCGTTGTTGGTCCAGCTCAGTTCCACATCTCCTGAGACGGAGAGGCAAGCCAAATTCGTCGGCGGGGCTGGAACGATCAGATCGCAACAGGTCCAGGCACTGGTTTTCGAACCTGGCAAATGGGCGTAGACATTGACGACGCAGTAGGTGTAGGTCGCTGGAGCAACTCCTGCATCGGTGTATCCACCGGCATCCGGAGCGACTTCTGCGATCTGAACACCATCTCTGTAGACGAGAATGCTAGTGGACGGCTCGGTATTGATCCAAGTCAGAACCGAATCGGTACCATTGGCCAGGCTACAAGCGAGTTGGGCTGGTGGGTATGGCACCACGACCTGGCAATCGAGGCTCTCTGAAACGAAATCACCGATACGGCCGAACACCTGATAAAGGTGGGGGCCAGGGCCAGGATTTTCGTCAGTGTAGCTCGAGGCGTCACCTGGAATATCTTCAACGATGGTTCCACCGTCACGCATGATGATGACGCTGTCGTAAAGTTCTCCATTGTTCCATGTCAGTGTCGTGATTGCCTCATCCACACTGCAAATGATGTCGGTTGGAGGTGCGGGAACGATGGCGACTGCACAGGAGAGACTGCTGTAGTTGGCATCGATCTCTGCACGGACACAGTACTCGTATGTTCCGACGAGCAGATCCGGATCGAGGAATGCGGTCGTCGTCGGAGGCAGTGAGGCGATCTCAGTTCCGTCTCTGAACAAACGTACCGAGGTGGCTTCAGTAACCGGGTTTGCCCAAGTAATCAGGGCATTACGACCATTGAGCAGCCCAGTTCCGACGGTGTTGATGGGCTCTGGAATGACAGTGTCACAATCGGAGGCATCGCTGGTACTGCTTCCCAATCGGGCCTTGATCGAGTAGCTGTAAGAAGCCGGAGTCAGAGGAGCATCGATGTACTCCATGTCATCACCGGAAACGGTGGTGAGATACTGCCCATCTCTGTAGATATCCAAGTCACTGTAGCTGGGCATTGGATTTGTCCAGTTGAGACGAACCTGGTCTGCTTCTCCTCTGCAGCTGAAGTTCTCAGGAGAACGAAGAACAGTAATCTGGGTAGAGACAGGATCTGTGACACCCTCACGAAGCTTCGCAGTGACACTGTAATCACGTAAGCCGTAGGGTGAGGGAGCATCGGTGTAACTGGTCAAGTGGCCACTGATTTGGGCAATGAAGAGCCCGTCCCGACGGATTTCGATGGTGTCGTAAGGGCCACCATTCTCCCAGTTGAGGGTCACGACTTGACCTTCAGCAGAAGATGTCAGGTTGTTCAGTGGGTGAGGAATCGAAAGAGTGCAACAGATACGGCTGCTTTGTCCGAAGTTCGGAGAATTCGGATCCATCAAGCTCTCACCACGGATGCAGACGGTGTAATCGCCCGGAGCTGCAACGGTGGTTTGGTAAGTCTGGGTGTTACCTGAGAGGACGGCCAGATCCATCGGAGGTTGAGAGCCATCCGCAGGACCAAACTGCACGTAGATCGTGTCGTAGGCATCGGTGTTGACCCACTGGAAGAATGCAGTCGAACCAATGGCACTACACTCGAGTGCTTTTGGTGCGATGGGATCGACCACTTCACAGTAAAGTTTGTCACTCAATGCACGGCCAGAGTCATCGACACCCTGAACTGCGTACATGTAAGTACCCGGTTCTGGGAGCATTTCTGAGTAGGTAACGGCGGTTCCTGGGAGAGTGGCCTGGAGCATGCCGTCACGATAGATTCGAATCGTTTCGTAGATGGTGTCGGGGCCATTGGTCCAGTTGATGGTGGCGATGACATTGTTGCCTGCATCGGGAGCCGCATTGCAATTTGGCAAGTAGGGAGCCTGTAAAACGTTGATCGAGCAGTGGGTCGGCAAAGTTTCACTGCGATCACCATGGGACACAAGGGTGTAGGTGTGGGATCCGAAAGAGACATCGATGTCCGAGTAAGATGTCGCGCCTCCCGGTGTCGTCGCGATCAACATGCCGTCACGGTAGACGTCGGTCGAGGAGTAGCTGTCGTTGTTTGTCCACTCCAGAGTCACATTGCGTCCAAGGGACGTGCAGTCGAAATCGGAGATGGGAGTCAGAACACGAATTGAGCTCGACTTCTTCACCGTGGTGATATGTCGGCGATTACCCCTGACCCGGTATGTGTGATCTCCGTAGGCCACATCGTGATCGGTGTAGCTTTCAGTATCACCCGGAAGGGTTGCCAAAAGAGAACCATCCCGGAACAACTCGACAGTGTCGTAGGTCGCTCTGTTGTTCCAAGTCACTGAGACGACCTGACCAACAGCACTGGTATTCACCTGATTAGGCGAACGTAGTTCTTTACCGAGGAAGAAGTAGGCGACACCTGCACGAAGACGACCGTATGGGCTATCTCCAGGTGCACCGATGACAAGGTCATTGGCCCGGTCATCGTTGATGTCTCCGGTTCCACCCACGGAACGTCCAACAGATTGATTGTCCTTCACTCCGAGGTAGGCTCTGCCCTCCTGTTGATGCAAGTCGAGCACCTCTGAGGAGCCTAGGTCTTGACCACCGTTGACACGGTGGGCACTGCCCTTCTCTTGTTCAAGGATCACAGTTCTTGGGATACCGATGAGGTGATCGTCGAGTCCATCACCGGAGTGGTCGTAGATTCCATGAACGGTTTGACCATCTTCATCGTTATCGAAGAGCGTTCTGTAGGCAGTGATTCCTGGTCCACCTTGGTTCAGGTTGATGCTCTCAGGTCGATCCGAAGATCCTCGAACCAAATAGGCGAGAGTTTGTAGAGTGTTTGGGTCCTGGTCGTGAAGAGAGCGGCTGATCAGGAGTTCCGAATCTCCATCGTTGTCAGCATCACCCGCACCAGCGACTGACTGGCCCAGTTCATGATCTCCATCGGGAATACGAATTTTTGTACCTGCGAGACCTGAGTTGGAGAGATTGTTCAGATTGACGTCTGAACCGGCGCTCATTCCACCGTATACAACCCAAACTCGACCGGCGTTAATGCCGCCACTGTCTGGGTGACGCATGGCGGTAATCGCGATGTCGTCATGTCCGTCACCATCGAAATCTTCGAGATCTGCAACGGAGTGGCCGACATTATCACTGTTTCCACCGGTTCTGAATTTTGTCACCATGGGGTGTCCGGCACCAAGGTGAATGGTGTCAGGAAGCATTCCACCGTATACCAGGTATGCGGCTCCGCTATTGGAAGAACCATGTTCTTCTCCGGGCGCACCGATCAGGAAATCAGAGTATCCATCGGAGTTGAAATCTCCTGCACCACTGACGGAGTAACCTAGTTTACCTGATTCCTGTCCGCCGATGATGGTGACACCCATTCCGCCGAGCTGCCCGACATGGATTTCAGAAGGGAGATTTGCCGATCCGTAGATCAGGTAGGCACGGCCATTACCATCGTCATCGGAACCTTGACTTCCATGGGAGTTCGGTGCACCGATGAGGAAATCGTCGATACCGTCACCGTTCACATCACCTGCGTCAGAGACGGAGTATCCGAGCAAGTCACCGGAGTGCATTCCAACGATTTTGATCGTCGTACCCGGAGTGGGGGACTTCAGATCGATTTCAGTTTCGATGTTGGACGAACCCAGCACGATGTAAGCGTGTCCCCTACGACCGTCAGATTCATTGTCGGTTTCAGGAGCACCAAGGATGGCGTCCTTGTGGCCATCAGCGTTGACGTCTCCTGCTCCGGAAACAGATTTTCCCAGGTTTGAGCCGCTACGTGCCCCTGAGACTTTGATTTGTGCTGTATCGATAAAGACGGCATCTCCTGCGGTGACAACGCCACCGACCCATAGGCCTGAGATGATGAATAGGGCCGTCAATATGATCGTCCCCTGACGATGATGAATCTGCTGATACATAGTTTCTCCCGATCGGAATAAAGGGATTTCACGATCCATGAAAGAATCCGCGGACACACACTTGGGGTGCCGGGGACACACCTCCCATAGAGATAATTTAAATCTGTTAGCCAAGTACATTTGGCGGGTTAATAAACGGATAACTTCCCAAGAATATGATTACAAAGTCGCAGGTTCAAGTGTTGTAAACAAATAGAGTACTTGGATTGATTCAGTCGTCGACATTGATTTCCATACATTGTATGGCGAAAAAAAATCCCGTGTGCTCGTTAAGAGCACACGGGAAAAGTACTTAAGCAAATTTTCGTGGAGTGTCTTAGGAGGTGTAGGTCTTTGCATTTGTATCTTGAATGACATTCATGTCATTTACGACAGTGTTGGCTTGACCGCTGACAGCATTGTCACAGTTGGCCTCATTGACACGTGAGATCGCAGTGGTGGTACAAGCTGCGGCAATTGTTTTACAAGTGTAGTAGCCGCACATGCCGATGAAGAAGGGGAAGAATGCAGGAGCAAGGGCATTCACGATGTTGGAACTACCGGCACCAGCAAAGAAAGATCCTGCGGTGAAGACAACGCAAGAAACGATGAATCCATTGGCAAGCTTGTTCCAGTAGGTGCAAGCTTCAGAAACATTGTCGACGTTGCCAGAGAAGACCTGGAAGCCGTTTTTCCACATACTTGCAGAGCAAACAGCAAAGCAGATCACCATCGCCATGGCGACGATACCGGCGAAGACATTGAAGTCAAAATTGTTGGACACTGCGTAATTGGTGGCAATGGTGCAGAGGGCGTAGAAACCCAAAAGGCCACTGACGACGCGTGCCGTAGGAAAAATCACACTGTTGATGTTGTTGGTCACGATCTGACCGTTGTTACCGTTATTCATCTCTCACCCTTTCGATTTTGGCCATTGGCCTATTAAGGCCACTGGGGCCACGGGCAAGTCCTTCCTGCCCAATGGATTCCTCGACAACCCTGGGGAAGATCTGAAGATAATTTTCTCGATTTTGGGCAATTTCGCTCAAATGGAGCTGAGAAGGGGCTGAATAGCGTTATCCAACGATTGAGCAAGGGCGCTTGGGGAGCAATTCTTCAGAGAATGGTTGCGTGCGTTTTCTCCCATGACTTTGCGTCCGTGCGAATCTTGCGCCAATTGGATGATCGCTGAAGCGATCTCTGCGGAGGTCTCATCGCGGAGTAATATTCCACAATCTTCAGGGATCAATTCAGGGAGAAGCCCACGACGCGAGGCAATTACGGGTATGCCGCTTGAGAGGGCTTCGCGAGCTGCTCGACAGGTTCCATCGGAACCCGGTACCAAAAAGATCAGCATATCGAAGTTCTGCAAAGATTGTGGGTAGAGCGCTTGTTCAACATAACCTGGAAATTTGATCCGATCCTCGAAGCCACTTCTTCTTGCAGGCTCTTTTGCAACCTCTTCTTGATGGGTTCCTCTACCAAGAATCTCCAACACTAATTTTGGATCTTCAGCAGCGGCCAGTGAAAACGCCTCGATTAGTTGTGGAAATTTGCGGTGCCGTTGCATCCGTGCGACAACCCCGATTCGGATGCGGGATTCTTGATCT
>NHDG01000070.1 GCA_002167285.1 Planctomycetia bacterium TMED53
AAACGCTGATCAATGAAAAGTTTCCGGGAGTGGCACTCGGCTTCCAGCGCTGGAAGGATCGAGTGACTGAAGAGTACGGTAGAAATGCGGATGAGAATCCGGACGAAGCCCTCGCCCGGCAGGTGGAATCGGTCCTCGACATGACCGCCGGAAGGTTTTTACGCGCTCTGAATGGAATCGGATCGACAGAAGAGAGCAACACTTCGGCCAAGGGGGGTTCCCAAGATTCAGAGGTCGAATCGGGTGCACTGAGTGTTGGCGCGGAGGTGGCCTCGCGGATCACCTCCGGGGGACAGAATGCCCTCGACCGTTTACTGGAGCTGAGCAATTGGCTTTTGCTGGTCCCCATCTACGTCTTCTTCTTCCTCCTCGAGATTGATCCGATGCTGGCCCGAATGCGTATGTGGATTCCTTCAGGTTCGAGGCCCCGTCTCGAAAAGGTAGTTCTGGAGATTCATGGAATCCTCTCCGGTTTCTTCCGCGGAAGATTACTCGTTTGTGTGATCAAGGGCGTGGTCACCGGTGCCGGTTTGTTTTTACTCGGCGTCCCTTATGGATTCCTGATCGGAATCGCTTCAGGGTTCCTCTCTCTGATCCCCTACGTTGGAGTTTGGCTCGCACTTCTTCCGGCCCTTGGAATCTGTTGGTTCGAGCATCACGATTTAGTTCTGCTGATTTTGACGGCAGCTCTCTTTGGAGCGATGGAAGTGGTGGAAGGATTTGTTTTGATTCCACGATTCCTCGGTGAAGAAGTGGGACTTCATCCGGTGACGGTGATCGTCACTTTCTTAATCTTTGCTCAGTGGTTTGGCTTGTTAGGGATGCTGTTGTCGGTGCCGATGGCTGCCGCTTCAAAAACACTTCTTCGAGAGTATGTCATTCCTTTGCTCAAAGGGCCTGAAGCGGCGGCTTGAGTGTCCACCGATCCAGCTCAATTAAAGATCACTGATCTGGCTCAACAATTTCGCCAGGATCTGAGGCTTGAAGGATTGGTTGTAGCTTTCCCAGATCGCTTTGGGGGAGTCAGTGAAGCGCCCTTTGATTCGCTCAATTTGGGTTTTTCCACCGGAGATGATCCTGGGGCAGTTCTCGAAAATCGACGTCGATTGATTGGCGCACTCAATATCTCGCCGGAGAGCGTGATCGTTCCTGGTCAGGTTCATGGTTGTGAGGTCCTCCACGCCACCGAGCACGATGCGGGTGAGGGGTTTGCTGGACCCTCTAAAAAATTGGCGGGTCACGACGTCGTCTGTATTGAGAGCCCGGGGATCTTTGCCCTCTCTCTGACAGCGGATTGCCCGCTGGTCACCGTGATCGACCCCCGTGAGAGAAGGGTCGGCATCGCTCATTGCGGCTGGCGGGGGACTGCCGCTGGGGCATTGCGACCGCTTCTCGACTTCTCGGGATCAACCTCTGACCTCTTCGCGGTGATTTCTCCGGGAATCCGTGGACCCCAATACGTTGTCGGATCAGAGGTCATCGAGGCGGTCTCACCACTTCCGGGAGCGCAGCAGGCGATCTCCGGGAATACCCTCGATATTACGACGATCCTCCTCCAAACCCTACTACAGGCCGGTTTAAGCATGGATCGGATCGCCTTGGATCCACGCTGTAGCCACCAGGATTCTCACCTTTTCAGCTATCGCCGGGATCGGGGAGAGACGGGGCGGGGAGGTTGTCTCGTCGGATGGAAATTTTGATCCTTTTTGGCGGGTAACTTTCGCGAGCCCCATCCTGCTTCTAAACTCTTATCCTCAGGATCTGCATTGGATTCCTGATCAGTGCCGGGCAGCCTCCGATATCGGTTTTTGGGGAGGCTGGCGAGGAAGTGTACGGCGATTTCGTCACTTTCAGGGAGCTGATCAATGGATCGATCATCAGTGGAAGGCAGTATCTTGGGGGACCCAACATTGAATCAACACGACTCGCATCCTTCTGTGGAGGAAGCCGCTCTTAGTCGTCGTCAAAATGCCATTCTCGAATTAGAAGATGGAGTTCGCTTCGAAGGCCAAGCCTTCGGTGCGAATCGATCGATTTCAGGAGAAGTGGTCTTTGCAACCGGATTGGTCGGTTATCCAGAATCATTGACCGATCCATCGTACCGCGGGCAACTTCTGACATTGACGTATCCACTTGCGGGTAACTACGGTGTCCCTGAAAGGGAACCGGGCAATCCAGTTCAAGATGGTTTTGAATCTTCCCGAATACAGGCTCAAGCACTGGTCGTGCAGAGACTGTCGAGAGATTTCAGCCACTGGAAATCAAGGCAGTCCCTCTCCGACTGGCTCGCCTCGGAAGGTGTGCCTGGAATCGAAGGGGTCGACGTCAGAGAGTTGACTCGTCACCTCCGTCAATACGGCACCATCAAGGGGCGTTTGCTGATCGACGATAGCGAAAATTGTGAAGAGGTTCGTTCGGAGCCTTGCCACGATCCCGGTTCCTACAATGTCGTTGCTGAAGTGAGTTGTTCCGAACCGATACTTCACTCATGCGGCAAAGATGGTGCCCCCCGAGTCGTACTCGTCGATTGTGGCGCGAAGACGAGCATCATTCGTTGCCTGCAAGCCCGTGGAGCAGATGTACTGCAGGTCCCTTGGAATCATGATTTTGTGGCCGAGAAAGCGGACGCCGTACTGCTTTCGAATGGCCCAGGTGACCCAAAGATGACTGCCGAAACCATTGAAATGGTGCGCCGGGCTCTCGCTGAAGATCGTCCATTGATGGGGATCTGTCTCGGCAATCAGCTGCTCTCTTTAGCAGCCGGATTCGACACCTACAAACTCGATTTTGGTCACCGGGGACAAAACCAGCCCTGCTATGAAGTGGGCAGTCGCCGCTGTTATGTGACCAGCCAGAATCATGGATACGCTGTCGACGGTGCGAATCCTCCTGCCGGGTGGCAGGAATGGTATCGCAACGCCAATGACGGATCCAATGAAGGAGTTCGACATTCGTCGAAGCCTTTCTTCTCTGTACAGTTCCACCCGGAAGCCAACCCTGGACCCCGGGACGCCGAAGGCCTCTTTGACCTGTTGTTGGAGTTCGCCCGATGAACATTCATACCCACGACAAAGTTGAAATCGAAAAGCCCAATAAGGTCCTGATTCTGGGGAGTGGTGCACTCAAGATTGGCGAGGCGGGAGAATTCGACTACTCCGGTTCGCAGGCGATCAAAGCGTTGCGTGAAGAAGGTATTCGCACAATCCTCGTCAATCCGAACATCGCCACCATTCAAACCAGTGAAGATCTTGCAGACGAGGTTTACTTCCTTCCGGTCAATCCCCACTTTGTGGAGCGAGTGATCGAGCGTGAGCGCCCTGACGGATTGCTGCTCTCCTTTGGTGGGCAGACCGCCCTCAACTGTGGAGTTGAGCTGGATGAACTCGGTATTCTTGAGAAGTACAACGTCAGAGTTTTGGGTACTCCTCTCGATACGATTCGTACGACGGAAGACCGTCACCTGTTTGCCGAGGTATTGCGGTCCATCGACATGGATACGCCACGGAGCCGCGCCTGCGAAGATCTGCAAAGTGCCCTTGAAGCCGCCGAGGAGATTTCATTCCCGGTGATGGTTCGCTCAGCGTTTTCGCTGGGAGGAAAGGGTTCCGGCATCGCCCGCAGCGTTGAGGAACTGACTGAGATGGCGTCGAATGCCCTCGCCACGGTTCCGCAGATATTGGTCGAGGAATACCTCGAGGGCTGGAAGGAAGTCGAATACGAGGTGGTCCGTGATGCGATGAACAATTGCATCACCGTCTGTAATATGGAGAACATCGACGCATTGGGAATCCACACCGGCGAAAGCATCGTCGTGGCTCCCTCACAGACCCTCTCCGATCACGATTATCATCGACTGCGCTCAGTCTCGATCCGGTTGATCCAGCACTTGGGAGTCGTGGGTGAATGTAACGTGCAGTTCGCACTGCATCCCGACAAGGACGAGTACCGAATCATCGAGGTCAACGCACGTTTGTCGAGATCTTCCGCTCTAGCGTCGAAGGCCACCGGTTATCCCCTCGCCTTTGTGGCGGCGAAACTGGCTCTCGGTTACAGCCTCATCGACGTCCCCAACAGCATTACGCAGGTCACCGCTTCCTGCTTTGAACCTGCCCTCGATTACTGCGTCATTAAAATGCCTCGTTGGGACCTGAAGAAATTCCGCAGAGTCTCCACTAGTCTCGGCAGTGAAATGAAGAGTGTTGGCGAAGTGATGGCCATCGGCCGCGGCTTTGAGGAAGCGATACAAAAAGCTTGTCGTATGCTCGGAGTGGGGGCCCACGGTCTCGTTTCTGCCCGCGATCACTTCGAGGAAGAAAACCTCGAGGAGTTGCTGGTGGTACCGACGGAGGAGCGAATCTTCGCCATCGGTGAAGCCCTGCGCAAAGGCTGGAGTGTCGAACGAATCCATCAGTTGACTCATATCACTCCCTGGTTCATCGAACGGGTTGGGGAAGTGGTCCGTTGTCAGCACGAGATTCGCGAGTTCGATCTCGCCTCGCTGCCAAAGGATCTATTGCGTAAGGCCAAGGAGTTGGGCTTCAGTGATAACCAGATTTCCCGAGCCTTGCGCCGGGAAACTCCCATCGAGCCTGGCTATGCCGCATCGCTGGAGGTCCGAGATCGACGTGAAGAGTTAGGGATTCGACCGGTAGTCAAACAGATCGATACCCTGGCTGCCGAATACCCCGCGCAAACCAACTTCCTCTACATGACCTACAACGGCCGTGAGGATGACGTGGTTGCGAAGGATCCCGCCCCCTACGTCGTCTTGGGTGGAGGAGCATATCGGATTGGATCTTCGGTAGAGTTTGATTGGTGCGCAGTCAATGCGGTGCAGGCATTGTCTCGCAGTGGTCATCGAACCGTCATGATCAACTACAACCCCGAAACCGTCTCCACCGATTATGACTCATGTGATCGCCTCTACTTTGAAGAGCTGACCCTGGAACGGGTTCTCGACATCTTTGAACGCGAAAATTCCCAAGGTGTGGTGATCAGTGTAGGGGGGCAGATCCCCAACCAGCTGGCGGTACCCCTTGGGAACCGTGGGGTCAAAGTTTTGGGCACGAAAGTGGAAGACATCGATCGGGCGGAAAATCGCGAGAAGTTTTCTTCACTTCTCGATGAGCTCGGTATCGATCAGCCTGAGTGGCGCGAATTGACCAGTGTCGACGATGCTCGTTCCTTCGCTGAAGGTTGTGGCTACCCGGTATTGATTCGCCCGAGCTATGTCCTCAGTGGTGCAGCGATGAGTGTCGCCCATTCCGACGCGGAGATGGAGAGTTATCTGAAAGCCGCAGCCGATGTCTCAAGAGAGCATCCGGTGGTGGTTTCTAAGTTCATCGCAGGAGCCAAAGAGATCGAATGGGATGGAGTGGCTCAGGATGGCAAAGTGATTTGCTACGCGATCAGTGAGCACGTCGAAAATGCGGGAGTTCACTCAGGAGATGCGACGATGGTCTTCCCATCACAGCGTCTGTACCTGGAGACTTCTCGTCGAATCAAAAAGATCTCTCGATTGATCGCCGAAGCTCTCAATATCACGGGGCCTTACAACATTCAGTTCATCGCCCGTGACAATCACATCAAAGTGATCGAGTGCAATCTGCGAGCTTCTCGATCCTTCCCGTTCGTTTCCAAGATTCTCAAAGAAAACTTTATCGACTATGCGATCCGGGCGATGCTCGGTGAGCAGGTGGATCCTCCTGCCAAGTCGGCCTTTGAATTCGACTTCGTTGGTGTCAAGGCGCCTCAGTTCTCCTTCTCGCGTCTCAAAGGAGCGGATCCGCTTCTCGGAGTCGAGATGGCATCCACTGGTGAAGTCGCCTGTCTTGGTGATCAGGTAGAGGAAGCCTATCTCAAAGCTTTGTTGTCCGTCGGATTCACGATTCCTGAAAAGGGGATCCTGCTGACGACAGGAAAGATTGAAGACAAGGTCGATTTCCTTGAGAGCGCCAGAAAGTTGCAGCAGCTGGAAATCCCGGTGTATGCGACCAAAGGAACTCATGAGTTCCTGATGGAGAATGGTGTTGAGACCCAAGTGCTGAGTATGCCGATGCGAGAAGATGAGTTCCCAGAAGGTACGAAGCCAATGGATGCCATCGAAGCTATCGAGCAAGGCTTGATCGATTTGGTGATCAACATTCCGAGAAGTCTTGAGAGAAACGATCTCACCAGCGGATATCTTGTACGTCGTAAGACGGTCGACTATGGCATTGGATTGCTGACCAATATTCAGGCGGCGAACCTCTTTGTCGAGGCTTTGTGGAAGATCCGTGATACTGATGAGTTGATGGTAAAGCCCTGGCGCGAGTACTGCTAATCATCAGTGAAAAGCCGATTTTGGGACGGTCAGGAAGCTTCTTCCTGGCCGTCTTTTGTTTTTGAAAGGAACCTGAAATGCCTATCTTGAAAAAATCCAATCCCATTCATTTCTCGCTGACGCTTTTGTTGATCGCTTCGATTCTATTGGTCATCGCGAGCAGCCCAGAATCACAGCAAGGCGGTACTCTCTTTGCGCAGCAGGATGCTGAGAAGACCAGTGCGGTGGGGGACGATGCCAAAATCGATGAGATCATGAAGCGTATGAAGTCGGCGGGCCGCTCTTTCCGCCGAGCATTACGCGCGAATAAACTTGACGAAGCTCTGGTTCATATCCAGAAGGCCCAGGCTGCCACCCTTGAAACGAAGGATTTGGTGCCTAACCTGATTGCCGAGATGGAGGATCCAAAGGCACGCTCAAATTCTCTGACTAGATATCGACTCGCCATCATCGCCACTCTCGAACAGTGGTTGCATGTCGAGCGAGCTGTGATGGTTGGAGATACGAAGACCGCCGGCGAACATGCAAAGAAAATTAGCGAGATCAAGAAAAATGGGCATCAGGAGTTTCGGAAAGACGAAGATTGAAACGCTTACCGGTGATCTTGAATTGATAAAGCCGCGGAAGGGAGTCACCCTTCCGCGGCTTTACTTTTGTCAGAGGAAGAGAACCTATAGGCTTTCAGCCTTTTCTTCTGTTTCCTCTTCGGTGACCTTCTCGATGCGATTGTACTGAGGGATGGTGGAGACCTCAGTCCCCAGTTGACCGAGCAGATCGATAATCGCCGATTGCAGCTGCAGATCCTCAACGTAATCACAGGCGAACTGTTGACCGCGACGGTCTTCTTCACGCCGACGCAGGTTGTTACGTAATCCACGACGAGCGTCCTCTTCGGTGATGCCCGTTTCCTGGTAATCCGAGATCCAATCATCGAAGCCCGGATACTCTAGATCATTTTCGCCGGTGCCTTCGCGGACGATTCTGGCGATCAGCTCTTCATTCTCATTGGCATACTTATCGATCCACTTTTTGAAGGCTTCCTCATCGATCATCTTACCGATGGCTTCTGCCCTCCAGAGAGGAATCTCTGCCAGTTCGACTTCATCGTCAGGATTGACTCCGCCCTCCTCGACGATTTTGCCATCCGAATCCCTTTCCGTATGGATCGACCGACCATTGGGAAGGTAGTAACGCTGAACAGTCAAACGCAGTGTTGATTCACCTCCGAGAAGGTTTTGGATTCTGCGCGACATTGGCAGAAGTCGCTGAACGCTGCCCTTGCCGTAGGTCTTCTGTCCAATCAACTTGGCGCGTTTGAAATCTTGGAAGGCTCCTGAGACGATCTCTGAAGCGCTGGCGCTGGATTCATTGATGAGGACGACCATGGGGTAATCAGCCCGCTTGCCTTCAGTGGCGAAGCGCTCGGAATCTTCAAATATGCCGCTCTTTGACTTCTGCGAAACGATGGGCATGGAGGTGTCGTCGACGAACTCATCGACCAGTTTCACCGCCGATTCCAGGTAGCCACCGGGGTTGCTTCGAAGATCGAGGATTAGTGCCTTCATTCCCTGTGATTCCAAATCATCGAGGGCTGCGAAGACCTCGGTGACAGCAGTATCACCAAACTGGGCCAGTGAAACGTATCCCAGATCACCGGGGAGCATTTGGTAGAGGACTGAATCGAGCTGAATCGTTTCGCGAGTGACTACGAAGTCTCTCGCTTCCTTCCAACCACGACGGAACACCTTCAGTGTTACTGGGGTCCCAGGGTTTCCTTTGAGTCCCTGAACGATTTCATCGAGGGGCTTTCCTTTGGTCGGAATACCGTCGACTTCGACCACCAAATCATCGCTGATCAGACCCTCTCGATAGGCGGGGCCTTTGTAGATAGGACGGATGATCTTCAGGGTGTCGGTATCGAGATCCTTTTGCACCTGTGCGCCGATTCCTGCGTAAACACCGCTGATCCCCTCGTAGAAATCTTTGGTGTCTTCCACGTCCATGAAGGAGGAGAAGGGATCGAGGCTGGAGACCATTCCCTTTGCTGCGGCGGTGATCAATTCTTCTTGTTCGACTTTCGATGGATCGACATAGAAGCGTTCGATCCTCTGTAGAAGCTCGTCGAGGAGGGGGTGGTTACCACCACGGTTGCCTCGGTTGCGCTGTAGACGCTCGATCTGTTGATCTTTTTCGTCGAGAGTCTTTTCGAGAGCAAGGATTTCGAGCTGTGCGGCAGCCATCTGGCGATCTGCCTCAACGAGTTTTTCTGATTCCGTCTCCGGTGGCCTGACGTCACGATCATTTTCGATCGCCCGAAGCAGATTATCTTGCTCCAAAAGTAGGCGTGCGAGCACGCCTTGGCGTGACGGCTCCAACTCGATGGAGCGAAGGACTCTTTTGACATCGCCGTCGATTAAGCCGAGTTCGGCGAGAGCCAGAGCTGCGCCAGTTCGCGCTTCCGGATTATCGACGGTGAGAAGTGGCTGAAGCAGTGCGCGAGCTTCAGATCGATCACCGGTAACACGGTAAAGGGTTCGTCCTAATTCGATGCGGAGATCTGGGTTTCCAGAGAAGGACTCGGTCATACCACGCAGTTTGTCGGTGGTCTTCTTATCGCGGAATTCTCCGACCATGAAGAGTGCCGCCTTGCGACGATCCGTATCCAAGTCATCGCGGCTCACGAGTTTCAAGAGCGCGTCTCTGACGCCTGCGGTCTCCCCGAGTGAGAGCAGGGCTTTGGAGCCCATCAAGATCACTCCGGTGTTTTCATGACCCAGGAGCCCCTGGATTTCGCCGATGTAATCGTCACCGAGTCGTTCCAACTCCGTCGCTCCACGCCACAGTTTGGGCATATCACCACCGGCGTGACGATCGACAACGCGTCCTACTTTGCCATCTGGGTCAGGGATCGCAGCGGCTTCGCTGCTAGAAACCGGAAGCAAAAGGAAGATGGCGAAGAATCCCAAGAGCAAGAGTGCGCAGGTACCGGATCCGGTCCGAGGTCGCAGTTGGGCTCTGGAGATCGAAGATGCCGGAGGGCAAGTTTGGGAGAAGACTGACCGGTTGAGTGACATGGGCCCCCCTTCAGGGTGGGACGGCGATTCAGCGCAGAAAAAGGATCGACTGCAATTTTTACAACACAGCAATTTTTACAACACTGCAATTTCTACAACACTGCAATTTCTACAACACTGCAATTGTTCAACTGGGAGCGCAGATTCACCGACATCGATTTCGCACGTCAGTGGCGACGTGGGATTCTGCGGTCAACGTTGGCCCCCGGCTGCTCCTCAAAGAAGCAGGAGTATAGCCGTTTCGGGGCCAGAGAACCAGAACGCCCGATTTTCGCTCAGAAGGCAGGTCTCGTGAGAGCTTCGATCAGTCCCATGTACATGGGAGCTGGGCATCTGGATCTGAGCAGCTGGATCTGGGCAGCCGATCTGAACAGGTGGATCTCTCGATTTGAGATTCGTTCCCTTTGAAATGCGTTCCTATTGAGATTTGCTCCTAAGGGGCGAACGGCGAGGAGAAGGATGGTGTTCCGATTATTTTCCGGTGACCTGGTGGGGCTCACCGGTCGTATGGTCGAGGTCGAGGTTGACCTGGTTCCGGCTCTCTCCTCATTTGTGATCACGGGGTTACCGGGGCCAGGAATTCGGGAATCACGCCAGAGAATTCGATCAGCCATCGAAAATAGCGGCTTTCGCTTTCCTGATCGGTACCGGGTAGTCATCCATTTGGCTCCGGCAGCGGTCACGAAAGATGGCTCCGCATTTGATTTGGCGATCGCCCTGGCGATTCTCGCAGAGAGTGGCCAAATCGCTGCCGACGGTTTGGAGCGGCACGGATTTATCGGAGAGTTGGCTCTCGATGGACGATTACGGCCAGTCCGTGGTGGAATGACCATCGGCCACCACCTCGGCCACCATCTCTGCCGGCGACTCCAACAGGTGCCGGGCACTCACGAGAATCTTGAATCCCCCAAATTGTTTATTCCGCTGGGGCAGCATCCCGGGACTGACACCGAAAATTTAGAAGAGGGTTTCTATCAAAGGGGGGACTCAAGATCCTGCGAAGTGATCGAAGCGGAGTCACTACGTCGCGTCGTCGCTCTATTGGCCGGAGAAATTGAAGAGTCTTCCAGCGAGACGAGTCTTCGGCCGATGGAGCCTTTCGAAAATCGGTCTATTGAACCTCAACTCAATCGAACTTGCATTGGTCGTGAAGAAGCCGTGGATATGTCTGAGGTTCTGGGACAGACGCAAGCTCGGAGAGCTTTGGAGATCTGCGCGGCTGGGGAGCATCCGCTTTTGATGGTGGGCCCCCCAGGTTGTGGGAAATCTTTGTTGGCTCGGCGAGTGCCGGGGATTTTGCCTCCCCTCGATCAAGAATCTCTTCGTGAGGTTCGGCAAATCAATGAGTTGCTGGATGGAGAAGCTCCCAATGGTCAGCAGAGACCCTTTCGAGCTCCCCATCACAGTATCACGGTAGCCGGATTGGTGGGGGGGGGAACTCCGATCGCTCCCGGGGAGATTTCTCGTGCTCATCGGGGAATCCTATTTCTCGATGAGCTACCGGAAGTTTCATTGGCAGCATTGGAAGCACTTCGAGAACCCCTCGAGGAAGGAGTGATCACTCTTTCCAGGGCAGGGGGAAGTGTCGCTTTCCCCGGCGAATTTCTTCTCATCGCTGCCATGAATCCATGTCCTTGTGGACGAGGGCAAACTGGCCGTTGTCGATGTCGAGCTCAAGACCGACTCCGGTATCAACGCAGACTCTCCGATCCACTTCTCGATCGGTTTGATCTGAAAGTCGCTCTGCAACGGGAAAAGCTGGCACTCTTTTCGAGCCATGAAATCGATCCTCCTGATTCGAGCGCGACGATCCAAGATCGTGTATTGGAAGCGAGGAAGTGGGCGGAAAATCGCGGCTTGGGGCCATCTAATCGACATCTGAAGTGGTCAGATCGAAGTCAGTGGCTACTCTTGGATCCGGATTCCGAAGAGCTTCTGAAGCAGCTGGAGGCGGAGCACTCGATGTCGATGCGTTGTTGGATGAGATTTCTTCGGGTCGCTCGAACTATCGCTGATTTAGCCGCTAAGGAGAAAATCGAGCGGATTCATCTCTTGGAAGCCCTCTCCTTGAGAGGGGCGATGGAGGTGGATTCCTAAAGAGAATGGGCAGTCCTGTTGGCATGAAGAGATCGGAATCGCTAATCTGGAGGTGATGTGGAGGTCTCCTAGGGGAGCACTGTGATTCGGGGAGGAAGGTCTATAGATCAGGCCTCTGTAATCAGAGCTCAGATGGAAAGAGTTGTTTTGAAAGATTTGAATTCACAAGCCGTGTCAGAAGAAA